>JAJCYF010000153.1 GCA_029263035.1 Actinomycetes bacterium
GGGGAGCGCCAAGGCGCTGTTGCTCGCCTATGACCTGGAGGTGACGCCGGTTAGTGTGACCGACGCCGAGTGGGCGGCGAACCGCTGGCGCAGCGGGGAAGGTTTGTCGCTGGCCGACCGGCTCTGCCTGGCTCTCGGTGATCGCCTGGATGCTACGGTGTGGACGGCCGACTCAGGTTGGACCGGCAGCCGGATTCGGAACATTCGTTGAGACTCCTGAAAGGGTGAAGGTTTGATCGATCGGTACACCCGGCCCCAGATGGCCGCGGTCTGGAGCGAGCAGACCAAGCTGGCCAACTGGCTGAAGATCGAGATCCTGGCCACCGAATGCCGTACCAACAAGGGCGAGGTGCCGGCCGAGGACCTGGAGACCATCAAGGCCAAGGCGGCTTTCGACGTCGACCGGGTGGCGGAGATCGAAAAAAAGACCCGTCACGACGTGGCTGCCTTCATCGACAACGTCACCGAAAACGTCGGTCCCGCCGCCCGTCACCTGCATTACGGCATGACCTCGTCGGATGTCCTCGACACCGGGCTGGCGCTGCAGATGCGGGACGCCGCCGACCTGCTGCTCACCGGGGTCGATGCACTGATCAAGGTATGCGTCGCCAAGTCCCGGGAGCACGCGCACTCCTTTATGGCCGGCCGCACCCACGGCATCCACGCCGAGCCCACCACCTTCGGCCTCAAGGTCGCCGGGTGGGCTTTCGAGCTCGACCGGGGGCGGGAGCGCCTGCGCCGGGCCCGCAAGGCGGTCTCCGCAGGAAAGCTCTCCGGAGTCGTCGGCACCTTCGCCGGCGGGGACCCGGACATTGAGATCTACGTCTGCGAAAAGCTCGGCCTGGACCGGGACCCCGGCTCCACCCAGGTGGTCTCCCGGGACCGCCACGCCGAGTTCACCGCCGCCATGTCGATCCTGGCCGGCACGCTCGACCGCATCGCCACCGAGATGCGCCACCTCGCCCGCACCGAGGTCGCCGAGGTCCAGGAACCTTTCGTGACCGGGGAGCAGAAGGGGTCGTCGGCGATGCCCCACAAGCGAAACCCGTGGCGGTTCGAGCGCATGAGCGGCATGGCCCGCATCGTCCGGGCCGCCCTTACCCCGGCGATCGAGAATCAGGCGCTGTGGCACGAACGGGACATCTCCCACTCCTCGGTCGAGCGCGTGATGCTCCCCGACGCCTGCCTGGCCCTGGACTTCATGCTGAACGAGGCCACTGTTCTGCTCGACAAGATGTCGGTGGACACCGAGAGGATGCTGGAGAACATGGACATCTCCTACGGGCTGATGTTCTCGCAGAACGTGCTGCTGAAGCTGATCGACAAAGGTCTGCAGCGCGACGAGGCCTACCGGGTGGTCCAAAAGGCCGCCGGCACCGCCTGGGAGACCCGCTCCCACCTGCGCAGCGTGCTCAGCCACACGCCGGAGGTCACATCTTTGTTTCGAGCGACCGAACTGGACGACTTGTTCGACGAAGCGCGGTATCTTGAGCACGTGGACCAAGTGATCAAGCGGCTCGACGAGATCCAGTAGTGCACCCTTCCGCAAATATCGTGGCATTCGAGGGCTCAGCCATCCCCGATTGCTGCGTTCCTCGTCGGACACAGACGGCAAGCGGTATGCGTCCTCCTCGCGCCTTGCACTCGGGGCGTCTGAGCGCTCTCGGTGCACGCACTACTTGCGGAAGGGAGCACTAGCATGAGCCCCACCGCCGCCACCTTCGACCTACCCCTCGAGCTGATCGCCACCGGCAAGGTGCGCGATATCTACGCGCTCGACGACAACCGCTTGCTGTTCGTCACCTCCGACCGCATCTCCGCCTACGACGTGGTGATGAACGAGCAGATCCCCGACAAGGGCCGGGTGCTCACCGGAATGACGAAGTTCTGGCTGGAGCGGGCGTCGGACGTGCCGAACCACCTGATCTCGATGTCGGTTTCCGACCTCCCCGAGGAGGCCGAGCCGTTTGCCAAGGACCTCAACGGCCGCTTCATGATCGTGCGGCGGCTGAACATGCTGCCGGTGGAGTTCGTCGTCCGGGGCTACCTGGTCGGCTCCGGTTGGTCGGAGTACAAACGCAACGGGACGATCGCCGGCATGCCGCTGCCCGAAGGTCTAAAAGAGGCCGACAAGCTGCCCGAGCCCCTTTTCACCCCGGCCACCAAGGCCGTCACCGGCCACGACGAGAACATCTCCGAGGACACCGCCGGCGAGATCCTGGGCGAAGCTCGCATGGCGGAGGCCCGGGACCTGGCGATCGAGCTCTACAAATCCGGCGCCGACTACGCCGCCGGGCGGGGCATCATCCTTGCCGACACCAAGTTCGAGTTCGGCGTGGACCCGGACGGCAAGGTCGTCCTGGCCGACGAGGTTCTCACCCCCGACTCCTCCCGCTTCTGGCCCGCGGAGGAGTGGAAGCCGGGCACCAACCCGCCGTCGTTCGACAAGCAGTACCTCCGGGACTGGCTGAGCGGGCTGGACTGGAACAAGGAGCCACCCCCCCCGACGCTGCCCGACGACGTGGTCAGAGGCACCCGCAGCCGCTACCTGGAGGCGTACGAGAAGATCACCGGCCAATCCTTCGACGACTACCTGAAGGAGGTCGGCTCGTGAGCAAATTCACTGCGCACATCAACGTGATGCCCCGGGCCGAGATCTCCGACCCCCAGGGCCAGACCGTGGAACGGACGCTTCCGTCGATCGGCTTCGAGGGCATCTCCGGGGTCCGGGTCGGCAAGCGGATCACGCTGACCGTGGAGGCCCCGGACGAGGAGTCGGCCCGCACGATCGTCTCCAACGCTTCCGAGAAGATCCTGGCCAACCCGGTGATCGAGGACTACGAGCTGGAGCTGACGCCGCTTTGATCCCCACCGTGGGGGTGGTGGTGTTCCCCGGGTCCAACTGCGACCGGGACGCCAACTACTCCTTCGACTACCTAGGCGCGAAGACCCGGTTCATCTGGCACCTGGAAACCGACCTGGAGGGCGTCGACGTCATCGTCCTGCCCGGCGGGTTTGCCTACGGCGACTACCTGCGCACGGGGGCGATGGCCGCCTGGTCGCCGGTCATGGCGTCGGTCAAGGAGTTCGCCGCGGCCGGCAAGCCGGTGATCGGAATCTGCAACGGCTTCCAGGTGCTCTGCGAGGCGGGTCTGCTCCCGGGGGCCCTCCGCCGCAACAGCGGCCTGAAGTTCCGCTGCATGCCGGTGCGGATCCGGGTCGAGACCCTGGACTCCCCGTTCACCAGCGGCGGTATGTGGCCCGGACAGGTCCTGACGATCCCCATCGCCCACTTCGACGGCAGCTACTACGCCGACGACGGGACGCTGGAGGAGCTGATCGCCACCCGCCGGATCGCCTTCCGCTATTGCGACGAGGAGGGGGAGCTGTCCGACGAGGCCAACCCCAACGGTTCCCGGCAGCACATCGCAGGGATCCTGAACGAGCAGCGCAACGTGCTCGGCATGATGCCGCACCCCGAACGGGCGGTCGACCCGGCGGTCGGCGGCACCGACGGCCGGCTGATCCTGGCATCGGTCCTCTACTCCCTCCAGCCGGCGGAAACCTAGTACGAGAATCGGTTAGCATTGCTAACACAATGAGCAATGCTAACAGGGAGTGCTTGTGTCGGTCATCACCATCCGTAACGTCGATCCGGAGTTGAAGCGACGGCTCCGTATCCGAGCCGCGGCCTCCGGTCACTCGATGGAGGAGGAGGCCCGCAACATCCTTCGTGCCGAGCTCTCCGCCCAGGACGACGATTCTACTGACCTGTACCGGCGGATCCGTCGGCACATAGATCCACTCGGCGGAGCGGACCTCTCCTTGCCTGAACGCGAGCCCATGCGAGAACCGCCCGCCCTCAGCGGATGATCGTTCTGGACACCA
Organism: Actinomycetes bacterium; assembly: GCA_029263035.1. Taxonomy (GTDB): domain Bacteria; phylum Actinomycetota; class CADDZG01; order JAHWKV01; family JAHWKV01; genus JAJCYE01. The sequence continues at coordinate 3,889 of JAJCYF010000153.1, forward strand.
ACGTCGTCTCCGAGGCGATCCGTACCCGGCCCGACCCGGCGGTTGCCGCCTGGATGGCGGCCCGGCCGGCGTCGTCGTTGTTCATCACGACGATCACACAAGCCGAGCTGCTCTACGGGCTTGAACTGTTGCCCGAAGGGGAGCGCCGATCAGGATTGACCGCCGCCGTTGCTGCGATCCTGGACGGCGAATTCCGGGACCGCGTCCTTCCTTTCGACGGCTCCGCAGCCCAGGCTTATGCGACGATCGCCGGAGGGCGTCGGGCATTAGGAAAGCCCATCAGCGCGTTCGATGCGCAGATAGCCGCGATCGCCCGCTCGCGCGGGGCACAGGTTGCTACCCGCAACGTTGGCGATTTCGAGGACTGCGGGGTGAAGGTGCTGGACCCGTGGAAGGGGAGCAGGTGAAGTTCGGTAACCCGCATCCCGATCACCCAATAGACTGACCTCACTATGCCCGGAGAAGGACAGACCGCCATCGAAGATTCCCTGCACCGCTCGCTGGGCCTGACCGACGACGA
>JAJCYF010000154.1 GCA_029263035.1 Actinomycetes bacterium
CGTGTGCGAGTGCCTGGCCGGGTTGGGGTTCCGGCCGCAGCTCAAATGGCCCAACGACGTGGTCCTGGAGGGCCGGAAGGTGGGGGGGATGCTCGCGGAGGCTGCGGAGGGAGTGGTTATCCTTGGTATAGGAATAAACGTCCTGCGGGTCGAGTTCCCGGCCGCCCTTGCCGAAAGTGCCACCAGCCTGGAGACGGTCTCCGGCCTGCGGCTGGACCGGCTGGACTTACTGGCCGGCCTGATCGAGTTCCTGGGCCGGGAGGTCGATGGTCCGATGGAGACGGTGGCCGACCGGTACCGAACCTGGTCGGGAACGCTGGGAAAGCGGGTGAGAGTGGACCTGGGTTCCGGGCCGGTCGAGGACCGGGCGGTTGACATCGATCGGGGGGGCGGGCTGGTCCTGGCGGGCGGGCAGGTGGTTCGAGCCGGGGATGTCGTGCAGCTCAGGTGATCCGGCAGGCGGGTAGTTATATTTTTCAGAACCGGGAAAGGGTGGTCGATCCATGAAGGTCGCAGTCATAGGAGTAGGCCACGTCGGGCTGGTTACCGCTGCAACTCTGGCGCACTTCGGCCACGACGTCGTGGGCCTGGATGAGGATCCGGCCAAGATCGACACGCTGCAGCAGGGCAGGGCGCCGTTCTACGAGCCGGGCCTGCAGGATCTGCTCGACGAGGTGCTCGGTTCCGGCAAGTTGCGGTTCACCCGGGAGGCGGCGGAGGCGATCGAAGGCGCCGACTGTGCATTTATCTGCGTCGGTACCCCGGCGCGGGCCGACGGCGAGGCGAATCTCCTGGCAGTGGAGAACGCCGCCCGTTCGGTTGCCCGCAACGCCACCGGCGACATTGTGGTAATCCAAAAGTCCACCGTTCCGGTCAGCACCGCCGACCGGCTGCACTCCATCTTCGCCAAGGCCACCACGCACCGGATCCGTCTGGTCTCCAGCCCTGAGTTCTTAAGGGAGGGGGCGGCGGTGCAGGACAGCCTGAAGCCCGACCGGATCCTGGTGGGCTCGGACGACCCCGAGGCTCACGCGCTGATGCGGAAGCTGTATGAGCCGGTTCTGGGAGGCGACTGCCGCTACTTCGAGGTGGATATCCACACCGCCGAGCTGGCCAAGCACGCCTGTAACGCCTTTCTGGCGCTCAAGATCTCATTCGCCAATGCCCTGGCCCGGGTCTGTGAAGCCTCGGGGGCCGACGTGGTCTCGGTGGCCGACATCATGGGTTCGGACCACCGGATCGGCCGGGACTTCTTGAACGCCGGCCTGGGTTACGGGGGCTACTGCTTTCCCAAGGACCTGCTGGCCTTCAAGGCGGTGGCCGGCAGGCTCGGCTACGACTTCGGCCTGCTGGAGGAGGTCATGAAGATCAACCGGGGCGCCCTGGATGCCACTGTGCAAAAGATCAAGGACGCCCTGTGGAACGTGGAGTCCAAGAAGGTCCTGCTGCTCGGGCTGTCGTTCAAGCCGGGTACCGATGACGTGCGGGAATCGCCGGCGCTGAACCTGGCCCGGGCGCTTACCGATCTGGGGGCGGAGGTCGTCGGGTGCGACCCCCAGGCGAACGAGTTCGCGGTGCGGGAGATGCCCGGTCTGCAGGTGGTCGAGGATCCCTACAAGGGAGCAGAGGGGGCCCATTGCATCGTCGTTTGTACCGAGTGGCCCGAGTTTGCGGACCTGGACTTCGTGCGCCTCAAGGGCATCGTCACGCTGCCGATGATCGTCGACGGGCGAAATCTGCTCAATGAGAAGGACGTGGTGGAGGCCGGATTCAGCTATCTGCCCACCGGGCGGCCGCCGGCGAATCTTTGAGGGTCGTGGTAACTGGGGGAGCGGGCTTTCTGGGCTCCCACCTGTGCGAACGCCTGCTCCATGAAGGGCACGAAGTCACCTGCTACGACTCGCTGTTGACCGGAAGCTTGTCGAACATAGACCACCTCGTGGCGAACCCGGCTTTCGAGTTTTTCAATTACGACGTAACCAACTACCTTCGGGTGGATGGCCGGGTGGATTTTGTGATGCATCTCGCGTCGCCCGCATCGCCGGTGGACTACGCCATGCACCCGATACATACCCTCAAGGTCGGCGCCCTGGGGACCCTCAACTGCCTGGGGCTGGCGAAGGCCAAGGGAGCGGGATTCTTCATCTCGTCGACCTCCGAGGTCTACGGCGATCCCCTGGTTCACCCCCAGCCCGAAACCTACTGGGGCAACGTCAACCCGATTGGACCACGCGGCGTTTATGACGAGGCCAAGCGGTTCGCCGAAGCAATGGCGTTCGCCTACCACCGCACCTGGGACGTTCCTATCCGGGTCGTGCGGATCTTCAACACCCATGGCCCGCGGATGCGCCGCAGGGACGGGAGGGCGGTCCCGACCTTTATCGACCAATGCCTGGCCGGTAGACCCATTACGGTGCACGGGGACGGCAACCAGACCCGGAGCCTGTGCTACGTCGACGACCTGATCGAAGGGTTCATCCGGCTGCTGGCCTACGACGGGCCGGCGATGCCGGTCAACATCGGCAACCCGGGGGAGGCGACGGTCCTTCAGATCGCCCAGATCATCAAACGGACCATGAATTCCGACTCGGAGATCGTCTTCGAACCCCGCCCCATCGACGATCCGCAGAACCGGCAGCCGGATCTGACCAGGGCGAGGGAGCTGTTGGGCTGGGAGCCCCAGGTGACTCTTGAGAACGGGCTCAGGCGAACCGTTGAGTGGTGCGTGGAGAACTGGAACCAGCCTTAACGCGAAGAGCCACGATTTCCACCCGGGGGCTAAGGGCTGGAAAGCGTAGCTCACGCTAAATCTGTTGCCCGATCGGTTTCGCCGAATGCCCGACCGGAGGGTAGCGGCTAGTGCTTACCCGGGTCGCCTCGGTCTGCCATGGACTCCTGCGCGATGTCGCTGCCGGTGGGGTCGCCCTTGACGTCTTCGGGGTGGGGGTCCGAGCTTCCGGAACCTGACTCATTCTTGTAGGCGTGGAGCGGGGTATCGGTGCCTGAATCTGCCTTCTGGTTACCTTCTGCATCGGGCATGACTGCTCCTTTCGTGAGCGTAGTCGTGACTCACGACAGGGTCTACCCGACCCGGATTTACGGTAAACATTTGCCAGTTGGACCGAACCCGGGGGGGCTACCGCCGGTCTCTCCGGTAGGGGTAGGCCGGCTGGCGGGGGGCCTCCGATTCACTTCCTGCGGTCCACACCCTCATGCCCGGCCGCAACGACGTGCCGTCCCGGTACTGGGGCGAAGACCATCCGGACGCCGGGATCTCCCGGGCTTCGCCGGCAAGGGCCTGCTCCAGCGCCGCCATCAACACCACCAGCTCATCGGGCGTGGGGGCCGGCTTGATGTCCCTCCACTCCACGCGCCGGCGCAGGTGCCGCCGGTCCCCGGCAGCCGGGTTCACAGGGGGATGTTGCCGTGCTTGCGGGCCGGCAGGTTCTCCCGCTTGGTCTGGAGCATCTCCAGCGCCTTGATCAGGCGGGACCGGGTCTGCTGCGGCTCGATCACCGCGTCGATGTAGCCCCGTTCGGCGGCGATGAACGGGTTGGAGAACTTCTCGGTGTACTCGTCGATCAGTTCCCTGCGCCGGGTCACCGGGTCCTCGGCTGCGTCAAGCTGGCGTTTGAAGACCACGTTGACCGCTCCCTCCGGACCCATGACGGCGATCTCGGCGGTGGGCCAGGCGAAGTTGATGTCGCTGCGGATGTGCTTGGAGTTCATGACCAGGTAGGCACCGCCGTAGGCCTTGCGGGTGATGACGGTCATGCGGGGAACCGTCGCTTCGGTGAAGGCGTAGAGCAGCTTGGCGCCGTGGCGGATGATGCCGCCGTACTCCTGGGACAGGCCCGGCAGGAAGCCCGGTACGTCGACCAGGGCAACTAGCGGGATGTTGAACGCGTCGCAGAACCGTACGAAGCGGGCGCCTTTGGCGGAGGCGTCGATGTCCAGGCAGCCGGCCAGCACCTGCGGTTGGTTGGCGACGATTCCCACCGAGTGGCCGTTCAGCCGGGCGAACCCGGTGATGATGTTGCGGGCCCAATGCGGGAAGACCTCCAGGAACTCGCCGTCGTCGAAGACCAGCTTGATGATCTCGTGCATGTCGTACGGCTTGTTCGACTCGTCCGGCATGAGCTCCACCAGGCGCTCCTCCTCCCGGTGCGGGTCGTCCGTGGGAGGGAAGAACGGCGCCTTCTCGGCGTTGTTCGACGGTATGAAGCTGAGCAGGTAGCGGACGGTTTCCAGGGTATGGCGCTCATCCTGGCCGACGAAATGGCAGACGCCGGAGCGGGAGGCGTGGGCCATGGCGCCGCCGAGCTCCTCCTGCGTTACCTCCTCGCCGGTGACGGTTTTGATGACGGCCGGGCCGGTGATGTACATGTGGGAGGTGCCCTGGCTCATGAACACGAAGTCGGTGATGGCCGGCGAGTAGACGGCTCCACCGGCACTCGGGCCGAGAATCACCGAGATCTGCGGGATCACCCCCGACGCCCGGACGTTGCGGTCGAAGATGTAAGCGTACCCGGCCAGCCCGGCGGCGCCCTCCTGGATGCGGGCCCCGCCCGAGTCGTTCAGGCCGATGACCGGAGCGCCGGTGGCCATCGCCAGGTCCATGATTTTGCAGATCTTCTCGGAGACCACCTCACCCAGGGAGCCGCCGAAGATCGTGAAGTCCTGGGAGTAGACGAAGATCTTGCGTCCGTTGACGGTGCCCCAGCCGGTGACCACACCGTCGCCGTAGGGCCTTTTGTCCTCCATGCCGAAACCCGTGACCCGGTGGCGCGCCAGCATGTCGGTCTCTTCGAAGGAGCCGGGATCCAGCAGCAGGTCGATACGCTCCCGGGCGCTGAGCTTGCCCTTGGCGTGCTGTTTGGCGACGGCGTCCGGACCGCCCCCCCGCAGGGCCTCGGCCTCGCGGGCGCGCACCTGCTGGATCCGGTGGTCCACCGAGCTCTTTGAGGCGTCGGGTGTCGTGTTTTCGGCCGTGGTCTGGTCCTGTTCGGTCCGCGGTTCGGTTTTAGCCATAGTTGAAGTCTATCGGGGTGGTTTTGTTACCCCAGGTTCTCGATGTCCTGAGTTGCCTCGATCACATCTTTGGCGTTGTCGACTCCACGCCAGTATCCGCTTATCTGGTACCCCCCCAGCCTGCCCTGCTTCGCCAGCGCAGGAAAAGTCGAGTCCTCGTGGTCACCTTTGTCGGGAAGCATCTCGATGCACTCCGGCTCCAGGACGTAGATCCCGCCGTTGATCCAGTAGGGGAGCGTCGGGCTCTGCCGGAATCCGGTGATCAGGCCGTCCTCGACGTCGGTGATCCCCCACGTCGTCTTGTAGGGCGCCAGCGCCAGGGTGGCGGTTGCGCCGGCTGAGCGGTGGTGCTCCAAAAGCGCGGACAGGGGAAACCGGCAGATGATGTCGCCGTTCAGGGCGAAGGTGAAGTTTTCGGGGTGGGGGAGGTGGCGGGCGGCGAACTTGAGGCCTCCGCCGCGCCCCAGCGGCTCGGGTTCAACCGCGTAGGTGAGGCCGATGCCCAGGCTGGAGCCGTCGCCCAGGTAGTCCTGCAGGATTTCGGCCCGGTAACCGCAGGAGACCACGGCCTGGGTCACTCCGCTTGCGACCAGCCAGCGGATTTGGTGGGCGACTATGGGGGTTCCCGCAATCTCCACCATCGCCTTAGGCCGGTCCTCGGTGTAGGGGCGTAGCCGCGTAGCCTTCCCGCCCGCCAGAATAATCGCCTGCATTGCTCCGCTCCCAGGTTGTTGGATGCCACGCTCGTTCGGAGCGGCCGGCCGCTGTCCCGGCGGCTGTGAACCGGATGGGTTCGGCCCCATATTAGTCTTTGGGCCGGGCGGCTGCCTTCAGTCGAAGCGACCTTCCGGCCAGATATCCCGCCATCTTGGCGGTGTCGATGAACATCTCCAGGACCGGCAGCAGAACCAGGGCCCGGGCGCGCTCATCGGGCGGAAGCCGGCGGTAGGCGCGCCGGTAGGCAGCCGCCATCCGGGCCGGCAGGGCGGCACCGAGGAGCAGCAGCAGGGCCGGGCGGCGGATCCCCATTCGTACGAGCAGGCTTGCAAACAGGTAGGTACCGAACCGCAGGGCGTGGCGCCGGGGATACATTCCCGCCTTTCCGTCCCCCCGGGCGTACCGGTAGTACTGGCGGAAAGTCGATCCGAGGTCCGGCCGGAGGCGCCAGTTCACCAGGGCGGCAGGGGCAAAAGCCCTCCTGACGCCCTGCTTGACGAGCTGGAAGTTGAAGAACATGTCCTCCCCGATGTCCAGCCACTCCGGATAGCCCCCGGCGTTCTCCCAGGCTCTCTTGGTGAACGCCACGGAACGGGATGAGGGCATGAATGTCGCAGGATCGATTTCCGAGGCGTCCGGCAGGTTGAGACAGGAGAAAATCCGCTCGAAGCGGGTCCGGGGATCCGGCCGGTAGAACCCCATGACTACGTCGACCCCCTCCGAGAACCCCGCCACCAGCGCCTCCAGCCAGCCGGGCTCCGGCGTGCCGCCGGCATCGGTGACCGCGATCAGCGGTCCCGCTGCATGGGCGATCGCCGCGTTCCGTCCGGCCGAGATGTTGGCGCCGGGGATGCTCAGCACGGTCACCGCCGGGTTGCGGGCCGCCCACACCGCCAGAGCTTGAGGCGTTCCGTCCCGGGATCCGCCGTCGGCGATAACGATCTCGTCGGGGGGCCGGGTTTGCGCATCGATGGCATCGATCAACGCGCCGATGCTGGCACCCTCGTTCAGGACCGTTGAAACCAGGGTCACTCTCAACCGCCGGCGGCCCGGGTGTACGCCTGCATCGTCGCCGCTGCCGTCCGTTCCCATGTGTAGCCGGCGGCGCGGAGTTTTCCCGCTTCCGACAGCCGCTCCCGGAGTGCCTCATCCGAAGCGAGCTGCACCAAAGCATTGCCAAGGTCCTCGGTGTCCGCGGGGTCGACGTAAAGGGCGGCGTCGGAGCCGAGCTCACGCAGGGCCGGGGAAGTGCTTGCCACCGATGGGATCCCAAAACCAAGCGCCTCGATCAGCGGCAACCCGAACCCCTCGTACAGTGAAGGGAAGGCGAACACCGAGGCTTTGCCGTATAGAGCAACCAGCTCCGCATTCGATACCTTGCCGGGCAGGATGACCCTGGTGGTCAGTTGTTGAGACTGGATCAGCGTTTCGACCTCCTCCTGGGCCCATCCCGGGACCCCGGCAATCACCAACTTGAAGCCGTCCAGCTCGCTCGAGGCAGCGGCAAAGGCCCTGATCAGGCGGACCTGGTTCTTGCGCGGCTCCACGGTGCTGAGGTTGAGGATAAACGGGCAGTCGAGCCCCAGGCGCTCCAGAATCGCCGGGTCGCTCCGGCTTTGGGGTGTTACGTTCGGAGCCTCCGGCGTCACGTGGATGCGGTCGGGATCTACGGAGAAGCGTTCGACCAACTCCGTGCGGGTGGCCTGCGACACCGCGCAGATCACCGCCGCCTCTCCCACTGCCCTTCTAAGGCCCCGTCGGTAAATCTGGCGCCAGGGGGGCGGCACGACCTCCGGCATATGCTCCACCGCCAGATCGTGGATTGTGGCCACCAGTGCTGCACCGGGCACAGGGGGTATGGCCAGGCCGGTGGCGTGGACCACGTCCAGGGGCTTTGAGATTTTCGGCTGTCCCAGGTAGTTCCAGGCGGCGTACTGTACGCCGAACGGAAGCGGGGTGCGGATCAGGTCGGCGGCAGACCAAGCAAGCGGGACGTCGGCGTGATTGGAGAGGATGGGCTGAACGGCGGCACCGGCGCCGTCCTTGAGCAGTTCGGTCAACAGGTTCCGCACATACATTCCGACGCCCCCGGGTATTTGGTGGGCCGCCGGGTCGGCGTGGACCCCGACCCTCATCGCACCGCCGCCCTTTGCCGGGCGCGGCTGCGCATGGCCTTGATCCCGTAGTCGTAGGGTTCAAATGACGGCTCGAGCTGCTGCCACCGGACCTTGCGACCCAGTTGGATCTGCCGGCGTTTGGATAGCTGGCGGGGAACGAGCCGGGCAAACTGGGCCCAGGCCAGCACGAGGGCCTGAGGCCTGCGGGTGAGCATGTGGAGCGAAGCTCTCAACTCCGTATAGGCAATGCCCGGAAGGTGGCGAAAAAAGCTGGCGGGGTGGTCGTTCCGCAGCATTACCAGCAGCCGGTTGCGGTGGTTGCAGGCAAGGATGAAGGTCGAGCTCTTCGATCCGGTCCCGCCGCGGAAGTGGCGCCCCACCGCATCGGGCACGTAGCCCAGACTCCAGCCGCGCAGCTGCGCTCGCCAGGACAGGTCGAAGTCTTCGAAGTAGGCGAAAAAATCTTCATCGAAGTACTCACCATCCAGTTTAATGTCGTCGAGCATCGCTCTGCGGTAAACCGGCGCGGCACCACATAGGCAGTACAGGGATCGGTCGCCGTCAGACTGCAGCAGAGCGGGCTCCCGTTCCCCCCGG
>JAJCYF010000155.1 GCA_029263035.1 Actinomycetes bacterium
GTCGGGCAGGACTCCGAGTGGCGCCACGAGAACGCCCTGCAGTGGGAGTTGATGCAGTACCAGGTCCACGCCGGCGTTTCGCAGTGGGTGGGGGACCTCAACCGCCTGTACGTAAACGAGCCGGCGCTGCATGAGCTGGACTGTGAACCGGGGGGCTTCGAGTGGATTGCTGCCGACGACCGGGAGGCCTGCGTGATCAGCCACCTGCGCAAATCGGTCTCCGGCGAAGGCACCTACCTGCTGGTCTACAATTTCACCCCGGTTCCCCGCTACAACTACCGGATCGGTGTGCCCGCCGGCGGCACCTGGCGTGAGATGGCCAACAGCGATTCGCAGTACTACGGCGGGAGCGGCCTGGGAAATCTGGGTCTGGTCGAAGCGACCGCCGTGTCGGCGCACGGCCGGGAGTGGTCGCTTGAGCTGACTCTTCCGCCTCTGGCCTGCCTGTTCCTGAAAAGCAGCGTCTAGGTTTTTGAGCACGCACTACGAGGTCCTGGTCTAGTGCGGGTATGGCCGGGATCCCCCAGCCCGCTTGGGGCGGCCTGGGACGGAGGGGGCGTCAACTTCGCCCTCTTCTCCGAACACGCCACAGCGGTCTGGCTGTGCCTGATCGAGGATTCGATGCCCTACCGGGAGTCGGACCGCATCGCGTTGACCGAGCACACCAACGGCGTGTGGCACGCCTACCTTCCCGACGTCCGGCCCGGCCAGCTTTACGGATACCGGGTGGACGGCCCGTTCAGCCCGGACCACGGTCACTGGTTCAACCCGGCCAAGTTCCTCATCGATCCCTATACCCGCGCCCTGGCCGGCCGGGTGCGGTGGCACGAGTCGTTGTTTGCCTCCCCCTCGGACGCGGGGGACCAGTTACCGGACCAGCGCGACAGCCTGGGACCGGTCCCGCCCTGCGTGGTGGTGGACGACGCGTTCACCTGGGGCGACGACCGCCCGCCCGCCACTCCGTGGAACCGCACCGTCATCTACGAGTGCCACGTCCGGGGCATGACCCTGCGCCACCCGGACGTCCCCCTTGAGCACCGGGGGACCTACCTGGGGATGGCGTCGGATCCGATTATCGACCACCTGAAGTCTCTGGGAGTGACCGCAGTTGAGCTGCTGCCGGTCCACCAGTTCCTCGACGAGCACCACCTGGACGTCAAGGGCCTGCGCCAGTACTGGGGCTACAACCCCATCGCCTATTTCGCCCCCGAGGTGCGCTACGCCTCAGGCGGCCGGGGCCAGCAGGTCTCCGAGTTCCGCACGATGGTCAAGACCTTTCACGCCGCGGGGATCGAGGTACTCATCGATGTCGTCTACAACCACACCGGTGAGGGCAACGAGCAGGGGCCCATGCTGAGCCTGAGGGGTATCGACAACCGTAACTACTACCACCTGATGCCCGACAACCCCCGCCACTACCTGGACTTCACCGGGACCGGCAACAGCGTGAAGCTCATGCACCCCAGGTCGCTGCAGATGGTTGTCGACAGCCTGCGCTACTGGGTCACCGAGATGCACGTGGACGGGTTCCGCTTCGACCTGGCGACGGTGATGGGCCGGGACCACATGTCCTACGACCGGCTCGCCCCGTTCTTCAAGATCCTCCACCAGGACCCGGTGCTGTCCCGGACCAAACTGATCGCCGAGCCGTGGGACGTGGGCACCGGCGGCTACCAGGTGGCCAACTTCCCGCAGGGCTGGGCGGAGTGGAACGACCAGTACCGAAACTGCATCCGGCGCTTCTGGCGGGGCGACAACGGCCAGGTTCCGGAGCTGGCATCCCGCCTGGCCGGCTCCTCCGACATGTACGAGTACAGCGGGCGGGGGACCGAGGCCAGCGTGAACTTCATAACCGCTCACGACGGCTTTACCCTGAACGACCTGGTGAGCTACGCCGAAAAGCACAACCTGGCCAACGGAGAGGACAACCGGGACGGCACCGACGACAACCTGAGCGCCAACTGGGGGCAGGAGGGACCCACCGACAACCCACGGATCCTGGAGCTGCGGGAACGCATGAAGCGGAACTTTTTGGCCACGCTGGTCTTCTCCCAGGGGGTCCGGATGATCCTGGGCGGCGACGAGATGGGCCGGTCCCAGCAGGGCAGCAACAACGCCTACTGCCAGGACAACGAGATCAGCTGGGTGAAGTGGGACCTGACCCCCGCCGAGCAGGACCTGCTCGGATTCACCCGCAGGCTGCTGGAGATCTACCGCGCCAACCCGGTGCTGCGCCGCCGCCGCTTCTTCTCGATGACCCGCCCGGCCGGCGAGCTGGAGAAGGACCTGACCTGGCTGCGGCCCGACGCCGGGGAGATGACCACCGACGACTGGCGCAACTCCTCCAACCACCTACTGGGGATGCTTATCCCCGCGCATGCGTCCGACGAGGTGGATGAGCAGGGCCGCCACACCCCGGGCGAGACGCTGCTGCTGCTTCTGAACGGGGGCAACCGTTCCCAGCACTTTGCCCTGCCCGAGGTGTCACAGGAGGGGACCTGGCTGGAGTTGCTCAACACTGCGAAGCCGTCCAGCCATCTCAAGCGCCGGAGCGGGCTGAATCTGGCCGCCCACTCGCTGATCCTTTTGGTTCACCGGGCCTGATCCCGGTCCCGGCTCAGTCCGGCTGAGAACGGGCGGTGCGCAGCGCCTTCGTCACCTCGCCCGCCAGGGGCAGGTCCTTCAACTCCTCCAGGGTCTTGTTCAGAGCGATCTTCCAGTTCGGCCAGCCTTCGGAGACGCCGGGCATGTTGGGGCGGTCGGTGGACCCCGCGGCATCCTCCAGCGTGCCCAGCACAATGCGGGCGGGGGAGCGCCCAAGACGGTCGTAGACGGCCGGTATCACCCGGTTCACCGGCTCCTCGGGAGGGACGCTCGCCGCCAGTCGAAGCCGGTGCCGCATCTCGTCCATGCCGTCTTCGTTGGCCGGAAGGTCCAGGCTGCGCTGCGCCCGGTGGTCCCCGCCGCCCCAGATGCCGGCCAGGGTGGGCAGGTCGTGGGTGGTCACCGCGGCCATGGAGTCCTGCGGGATCGTGTCCGCCCCCTCCTCGAAGATCAGCAGGCGGTAGGAGATGATGGATCGGGAGGCCATCTCCTCCCGCACCTGCGGCTCGACGGTTCCCAGGTCCTCGCCGACCACGAACGCCTGCGCTCGCCGGCTCTCGAGCGCGACGATGTCCAGCAGCTCGCGCGCCGGGTACCTGACGTAGACCCCCTCGGACGCGTCGCAGCCGTCGGGGATCCAGAACAGCCGGAACAGTCCCATCACGTGGTCGATCCGTATACCTCCGGCCTGGGACAGGGCCGACCGGATCATCTGGATGAACGGCTCGTAGCCGGCCGCCTGGAGTCGCTGCGGATGGAAGCCGGCGATTCCCCAGACCTGGCCGGCGCGGTTGAACTCGTCCGGCGGGGCCCCCAGGGCGAACCCGCGGGCGAAGGCTTCACCCCAGATCCAGGCGTCGGCACCGGACGGGTCCACCCCCACCGGCAGGTCCTTGACCAGCCCCAGGTGCCGTCCGGCGAGGGCGAGCTGGGCCTGGAGATGCCACTGGAGCCACTTGTGGAACTGCACCCTGGAGTAGTACTCGCTTCGGAACTCCATAACCGTGGCGGTTGCCGGGCGGCGGAGGTCCTCTGGCCAGTCCCAGCAAGGCCCCTCGTACTGTTCGGCCAGGGCGCAGAAGATGGCGAAGTCGTCCAGGGAACGGCCGTGGTCCTCGCAGTACAGGTCGAATTCCGGGTGGCCCTTGAACTCCCGGAACAGCAGCTCCAGCGCCGGGCCCTTGGCGGCCCACACCGCATCCCGGTTGATCAGCGGCGCTGCGTTCAGCGCCCGGCCGGTCTCCCGGAAGTTGTCGATCATGTCGCCTTCGCCGGTCAGGCGGTCGACCGGCAGGTAAAGCGGATTACGGAAACTGCGGCTGCTCGGGTAGTAGGGGCTGGGCTCTATCGAGCGTCCCGGCGTGGCGGCCCCCAGGGGATTGATCATGATCAGGCCGGCCCCCTCGGACGCCGACCAGCGGGCCAGCTCCTCCAGGTCCGCCAGGTCGCCCATACCCCAGCTGTTCTCCGACCTCAGCGCGTAAAGCTGCACCGCCCACCCCCAGGTCCGCAGGTTCTCCGGCAAAAAGCACGCGCCGGGGCTGACGATCAGGCGCCGGGGCAAATCGTCGGCGCCCCGGATGGTGTGGTAGCCGAAGGGCATGTGCTCCGGGATGGTTCCCTCGACCACCATCTCCTCACCGGTGTCGGTGTCCACCAGAGCGGTGCCCTCAAAAGGGAGCCGGGCGCCCCGCCGGAGCACCAGGGGGCCCTGTGCGGTGGGGGCGTCGTCCTCGAGGGCCTCCAGGACCTTGTGGAGGGACGATTCGGGCGATAGCCGGAACTCGCCACGGTAGTCCTCGTAGCCGATTTCGACCCCAGCGGCCTTCGCCCGCGCGTGCAGATCCACTCAGCCGGGCCGGTGTCTGGGATTGATGGGCACGCCCCTGAGTATGCCGCAACGGGGCGGCTGCCAAACCGGCTTTGCTGTAGGAGAATCCGTAGTGACACCCGAGACGGCTGGAAGGGGAAGACGATTTGAGCAAGGTTCCCGATACGCACCGCGACATCCTTGAGGCGAATGGCACCGCATTCATTGCAACCACCGGCCCCAAGGGATCTCCGCAGATCACGCCCACCTGGTACCTGTGGGATTCGCCGGCCGAGCAGCTGCTGGTCAGCACCCTCGCCGGCCGGCAGAAGCATCGCAACATGCAGCGAGAGCCCCGAATCGCGGTGTGTATCCCCGACCCCGGGGACCCCTACCGCTACATTGAGATCAGGGGCTCGGCGGCGATCGAGCCGGATGAGGATCACCGGCTGGCCAACTCGCTTGCGCAGAAGTACATGAACCTGGAGGAGCTACCCCGGGAGATGGCCGGCGAGGGGCGGGTGGTGATACGGGTGGGCCCGGAGCACATCGTGTGCTACGGAGCGCCCGCTAAGTCTGCGGAGCAGTAGCCGGGACTCAGGGTTTTGGACATGGGAAGTGCAGAGCGCCGGTGCCGGCCACCCTCTTCCGCATGACCGTTTCATCCCGGATGACCTCAATCGAGAGGGGGCCGGGACTCGGCCCTGGCCGCAATGGGGCCACGCCTTTTCGGGCGTGGAGACAGATCACCCTGGCGGGGCAGGAGTGGCGTGTCCCGGACGCCGCAATGGGGCCACGCCTTTTCGGGCGTGGAGACCGACTCTCCGACTTTGGGGATCGAGCCGCAGACCTACGCCGCAATGGGGCCACGCCTTTTCGGGCGTGGAGACCTGGACAAATTACGAAACCTGGGCGGTTGCCCTATGGATGCCGCAATGGGGCCACGCCTTTTCGGGCGTGGAGACCGCCAAGGTGAGGTGCGGCTCGATCCTCGGCGGGACATGCCGCAATGGGGCCACGCCTTTTCGGGCGTGGAGACCGTCTACCGAGTCATTGACGCGGATCGCGGCGGAC
>JAJCYF010000156.1 GCA_029263035.1 Actinomycetes bacterium
AGCACCGGCTGAAGGACCTGGAAACGCCGGTACACCTGTACCAGGTGACGGCAGAGGGACTGGAGCAGACGGTCGTCGCCCCCAGGTCGGTCGGCGGCCACCCGAACAACCTGCCTTGCCCGGCGAGCTCATTCATCGGCCGGGAGCTGGAGTTGCGCGACCTGACCAAGCGTGTGCAGGACAACCGTCTGGTGACCCTTACCGGGACCGGAGGAACCGGCAAGAGCCGGCTGGCCGTTCGGCTCGGATCCGACATGCTGGAGCGGTTCGACGACGGGGTGTACGTGGTGTTCCTGGCCGCCGTCACCGACCCGAAGCTGGTCGCGTCGGCTATCGCCCAGGCCCTCGGCGTGCAGCGGCAGGGGGTGACCTCCATGGAGGAGACGGTGCTTCGACACCTGTCCGGTAAGCAGATGCTGCTCATTCTGGACAACTTCGAGCACCTGTTGGAAGCTGCCGGTTTCGTCGCCGATTTGCTGACCTCCACCCGCCACCTCAAGATCCTGGTCACCAGCAGGGCGGCGCTGCGCATCTCGGCCGAACAGGAGTACCCGGTGCCGCCGCTGTCGCTCCCTTCCCGGATCGGGCTACCGGATCCGGTGGAGATGGGACTTTCCGAGGCGGTGAACCTGTTCCTGCAGAGGGCCCGCGCGGTACGTCCGGAGTTCGAGCTTACGCCGGCCAACTCCTTCGCGGTTCGGGAAATTTGTCTGAAGCTGGACGGTCTGCCGCTGGCTTTGGAGCTGGCGGCGGCCCGGATACGAACCCTGGAGCCGACGGACCTGGCACGGCGGCTCCACCGGAGCCTGGACATCCTGACCGGCGGAGCCCGGGACCTCCCGGCACGGCAGCGGACCCTACGCAACACCGTTGCTTGGAGCTACGACCTGCTGGACGCGCCGCAACGCCGCCTCCTGGCCCAACTGGGGGTATTCGCCGGCGGGTTCTCCCTGGAGGCCGCCGAGGCGGTGTGCTGTGACGACGCCCTGGACCTTCTGGAGGGCCTGGCGGAACACTCTCTGGTAAAAGCGACCACCACCAACGAGGGAACCCGCTACCTGCTGCTGCAGCCGGTCCGGGAGTACGCGCTGGACAAGCTTGAGGAGACGGGCGACGCATCGGAAACCCGGCACCGGCACGCCCAGTTTTTCCTGGGCATGCTTCAAAAGGCGGAGCGCAACATGCAGGGCCCCGCCCAGGTTGAGTGGCTGGACCGCCTGGAGGCCGAAAACGACAACCTGAGGGGAGCACTGGCGTGGGCGGTGGAGGACGGCCGCACCGACCTCGCCGCCCGGATCGGCTGGGGGATGTGGATGTTCTGGTGGCTGCACGGCTACCACCAGGAAGGGCGCAGGTCGATGGAAGCGCTGCTGGCCCAGAACCCGGAGGGGACCGGCCGGACGATGGCGCTGGCGGCGGCGGGCAACATGGCCCTGGTTGCCGGGGACCACCGGGCGGCCCAGGCCTGGTTCCGGGAGTGCATCGCGCTGTCTAGACGGATCGACGACAGGGTCCGGCTGGCGGTAAGCCTTCACTCGCTGGGGTTGTCCTCACTCAACAGCATGGATCTGCAGGTGGCCGTCGAGTGTCTACAGGAGGCCCTTCCGTTCTTCACCGCCATCGGCAACGACATGATGATTTCGGGGATCTATACCCACCTGGGGACGGCGGCCCTGCTTGCAGGAGAAATCGACCGCGCAAAGGCGGAAACCGAGAGAGGCCTGGCGGTCGCCCGGGGATCCGGCGATCCCGTCAGCACCTACTTCGCCCTGTACAACCTGGCTCAGGTGGCGCTTGCCCACCGGGACTTCGAGGCAGCGGCGCCGCTGCTGCTGGAGGGTCTGGTCCTGGTTAGAAACGTCGGTAACCAGGCTCGCATCACCTACTTCCTGGAGAGCCTGGCAATGGTCGAGGGGCAGGGGGCCGGCCTGGAACGAGCGGCGCGGCTGCTGGGGGCCTCTGCGGCACTGAGGGACGCCGGCGAGGTGGCTACGTTCAATTACCTTACACCGTCCCGGGATCTCTACCGGGAGACCGTGGCGGAGGTGAGACGGCGCATGGGAGAGGGCTGGTACGACCAGACGGTGGCGGAAGGTCGGCAGCTAACGCTTCGCCAGGCGGTCGAGTTTGCATTGGAGGGCGCAGTGCCGGTGGCCGACGGGGACCTGATGGCGCTGCTTGCCTGATCATCTCCACCGCCTAGTTGGTCGAGTGAATCTTATCGACTAAAAATCATTTTGCCGGTGGCATGATAGGGGGGTGAGCTCCCCGCGCCGTCCGGTTCCCACTGCCGCCTTCCTGATGTCCCAGGTAGGCGCATACGCATCTCGGTTGTGGCGGGAGCGTACGGAGTCGCTGGGTTTGGATCCCCGGCACGTGACGCTGTTGAGGCTAGTTGCGGACGAGGAGGGGCGCTCCCAGCTCGCCCTGGGCAGGCAGATGGGGCTGCCCCCCAGCCGGATGGTTGCCTTCGTCGACCAACTCGAGAAGCTGGCATTGTTGGAGCGCCGCCTCAACCCAAACGACCGGCGGATGCGCAACCTTTACCTCACGGACGCAGGCCGAGCCACCCTGGAGGATGTCAAGGAGCTGTCGGCCGCACATGAGCGCCACATGACCCGCGGTCTGAGCCAGCCCGAAATCAAGGAGCTGACCCGGCTGTTGAGCAAGGTGGCAAGCGAGCGGGCGCCGGATCCGGGAACGAACTAGGGCCTACGGGCGGTCCGATCGGATGGGGCCCGCCGCCGTTCGGCCATCAACCGCGGTTTAGCAGGGGCAGCCTTCTTCGCAGGTGCAGGGGCCGCCGTCGGTGCCGCAGGTGCAGCCGCAGGGGCAGTTAGCCTCGTCCATCCAGATCACCTCCCCTCTTCAGCTCGATCTCGCACGGCCAGACGGATGATCCGGCCGGAGAATAACACTCCAGGGCGGCCAGGCGTTCCAGTTCCGCCTTCAGCCCGCCTAGTACCTCAAGCTCCCGATTAACCTGTTCCAGCCGCCGCTGCACCAGAGTCCTGGTGTGCCCGCACGGGCAGGCGCCGTCGTCCTGAATCTTCAGCAGCTCGCCGATCTCAGTGAGCTTGAGGCCGAGGCTCTGGGCGTCCTTGATGAAGTGGATGCGCTTGACGGCCTCCGGGTCGAACTGCCGGTAGCCGGATGCAGTCCGGTCCGCTTCTGGTAGCAACCCGAGTCCCTCGTAGTAGCGGATGGCGTCCGTCGACACCCCCGCCCGCTTCGCCACCTCCGACACCTTCAGTCCCATGCCGGGCAGCGTACACCTTGGAGTCGACTCCAAGGTCAAGCGGAGTTTTGGGCCAAGGGACCACATGGTCCCAAATGGGGGGCCATATGGCCCTACTGGGTTGTTGGGTTAGTGCCGATAACCCCTCACGACCAAAAAAGATTCGACCTCGAACGAGGTCGAAGAGTTATCGGCAGACAGAAAGAAGGAGCAGGAAATGGATGAGCTGAACGTTGCCGCACAGGCCCCCTCCGGCAAGAGGGCCCGCAGGAGCCGTAAGAAGACCATCGCCGGCATCGTGGCCTTCATGATGCTGAGCGCCGTCGCAGCGTTCGCTTACTGGACCGCAGGCGGTACCGGTACGGGAACCGCCGACACCGGTGAGACGCTAGCGCTGACCGCCAACCAGACCACTGTTTTGACCGCCATGTATCCCGGCGACAGCCCGCAGACCATCTCCGGCGACTTCGACAACCCCAACGAGGGCCCGGTCTACGTCACCAGCGTGACCGCAGCCATCACCGGAGTGGCCGGCGGCGACGGTGCGTGCAGCGCAGCCGATTACACCCTTGCCACGCCGGAGATGCTGGTCGGAGCAGAGGTTGAAGCGGGTACGGGAGTTGGCGCTTGGACCGGTGCCACCATCCAGTTCAACAACACCGTAGCCAACCAGGACGGCTGCAAGAACGCAACCGTGACCCTGACCTACACCATCGTCTAAGAGAACCGCTCCATGTTTTGGGGTGGGGCCTGAGGGCCTCACCCCAAAACGCATTTAGCTCCAACGCAGTTTCATCGCAGAACCAGGGGAGGCGGCACGTTGAGCAAGCACTCGGACTACACAGACTGGGCCCCCGACGGGTCCGGAATTGTGCGGACCAGGTCGTCCCGTTCTGCGGGCGCGCTCACGGCCGGCCTCGTCGTTGTGCTTGCGCTCATGGCGGGAGGAGCTGCGTATGCCAGCTTCACCGCCGGCGGAAGCGGGACCGGATCGGCCCCAACGGGCACGATGCAGCCGGTTGTCATCTCCGCCTTTGCCGGCGGCGACGAGCCCTCATCCAGCCTTGTTCCCGGCGGAACCGCCGATGTCATCGTGCGGGTGACCAATCCGAACCCGGCTCCGGTCCAGGTGTTCGGGGTGGCGGCCAACGGTGCCGTAACCGCCGCCGCTCCACATGCGGCCTGCACTACTACCGGGGTCACGTTCACCGCTCCCGACGCCCCGCTCGTTCCGACGGTCACCGTCCCGGCGAGCTCTTCGCTGCTCTTCCACCTGTCCGGTGCCGCCTCCATGAGCCTTGCCTCCCAGCCGGAATGCCAGGGAGCCACCTTTGAGATTCCGGTCACCGTGACCGCCCGCCAGTGACCTCCTTATGGCTTACTACGCTTCGTCCCACCAGGGGGGTCCGTCTCCTGCGCTTCGGGATCATCCTGGCTTTTGCGCTGGCGGTTGCTGTGATCGCCGGCCGGTGGCTGGCGGAACAGAACACTGCTCCCGGGGGGACCGAGGCGGAAGGAAGCGCCTCCATCGACAACGGGACCTCATCGCCCATCGTTATCAAACAGACGGCTGAGCTGGCCGACCTCTATCCCGGCGCGGAGGCCCAGACGCTCAACGGGACCTTCAGCAACACCGGCACCGGTTCGGTTTACATCGGTTCGATTGAAGCGACACTCACCGGGGTCACCGGCGGCCGGGGTTCCTGCAGCCTGGCCGGCTACGAACTGCTGAATCCGGTGATGCCGGTCAATCGTTCCATTCCGGTGGGGACCGACGTGGGGGAGTGGAGCGGTGCGACGATCCGGATGATCGACGAACCGGGGCCGCAGGACGGCTGCGAGCTGGCCACCGTCAACATTACCTACGTGGCTCGATGATCCTTCGCCGCCGTCTTCCGTGGCTGTTGGGCATCGTCCTGGCGGCCTCCGGGGCGGTCAACGCGCAGGCCTTCTGGGTCTCCACCGACAGCAGCAACCATGCCGCTGCAGTTGCCGACGCTCTACAGCAGGGTTCGACGCCCGCGGCCTCAAAGACCGGTGCGTCCTCGATCGATGTCGCCTTCGCCCGGGCCTACACGCTGGGTGGCAGGGAGATAACCGGCTACCTGGTAAGGCGCTACGACTCGCCCGTTGCGATCAGCCCGGCCGCCTCGTTCTCCTGCGACTGGCCGTCTGCAACCACGCTGTCCTGCTCCGAGTCCGGCCTGCCCGACGGCACCTGGTACTACACCAACACCACCCGGATCACCGGCTCGCTGTGGGAGGGGACCGAGAGCACCCCGAGCAACCCCGTCACCATCGACACGACCGCCCCCGGCGCCCCTTCCACGCCCGACCTGGCCGCCTCATCCGACTCCGGGTCTTCCAACAGCGACGACGTCACAAATGACGCTACGCCGGTCTTCACCGGAACCGCCGAGGCCGGCTCCATGGTCAAGATCTACGCCGGCGGCGTCCAGGTGGGCAGCGGCACGGCGACCGCAGGCAGCTACAGCATCGAGGTGTCGGCCCTGGGCGAGGCGGTCCACACGATAACTGCAACCGCGACCGATGCTTCCGGCAACCCGTCGGGTGTCTCTGCGGGCCTGGCGGTCACCATCGACACCACCGCCCCCGCCACCCCGGCGGTTCCCGACCTGGCGGCAGGGTCCGACAGCGGAGCCTCCGCCACCGACAATCTGACCAACGACACCACCCCGACCTTTACCGGAACCGCCGAAGCCGGGGTGCTGGTTACTATCCTGGACGGCGCATCTCCGGTGGGCAGCGGCACCGCGGCGGGCGGGAACTACAGCGTTACGGCATCGGCTCTGGCCCAGGGTGCCCACACGGTGACCGCAACTGCCTCGGACCTGGCGGGCAACGCTTCCCCGGCCTCCTCCGGGTTGGTGATCACCATCGACACCGCCGCTCCGGCAATCCCCTCCGCCCCCGACCTGGCTGCGGGTTCCGACTCGGGCATCTCCGCCACCGACAACCTGACCAACGACACCACGCCTACCTTCACCGGATCCGCCGAGGCCGGTGCTACCGTGAAGATCTACGCCGGGGTGTCCTTGGTGGGCAGCGGTCCGGCCACCGGCGGCAACTACAGCATTACCGCCTCGGTGCTGGCTCAGGGCGCCTACTCGGTCACGGCGACCGCCACCGATGCTGCAGGGAACGCGTCGGCGGCATCCACCGGATTGAACGTGACCATCGACACGGCGGCAAGTGCGCCGTCGACCCCGGACCTGGCAGCCGGATCCGATACCGGCACCTCGGCGACCGACAACATCACCAACGACAACACCCCGACCTTCACCGGGACCGCCGAAGCCGGCTCCACCGTCACCGTGTACAACGGGGGCGTCGAGGTCGGCAGCGGCAGCGCCGCCGGGGGAAGCTACACCATCACCACCTTGGCATTGGCCGAGGGAGGC
>JAJCYF010000157.1 GCA_029263035.1 Actinomycetes bacterium
GGCGCGCGGATGGAGGAGCGAAAGTCCACCGCCGGAGTCGGCGCCTGATCGCTACTTTTTTCTAAAAGGGGCCCCCGTTCAGGGGGCCTCTTCGCCGTCCGGGTGGTCTTTTATCCACTCGATCAGGCCGGGCATGCTCGCCTCGATCATTCGGAGGACTCGCGTAAAGCCGCTGTCGCCCCCGTAGTAGGGGTCGGGTACGTCAAGGTCGCCCTCGGCCTGCGGATCGAAGGAGCGGAGCATTCGGATGCGGGAAGGGTCCCCGCCGGACCGGGCGACCAGCTTGTGCAGCGCCCGGTGATGACCGGCATCGAGCGCAACCAGAAGGTCGGCACGAAGGTGGTCGGTGTTCACCTGGGCCGCCGAGTGCCGGCAGGAGTAGCCGTGGGCGGCCAGGACCGCCGACGCCCGGTGGTCGGCGCCATCCCCGATGTGCCAGCCCCCGGTACCGGCGCTGCTGACCGCAACCCGCTCCTCAAGGCCCTCCCTCCGGAGGAACTCGCGGAACACCATCTCCGCCATGGGGGACCGGCAGATGTTGCCGGTGCAGACAAAACACACGTGAAGAGTCATCGGGCAGCCACCGGCTCAGGCGCCTGCGGCTCGTCATCGCCGGCCTTTCGCCGGGAGAAGTCCCGGCGAATCAGCCCGAGGTAGATCACCAGGGCGGTGGCGGCAAACAGAGCCCACTGCACTGCGTACTCCCGGTGGGGACCCTCGCTCGGCCGGGGAATCGGCACCGGCCGGGGCAGGTCGCCGGGGTTGGGCGGCTCCTGGCTCTGCATTCTCACGTAGACCGGGTACAGCGGGTAGGGGACCTGCTCGCCGAGCCGTTCCAGGTCTACCCGTGGTGTGGCGTTGACCTCCCCGGGGGGCGGATCGGAAACCCCCAGGAGACCCTTCTTCTCCGAGGGTAGCAGCACTCCGCTCACGCTTACCGGCCCCGAGGGGGGCTGCGACTGCTCCAGAACCTGGTCGTCGGTGGGCAGAGGGACCCATCCGCGGTCCACCAGGATTGCCTCGCCGGTCTCCAGGACCAGCGGCGTTAGCAGGTGGTTGCCCTGCCGGCGGTCCAATGAGCGGGACTGCAGGATCACCTGCTCGTCCGGGTCGAACCTGCCCCGGGCCACCGTCCGGCGAAACTCCGCTTCTTCCACGCCCGACCCGGAGGCTTGAGCACCCGGAAGCAGGGCGTTAAGGTCCGCCGGTTGAAGTTCGGCTTGGGATGCCAGGCGGGCGTTTTCCGCCCTGCGATCCTGCAGGCGTCCGAGCTGCCAGTAGGCCATGGACAGGCAGACGGCCACGATGACCAGCGTCATCAGGTGGATGGTTATCCAGCGGCGAGTGAGGAAGTGGTGCATCGACCAGTCAGGATAACCGGTCCTACCGGTTGCCCTCCACGATCGCCCGGCCGTTCACCGGTTGGTCGAGCGTTACGTCGACCGCTTTGAACTGGGCGATCATGATGCACGCAGCGTTCTTGAATGCCGGGTCGCTGCCCTCAAACAGGCCGATTGCGATCTCGGAAGCCCGGTAGTCAACCTCCACCCGGTCCAGGACACTACACGGAGCGACCCCGCTTTCGTAGTGGATACGCACGGTGCGGTCGTCCAGCACCTCGGCCCTCCTCCAGGTCACCGGGTGGACGTTGTCCATGCCCGGTCTGGGGGTCACCATGGTCGGACGGTAGCCGGGAGGCTCGGGCACAGCCGGCGGGGGGCCGACCGGCGGAGGCACCGGGCGGCCGGGAGGAGCGGGCGGGATGCTCGACGGCTCAGGCGCCGGGGAGGCCGGGGGAAGCTCGGGGGACGGCTCGTCCGGGCTGGGAGAGGGCTGCCGGGACGGCGACGGAGAGGTTTCCTCCGGTCCGTCGGGATCGCCGCCGCCGATCCTCGCGACCGCGACCACCGTCCCCGCCAGGACGACGGCCGCGGCCAGGCTGATGATCAGTATCCTGCGCACGCTCACTCCTTTGTTCTCCTCCGATATGTCTTTAAGACGGTCGCCGCAGGCCTGTGGGTTCCCGAGTTTCAGTATCTAACCAAAGGGTGGCAGGAGCTAATCTGAATTCGAAATCGTTGTGGCGGTGGGACGCATGGACTAGATTTCGAGTATGAAGCTGAGAGCCGCCGCCAGCACCGATTCCGCCGTTCCGGTTCCCCGCATGCTGGGCGCCTTCACGGCTGCCGGACTTCTTGTGGCCGTAGCCCTCCCGGCACTCGGAGGGCTCCTCTCCGACGGAGAAGGCGAACCCGGCGTCCTGATCCTGGTAGCCGCCTGGCTGTGCATGGCCGTGATAAGTGGTGCCTACCTGTTTCCGATGTCGGTGGTGCTCGGCTTCAACCGTGACTGGTACCGCTTTGGGCTGGGCTGCCTGGCACTCCTCGAGCTGATCCTGTTCGTCCTGATCCCCCTTTCCCTCTCCGGCCAGAAGGACCTGGGGACCGCAGGGTACGCCGGAGTTGGAGTGGCTTCGCTGCTGCTGTCCCTGGTGGTGTTCGGTCAGATCGCCAAGGCGGCACGCCGTTATGCCGGCGGGAGTGGTTGGCCGGTGCCTGCCAAGGCTGCAATGGCGGGGGTAGCGGCGGTTGCCGGTCTGCTCGCCCAGGCGGTTACCGCCGTGCTGTTGGGCAACGATATCGCCGGCGCGGTGACCACCACGGAGGGAGTCGCGATTGTGGCGGCCTCCGCTCTAAGCGGCCTCAGCCTGGCAGAGGCGCTGGACCGCGCCACCCGTCCCCCGCTGGTTGCGGTCGAGGGCCGGGGCCCGGTTGCCAAGACGATCCGGATCGGCGTGGCGCTGCTGCTCGCGCTTCACCTGGTCTGGTTCGTGTTCCTGTGGAGATCCTTCTAGCCCAGTTCCGGGAATCCGCCTGCTCGCAGGAGCACCCGGCTCGCCTTTAGTCTTTGGTGATGAAAGTCGACGCAGCCTCCGACGATTCCGGTGCCCGCCGGGTGCAGGAGGTCGCCATGGGCTACTACAGCTCTCAGGCCCTGTACGTGGCGGCAAGATTGGGAATTGCAGACCTGTTGTCCGCCGGCCCCCTCTCCGCCGCCGGCCTTGCCGATGCTGCGGGGGCGGACTCCGACTCGTTGTTCCGGGTGATGCGGCTGCTGGCCGGCCAGGGCATCTTCGACATGGACTCCGACGGCCGTTTCCTGCTGAACCCGGCGGCGGAGCACTTGAGGTCCGGGGAACGGGGCACCATGCGGGACCTCGTCCTGGTCTTCGGCGAGGAGTTCTACCAGGCTTTCGAGCAGCTGCTGGTGGCGGTCAGGACCGGCCGGGACGCGTTCACAATCAGCTTCGGCCGG
Source organism: Actinomycetes bacterium (assembly GCA_029263035.1). Classification (GTDB taxonomy): domain Bacteria; phylum Actinomycetota; class CADDZG01; order JAHWKV01; family JAHWKV01; genus JAJCYE01. The sequence continues at coordinate 3,316 of JAJCYF010000157.1, forward strand.
GGCCTGTTCGACTACCTGGCAAAGTATCCCGACCGGGGCAGGGCGTTCGACCGGGCGATGGGAGCCGGGGCGGTATTCTTCTCCGCGGTGCCCCAGGTCTACGACTTCGACGCCGTCCAAACCGTGGTCGACGTCGGGGGCGGCAACGGGACGCTGCTTGGCGCAATCCTGGCCGCCAATCCCCAGCTGCAGGGCATTCTGTACGACGCCGGACCGGTGGTGGAGGCTGCGGCGGGCAACCTGCATGAGCAAGCGGTTGCCGGCCGGGTGCGGGGAGTTGCCGGGAACTTCTTCAACTCCATTGTCGAGGGGGGCGACATCTATCTGTTTGCCCGGATCCTCCACGACTGGACCGACGATCAGTGCCGGACGATCCTGGGCAACTGCCGTCGGGCGGTGAACCCCGGGGGCCGGATTCTCATTATCGAACGCCTGCTTCCCGGCGGTTACGCCACGGCTACCGACGTCAACATGCTGGCGGTGACCGGCGGGCGGGAGCGGAGCGAGGAGGAGTTCGGGACTCTGATGGAGGGGACCGGATTCCGCCTGGGGCGGGTGATCCCGCTTCCGCTGGAGTACAACCTGGTTGAAGGCCTGAGCGTCTAGGGCCTATTTCCTGCGCAGGGGGCCGCGGCGCAGGGGTTCCCGGCCCGGCGGCTGGGTGGGGTGTTCCCGCGGAGAGGCCTCGGGGATCCGGTGAGTGGCCAGCCGGTGCTCCACCAGCTCGAACTCGTTGCCGTGGTGGCTGATGGTCATGGGATCTCCCGACTTGAGCATGTAGGTGGCTTTTTCTTTGAGGACGACTACCGAGATCTGGCGGTTCTGGTAGCGCAGGTTAAAGGCCAGCCGGGTAAGCCCTTCGGGCAGCCGGGGGGAAAAGACAATGCATTCACCACCCACCCGGAGCCCGCCGAAACCTGCCACCAGCACACTCCAGGCTCCGGCCATCGATGCCAGGTGAATCCCGTCGCTGGTGTTGTGGTGCAGGTTGGC
>JAJCYF010000158.1 GCA_029263035.1 Actinomycetes bacterium
AGACCCTACCGGTAGAGACGCCCGTCTTTCATTAGACGGGAACTCGCTTTAGGCAGCGACGTTTCAATTTATTGTCCAGGCTTTTTAACGAGGCTCCCGGACCTCGACCCGCTTCCTCCAAATGAAACGACCGGCTTCGAAACCAAATCGTCCCCATGGCTTGGTTCTCAATGTACCGCTACCAGTGTAACGCTCGGACTGCCTCCGCCATTCCCTCGCTACACTCACGAACGCCTTCGGAGCACCTCGAAAGTGTCGGCGAAGCGGGAGTAGTTGGCACCGGCCTGCGGCGAGTTGGGGCCGGTGTGCTGGATCAGGTAGGTCCGGCGTCCGACGATCGCCATGCGGGCCCAGACTTTGCGATCGGGCGCCTCCAGGGTGAAGTCCACCGCCGGACCGCCGTAGGCGTAGGTCCGGTTTTGGTAGGTCAGCGTCAGGCCCGGGGATGCGGCCAGGGCGTTGGCTACGGCCGCCTCGAACGACCTCTCGACATCGATCTCGCCGGCGCTTTCGGGGATGTCGGTGTAGAACACGCCGAACATCTCGGAGTCGCCCAGCCGGCCGGTTACCGCTTGAGCCTCCAGCTCACCGGCGCCTGTGCCGACCCGTTCGATGGACTCCTCGCGGTCGTCGGGCATGAGCACCTGGAACCGCCCGTCCGCCGAGACAAACATCGAACTGCCTTCGGGCGCACCACCACCACCGAGGGCGATACACCCGGTAAGCAGGAAAACGGCGCAGCACAAGCAGACAAAACGCATAAGTCGGTTGTTGCCCGAATCTGAGAACACGCGGCCCCGAGGCAGTAAAAGTTTCCCGGCTCTATCCCGGCTCTATATCGGCAAGATGCTGCCGGAATTAAGCGGGAGGCTAACGGCGCCGGCCCATCATGCGGTCGATCTGCATCTTGGCGTCCTTGGCCTTCAGATCCTCACGCTTGTCGTAGTTCTTCTTGCCCTTCGCCAGCCCCAGCTCGATCTTGGCCATTCCGTGAGTGAAGTACAGGCGTAGCGGGACCAGAGTCAGACCCTGCAGCTTGGTCTTCTCCAGCAGCTCGTCGATCTCCTTGCGGTGAAGCAGAAGCTTGCGTTTACGCAGCGGGTCGTGCTGGGCGTAGCCGGCGTTCTCGTACGGGGCGATGTGCATGGAGACCAACCAGATCTCGCCGTCCCGAATCACGGCAAACGACTCCCGGAGTGATGCCTTGCCCTGGCGGATCGACTTGACCTCGCTGCCGGTGAGGACGATCCCGGTTTCGAACGAGTCGAGAATGGTGAAATCGTGCCGGGCTTTGGGGTTGGAGATCGCGCCGGCGGTTGCCTTCTTCTTCTTGGTGGCCATTGAGCGAGTGTAGTGCCTGAACCGCAGCGATCAGCCGGTGGAGCCGGGAGCCTCCACCAGCATCCCGGACAGGATCTCGGTCGCCTTGCTCAGCTGGGACTCCCGGTCCGCCACGGTGACGTCGGGCAGAACCCCGGACTCGCCGATCCCCCTGCCGCTCGGCGTGAAGTAGGAGGCGACGGTCAGCTTGATCGCGCTGCCGTCCGACAGGCCGATCACCCGTTGAACCGATCCCTTCTTGTAGGTCTCGGTCCCCACGATCAGGCCGCGCTGGCGGTCCTGAATGGCGCCGGCCACGATCTCGGAGGCACTGGCAGACCCCTCGTCGGCCAGGACCACCAGGGGCAGCTTGGTCTCAACCGGCCCCCGAGCCTGGTAGACCACCTCGGGCTTGCCCCGTTCCCGGTAGGTCACTATGGTGCCCTCCTCGATGAACACACTGGCCACCTGGACCGCTTCGTCGAGTGAGCCGCCCGGGTTCCCGCGCAGGTCCAGGATGAAGCCCCGGGCGCCCTCTTCCTGCATCCGGGCCACCGTCTCCCTCACCTTGTCGCCCACGCCTCCGGTGAAGGAGAGGAGGTTGAGGATGCCAACGTTGTCTTCGGTCGATGACGTCAGCGACGGTATGTCCAGCTTTTTGCGGTCCAGGATGAACTCGCGGGGTGTGCCTGCTCCGCGCACCACACGGATACTGACCTTGGTCCCCTCCTCTCCCATGATGCGCTGGCCCACCTCATCCAGCGTCAGGCCGGCCACCGGCTTGTCGTCGACGCTGGTGATGAGGTCCCCGGGCTCGATGCCCGCCTTTGCCGCCGGCGTATCGGGCAGGACCGAGACGATCTTGGTCAGCTCGGCCGAACGGTTCAGCCAGACACCGACCCCGGAGAACTGCCCGGTGAGAAGCTCCTCGCCCAAAGCGCGGTAGGCCTGCGGGGTGTAGTACGAGGCGTGGGGATCCTCCAGGCCGTCGAGCATGCCCTTGACGGCACTCTCCAGCAGCCGCTCGTCGTTGGGCTTGGTGAGCGCGAGGCTCTCGATCTGGCTCTGCGCCTCCTGAAGCAGCTTGTACTCCGAGGCATCCTGGGATCGGGTCTGGCCCAGCGTGAATCCGAAGACGAAGAAGGCGGCGGATATGCCCAGCACAGCGAAGCCGGCCAGGATTTTGGTGGAATGTCGTTTGAGCACCGTGCTCGATTATCGCCGACTTTCGGCGCGATCTGAACGGGACCCGTCAGACCTCGAGGAAGCGGCGGAGGGCCAGGGTGGATCCGAATACGCCGATCACGATGCCGATGAGCAGCAGGGTGAAGAACATCCGGATGATGCTGCCGCTGCTGACCGTGAGGGGCAGGAACAGGATCGCGTCCTGCATGCGGTCCAGGCCGAAGACCTTGCCGGCGTAGATCAGAGCCGACGCCACTAGCGCCCCCAGGGCCGCCTGGACGGTTCCCTCGAAGATGAACGGCACCCGGATAAACCAGTTGGTGGCCCCCACGAGCTTCATGATGCCGATCTCCTTGCGCCGGGCGTAGATTCCCAGGCGGATGGTGTTGGCGATCAGCAGAACTGCCGCCCCCAGAGTCAGCACGATCGCGATGACCAGGATCGTGCGCACCACCCCGGTGAACTTCAAAAGTCGCTTCATCGCCTCGCCGCCGAATTGCACCTCGTCCACGCCGGGCTGGCCCTGCAGCCGTGAGGCGACCGGCTCTGCCTGGTTGGGATCCTTGAGCTTGATCCGGTACGACGCGGGGAGGGCGTTGGGGTCAACGTTCTCGGTGATGGCCGGGCTGTCTTTGAACATGCGCTTGTACTCTTCGAACGCCTGCTCCTTGGACTCGAAGAAGACCTCCTCGACCTCGGGCATGCCGGTGGTCTGGGTCTTGATCGCCGCCACCTCCTCGGGAGTGGCCTCGTCACGCAGGAAGACGTTCAGCTCAACCTTGCCCTCCCAGGAGGAGACCATCTTCGTCAGAACCTCCCCGCCGACCATGACCACACCCAGCAGCAGAAGGCTGATGGAAACGGTGGAGACCGCCGCAAGGGTAAGCAGCACGTTGCGGCGCAGGTTGGAGACGGTTTCGTCTACGAAGTAGTTGACTCTCAAAGCCATGCTTCAGGCTCCTTTCGGGCGAACAAAAGCAAGCTGTGAGCTTGCGCAAGAAATTCTTTAGCCGATGCCGTAAACGCCGCGCACCTGGTCCCGGACAAGCTTGCCGCCGTCCAGCTCGATGACTCGCTTGCGCGACCTGTCCACCACTGCGTGGTCGTGGGTGGCGATCAAAACGGTGGTGCCGCTCTCATTCAGACGCTCCAGAAGGTTCATGATGTCGGCCGAGGTCGACGGGTCGAGGTTTCCGGTCGGCTCATCCGCCAGCAGAATCGGCGGGCGGTTGACCATTGCCCGGGCGATGCATACCCGCTGCTGCTCTCCGCCGGAGAGCTCATGGGGAAGGCTGTTCAGCTTCTCGGTGAGGCCCACCAGCTCAATGATGGCGGGGACCCGCTGGTTGATGATGTGCTTGGGCCGGCCGATGACCTCTAAAGCGAAAGCTACGTTCTCCCGTACGGATTTGTTGGCCAGCAGCTTGAAGTCCTGGAATACGCAGCCGATATTGCGCCGCAGGTAGGGCACACGCCACCGCGGCAGCTGGCCGATGTCCTTGCCGGCTACATAGATGGTGCCCTCGCTGGGCTCCTCTTCTTTTAGAAGCATTTTGATGAAAGTGCTCTTACCGGATCCGGACGATCCTACGAGGAACACAAACTCCTCTTTTTGGATGTCGGTCGATATGTCGCGCAGGGCGACGACTGAGCCCTTGTACACCTTGCTTACGTTCTCAAGTCGAATCATGGTTGGGTGATTGAATAACCCTTTCCAAGAGGTGACGTCGGACCTGCCAAGCGGTGCGGGCGACTCAAAGCTTGAAGCATCTTAGCACCCACTGAGTACCATACGGCGTAACCACTTGAGTGGATAGTTTTAATACTTTTTCGCCACATAGAGCGACTGAAACAACACACATGGTGTGATAGCAGCTTACTTGGAAATGGAGGCGGGCCTTCCGGTTCGCCTGCGGCGCAGCTCCGCATCTATGAATACATCGATATCACCGTCCAGAACCGCTTCGGGATTTCCCACCTCCACCTCCGTCCGGCGGTCCTTCACCATCTGGTACGGATGCAGGACGTAGGAACGGATCTGCGACCCGAAGCCGATGGCCATCTGCTCGCCCCGTAGCTGGTCCATCTCCTTCTCCTTCTCCCGCCGGGCCAGCTCCGCCAGCCTGGACGCCAGGATCTTCATCGCCACTGCCCGGTTCTGCAGCTGGGAGCGCTCGTTTTGCACCGTCACCACCGTGTTCGTGGGAATGTGGGTGATCCGGATCGCCGAGTCGGTGGTGTTGACCGACTGGCCGCCGGGACCCCCCGAACGGTAGACGTCGATGCGCAGCTCGGTGGGATCTACCTCCACCTCGGCCGTCTCTGCGACCTCCGGGATGGCGTCGACGCTGGCAAAGGAGGTGTGGCGGCGGGCCGACGAGTCGAAGGGCGATATCCGTACCAGCCGGTGCACCCCTCTCTCCGTGGACAACAGCCCGTAGGCAAACCGGCCCCTCACGCTGACGGTGGCACTTTTGATGCCCGCCTCCTCCCCGGGCTGGACATCGAGCACCTCGGCGGCCAGGCCGGTGTGCCGCTCCACCCAGCGCAGATACATCCGCAGCAGCATCTGGGTCCAGTCGTTGGCTTCAGTGCCCCCCTCCCCCGAGTTCAGGCTGACTATGGCATCCGACTGGTCGTACTCGCCGCTTAGCAGGGCCCTGACCTCCAGGCGCTCGAGCTCGCCGTCCAGCTCGTCCAGGAGCTTGACCCCCTCCGAATACGACCCCCGGTCCTGCTCCTCGGTGGCGAGCTGCCACAGTATCTCCGCCTCCTCCACCTTCTCGGAGAGCCGGGCGTGGGTTGTGACGTCGTCCTCGAGGTTGGAGAGCTCGGTCATCAGCCTCTTGGCCAGGGCCTGGTCGTCCCAGAACCCCGGTTGGGCGGTTTTGTCCTGCAGCTCTACCTTGCGGGCTTCCTTGGCGTCGATGTCAAAGGAACTCCTTAAGGTCGTCAAGCTTTGCCCGGGCGCTCTTCAAGCGCGGCTCCAGATCGTCGAACTCCTCAGGCGTGGCCATCTAGACCTCCCGGCCGTGGCAGAGCTTGTACTTCTTGCCCGACCCGCAGGGACAGGGGGCGTTGCGCGGCACCTTCTCGGTGCGGGCGGGCTCCCCGGCTATACCCTCGCTGGTTCCGGCCAGGCCGGCCTCGGCCCGGGCGCTCTGCAGGGCGGTGGTGGCTCCCTCCTTGACGGCCCGGGTGGCGGCGGCCGGCTGGGGCTTGGGCTCCTCCACGACCTGGACGTGGAACATGTAGCGAATGAACTCCTCCTTGAGCGACGCCATCATGGCGCCGAACATGTCGAACCCCTCCCGCTGGTACTCGGTCAGCGGATCCCGCTGACCGTATGCCCGAAGGCCGATGCCCTCACGGAGCTGGTCCATCTCGTAGAGGTGCTCACGCCAGCGGGCGTTGAGGATCGAGAGCAGCACCAGGCGCTCCAGCTCCCGGAACTTTTCTTCGCCGATCTCCTCCTCGCGCACCCCGTAGTAGGCCTGCGCCTCCTCCAGAAACGCCTCAACAACGGTTTCGTAGGTGGCGGTCTCCTCGTCGAACGTCCCCGGCAGCTTGGAGGGATACAGCTGGCCGATGGCGTGATCCAAACCCTCCCAGTCCCAGTCCTCGGGCTGGGCCTCGGGGTGGATGAAGGTGGCAACCGTGTCCTCGATGACGTCACCGAGCATCTGTTCCGCCCGCTCGGAGAGGTCTTCCCCCTCCAGTAGCGAACGCCGGGCCCGGTAGACCTCGTCACGCTGCTTGCTGAGGACCTCGTCGTACTTCAGCAGGTTCTTGCGGATCTCAAAGTTCTGCGACTCCACCTGCGACTGCGCCCGTTCGATGGCTTTGGAGACCATCTTGGCCTCGATGGGCTGGTCGTCGGGGACGCTCATCTTCTCCATGACGGAGTTGATCATCCCGGTGGCGAAGAAGCGCATCAGATCGTCCTCGAGCGACAGGTAGAACCGGCTTTCTCCCGGGTCCCCCTGGCGGCCGGAACGTCCGCGCAGCTGGTTGTCGATACGGCGGGATTCGTGCCGCTCGGTTCCCAGGACATACAGGCCGCCCAGCTCGACGACCTTGTCGTGTTCGGCCGCGCACTCGACCTTCTTCTGCTCGAGGATCGGTTCGTACTCCTCCTCGTAGCGCTGCTTGTCCTCATCGCTCATCAGTTCCAGCAGGTACTCGTCGTTATCCCAGCCGCGGGTGGACATCTCCTGCCGTGCCAGGTACTCGGCGTTGCCGCCCAGCAGGATGTCGACCCCCCGACCGGCCATGTTGGTTGCGACGACAACCGCGCCGATCCGGCCCGCCTGGGCAACGATGAAAGCTTCCCGCTCGTGGTTCTTGGCGTTCAGGACCTCGTGCTTGACCCCCCGGCGGTCCAGGTAGCCGGCGAGCTTCTCCGACTTGGCGACGTCGACCGTGCCGACCAGGCAGGGCTGGCCGTTGGCGTTGCGCTCGACCAGGTCCTCGGTGAGGGCCTTCCACTTGGCGTCCTCGGTCTTGTAGACCAGGTCCGGCTGGTCGATGCGGCTCATGACCCGGTTGGTGGGGACCTCATAGACGTCCAGCTTGTAGACGCTGGCAAACTCCGCTGCCTGGGTCAGGGCGGTGCCGGTCATCCCGGAAAGCTTGTCGTACATCTGGAAGTACTTCTGGATGGTCACCGTGGCCTCGGTGACGCTCTCCTCCTGGACCACCAGCCTCTCTTTGGCCTCGACCGCCTGGTGCAGGCCGTCGGACCACCGGCGGCTTGGCATCGTGCGGCCGGTGAACTGGTCGACGATCACCACCTTACGGTCCTGGATGATGTAGTCGCGGTCCTTCTTGTAGAGCTCCTTGGCCCGAAGCGCCGAGTCCAGGTAGTGCACCAGGTGGGTCTGCACCTGGTCGTAGAGGTTCTCGACGCCGAGCAGAGTCTCCACCCGGGCGATGCCCTCCTCATTGATGGCGACGGTGCGCTTGGCTTCGTCGACCTCGTAGTGCTCGTCGGCCCTCAACTTGGGGACGATGGTGGCGAAGGTCTTGTACCACTTGGCCGACTCATCCGCCTGTCCGGAGATGATCAACGGAGTCCGGGCCTCGTCGATCAGGATGGAGTCCACCTCGTCGACGATCGAGAAGTGGTGGCCCCGCTGGACGGTTTCGGGCAGCGATAGTGCCAGGTTGTCCCGAAGGAAGTCGAATCCGAACTCGCTGGAGGTGCCGTAGGTGATGTCGGCCTCGTACGCCTCACGTTTGGACTGGAACGACCCCTGCGGCTGGATCAGGCCCACGGTCAGCCCGAGGAAGCGGAACACCTGTCCCATCCACTCGGCGTCACGCTTGGCCAGGTAGGGGTTGGCGGTCACCACATGGACTCCCTTTGCGGGCAGGGCGTTCAGGTAGATGGGCATGGTGGAGGCCAGGGTCTTGCCCTCTCCGGTCTTCATCTCGGCGATGGCGCCCTGGTGCAGGACGGCGCCGCCGATTACCTGAACATCGAAATGGCGCTGGCCGATGGCCCTCCAGGCCGCCTCGCGGACCACGGCAAAGGCTTCGGGCAGCATCTCGTCGAGGGTTTCCTCGTCCTCCAGCCTGGCCCGGAACTCGGCGGTCTTTGCCAGAAGCTCGGAGTCGGCAAGCTCCTTGACCTCCGGCTCGAAGTCGTTGACCCGGGCGGCGATCGAGGTGACCTTCTTGTATTTGCGGCCTTCACCGGCGCGCAGGACTTTGTCTAATACGCTCATAACTCCATTATGACCCGACTATGCGGGCGCCCCGTCGGGCGCCCGCAAGGCGGATTGAAATGGCGTCAGGCGTACTTCACGTTTGCCTGAGAAGCATCGTGGGTTTCGGAGGATGCAACGAGGTCCGCCAGATCGGGAAGGGCGGGAGGAGAGGGATCCTTCGGATGGCGGTGTGCCGGTTTGCCCAATGACTTGCGTTTGAAGTCGCTCATCTGCCTGCTCAGCCGGTCCACGGCCAGATCGATGGCGGCCCGGTGGTCGGCCGCAGTGGTCTTCGCTCGAAACGACGGACCGTTGGTGGCCACAGCCACCTCGGCAACGTGGCTGCCGTTTTTGGTCCTGCCCTCCTCGTAGAGCTCAACGTCGATCACGCTGATCGACGGAACGTACTTGTTGAGGCGGGTCAGCTTCTCTTCAGCAAACCGCTCGAGCGAGTCCGAGATGTGGTTGTGCTTACCGTGGACCTTGATTTGCATAGGGAACTCCTCCGTAGGCATTGAACTTCCTCGAAACGAAAAGGAGGTTCTGTCTACGGCGGAGGCCGGCAGGTTGGAGCAGGCGCCGCCGTCTGGCTGACCTGGCCTTTGACCCCACACTCGCCTGCTGAAGCCTCGCACGGCCGGTACGTCCGGCTTGAAGGCGTTCCGGCTCGGTGGGAGCCGATTCGCTCAAGCACTGCAGGAGCACCGTGTTGCCATGCTTCGAACCTTCTCCCGGTACCCGGGAGTATCCCGGCGACCAGGGCAGGACTGACCTCTAAACCGCACCATGCTCAGCAACCAATAGTTGCCTTAAGTGGATCCTTTTGCCTGCGACTAGCTTGGATTAAGAACTCCTTTCGAAGCTCCGCAACCACAGACCCAGACGGCTTCTGCCTGCTTCAAGTATAGGCCCCGGGGTCCGGTGCATACGAACGCGCAACACTTAGAACCACCACCCGGCGGGCACCGGCGCTCTTGAGCGCCCGGGCGACCTCGGAGGCGGTGGAGCCGGTGGTGAAGACGTCATCCACCACCAGCACCTCGTCCGGCGGACACAACCCCGCCCGGAACGCCCCGGCGAGGTTAGCGCGCCGGGTATCGGGGTCCAGCCGCATCTGCGGCAGGGTGCGGCGGACCCGGCTGACCAGAGGCAGCGCAGGCTTTCCGAGAGCACCTGACACCAGCTCGGCCAGCACCCTGCCGTGGTCGGTTCCCGTCCGGCGCACCCGGTCCCGGCTGGGAGTCACCCAGGTGACTGCATCCACGCCCCCGGCGTGGTGAATCTGTTCGATGATCAATGAGGCAAGCGGCTCCGCCAGCCACCTGCAACCCGAGTACTTGAACAGGTGGACTGCCTTGCGGACCACCGGGCTGAACCCGACCGCCTGCCGGGCCAGGTCGAAACTCAGATCCCGGTCCCGGCAGTCCCGGCACCGGGCCGCCGGCCGCAAGGAGGGGCGCCCGCAAAGGCCGCAGACGCCCGGGCCAATTCTCGGCAGGGCCGCCAGGCAAGCCCGGCAGAGGCCGCCCCGCGCCATCCGGTTGCAGCCGGCACATTTTTCGGGACACATCAGGTCCCCCAACCCCGACATGGAGCCAAATCATAGGCACCGGTACCGACAAAACCCCCAGGCGACATTAGAAATCATTAAAAAGGAGGGTCGCAGACCCACCTCCGATCCCCCCGATGCGATATGAAGGACCGAATGTCTGCCAACGAAGCAGCCTTGATGCCTCCGGCGATAGCCGTTGAGGGCCTCCGCAAGTCCTACGGCGACCTGAAGGCCGTGGACGGCGTCAACTTCGAGGTCATAGAGGGCGAGTTCTTCGGGATCCTCGGCCCGAACGGCGCCGGCAAGACCACCACCATGGAGATGGTCGAGGGTCTGCGCAAGCCGGACGGCGGCACCATCCGCATCTTCGGAGAGTCCCCCTGGCCCAGAAACACCAGCCTGCTGCGGCGCATAGGCATCCAGCTGCAAGCATCGGCCTTCTTCGACAAGCTCACCTCCATCGAGCAGCTGCGCACCTTCGCCGCCCTGTACGGAGTTGGAGGTGACAAAGCCGCAGAGATGCTGGAGCTGGTGGGCCTCAGCGAGAAGGCGGACACCCGGGAGGACAAGCTCTCCGGCGGGCAGAAGCAACGACTCTCAATTGCCTGCGCTCTGGTCCACGATCCCGATGTCGTCTTCCTGGACGAGCCGACCTCCGGCCTTGACCCGCAGGCCCGCCGCAACCTGTGGGACGTCCTGGAGTCCATCCGCGAGCGGGGCAAGACCATTGTCTACACCACCCACTACCTGGAGGAGGCCGAGGAGTTGTGCGACCGGGTGGCAATCATGGAGAGCGGCAAAATTCTGGCTCTGGACACGCCGGCCAGCCTGGTGAAGGGCCTGGAGGCTCCGACCCGGGTGCTCCTCAAGAAGGGAGTGATCTCAGCGGAGCTTGCCCGGGAGATAACCGGGGTGGAGTCCGCCGGTGAGGAGGGCGACCTTTTGACCATCACCACCCGGGATCCGGGTCCGGTCCTGGCGCACCTGGCGGAGAATGTGCCGCTCGACACCCTTCAGGTCCGGACGACCACCCTGGAGGACGTGTTCCTCAACCTCACCGGAAGGGCCTACCGCGAATGAGCGCCTTTACCAGTCTCTCCTCCGCCGCCCTCAAGGGCTTCTTCCGGGACAAGGTCGCCCTATTCTTCAGCTTTGCCTTTCCCCTGATGTTCATAGTGATCTTCGGTTTGCTCTTCGCCGACCAGGGAGCCGAACAAATCGAGATCGGAGTGACCGGCGACGGACCGGTGATTCAGGCCCTTGAGTCCACCGGAGCCTTTGACCTGACCGAGTTCGACACCTTCCAGGAGGGATTCGCCCAGGTCAGGGACGGCGAGCTGCCGGCGGTGGTGGCCGTAGAGGGCAGCACCGTCACCCTTCGTTTCGCCGCCAGCGACCAGACTGCCGCCGCAACCGTGCGGGGAATCGTCGAGGGCGTGGTCAACGACGTCAACCTGCGGTCGGCCGGCGTTGAGCCGCAGTTCCAGGTGCGGGCACAGCAGGTTGAGGACTCCTCCTTGAAGCCCATCCAGTTCATCGTGCCCGGCATGATGTCCTGGGGTGTGGCGCTCGGAGCGGTTTTCGGATCCGCCTTCACCCTGGTCAGCTGGCGCAAAAAGCAGGTGCTCCGGCGGATTCGTTCCGCGCCGATCGGCATCTTCACCGTCCTGGGATCCCGGTTGGTGGCCACCATGATGATCGGCATCGTCCAGGCGATCGTCTTCATCGGCGTGGGCACCCTGCCCCTGTTCGGCCTTCAGCTGGCCGGAAGGTGGTGGCTGGCGATACCGGTTCTACTGCTTGGAATCATCGCCTTCTTCGCAGTGGGCCTGGTGATCGGCGCCTTCTGCAAGACCGAGGAGGCGACCTCCGGGGTGGCCAACGCGGTCATCGTCCCCATGGCGTTCCTCTCCGGGGTCTTCTTTCCCCTCGACGGCGCGCCGGGCTGGATGCAGACGATCTCCGACTTCATGCCGCTCAAGCACATGAATGAGGGGGTGAGTGCGTTCCTGGTGAACAACCAGGGGCCCGAGGCGCTGGTCATGCCTTCTGTGGTGCTGGCCGGCTTCACGGTCCTGATGCTTGCAATCGCCGCCAAGGTCTTCAACTGGGAGTCCAGCTGAGGCGGCTCAAACCACCGGTAATCCCCCGCAACGGTATTGTTGACAGCAGCAGGGGACGAGCCTGACTCCCCGCGACCACTTCGATTTACGTATCCCCAAGGGAGGAATCACCCGTGACCCAAACGCTCGACTTCAAAGTAGCGGATCTGTCCTTAGCCGAGTTCGGACGCAAGGAGATCCGCCTGGCCGAGCACGAGATGCCCGGGCTCATGTCCGTCCGCTCCGAGAACGCCGGCACCCAGCCGCTGGCCGGTGCCCGCATCACCGGCTCGCTGCACATGACCGTTCAAACCGCGGTGCTCATTGAAACCCTCACCGCGCTGGGCGCAGAGGTCCGCTGGGCATCCTGCAATATCTTCTCGACCCAGGACCATGCCGCCGCTGCGGTGGCCGTCGGACCCGAAGGCACCGTAGAGGATCCCAAGGGCATCCCGGTCTTCGCCTGGAAGGGCGAGACCATGGCCGAGTACTGGTGGTGCACCGAGCAGGCACTCACCTGGCCCGGCGAGTCCGGTCCCAACATGATCCTGGACGACGGCGGCGATGCCACCATGCTCGTCCACAAGGGCGTTGAGTACGAAAAGGCGGGCGCCGTGCCCGCGCCGGCCGATGCCGACAGCGAGGAGTGGCAGGTCTTCCTCGGCCTGCTGAGCGAGCGCCTGGCGGACGAGCCCGGCAAGTGGACCCGCATGGCGGAGGAGATCAAGGGCGTCACGGAGGAGACCACCACCGGCGTCCACCGCCTGTACGACATGGCCCGCAACGGCCAGCTGCTCTTCCCCGCGATCAACGTCAACGACGCGGTCACCAAGTCCAAGTTCGACAACAAATACGGCTGCCGCCACTCGCTGATCGACGGCATCAACCGCGGCACCGACGTCCTCATCGGCGGCAAGACTGCCGTGGTCTGCGGCTACGGCGACGTCGGCAAAGGTTGCGCCGAGTCCCTGAGGGGCCAGGGCGCCCGGGTGATCGTCACCGAGATCGACCCCATCTGCGCGCTGCAGGCGGTCATGGATGGCTACCAGGTCACCACGCTCGAGGACGTTGTGGGCGCCACCGACATCTTCGTAACCACCACCGGCAACAAGGACATCATCACCGCCGAGCACATGAGCAAGATGAAGCACAACGCGATCGTCGGCAACATCGGCCACTTCGACAACGAAATCGACATGGCCGGCCTGACCAGGACCCCGGGGATCGTTCGGATGAACGTCAAGCCGCAGGTAGACACCTGGACCTTTCCCGACGGCCATGCGGTGATCATCCTGTCCGAGGGGCGCCTATTGAACCTGGGCAACGCCACCGGGCATCCGAGCTTCGTGATGTCCAACAGCTTCACCAACCAGGTGATCGCCCAGATTGAAATCTTCACCAAGACCGAGGAGTACCCGATCGGTGTCTACGTCCTGCCCAAGCACCTGGACGAGAAGGTGGCCCGCCTCCACCTGGATGCGCTGGGGGTCAAGCTGACGAAGCTGACCGAAGACCAGTCGGCATACCTGGGTATTCCGGTCGACGGGCCGTACAAGCCCGACCACTACCGGTACTAGGCTCCGGCCGGTCCGGGTCCCCTCAGGGAGGACTTGACCCGGTCGATCAGGTCGATCTTCGTGGGGTCGATCCCCTGGGCGATCGCCAGGTAGGTGGCAACGAAGTCACCCATGTAGATGAGATCGAACAACCTGGCGAGCGACGACGAAGCCTCGGTCCGGACCTCGCAGCTGCATGCCGCCCGGGGCTCCAGCAGGGGAACCGTCACCCGGAACCGCTCCCGGATCCGGGGGTGTTCCCCGGGGTGGCGCAGCGTCACCAGACCCGGCCGCAGGTCGGGCTGAACGCTCAAGGGGCTCCAGCCCATCACCTCGTTGTGGTTGAGCTCGGACAGCGAGTTCTCGAACGCGTGCACCTTGCTGCACTCGTTCAGTTGGCACTTCCACCGGTAGGCCGCCACCGCGCCCAGACCCTCGGCGCCGTACACCACCGGCGTGGTCCCCACCAGGTCCGCCGCCAACCTCTTTGCCGGGTTGCGGTCGTGCGGCACCTCGCGGTTCCACTGTGCGGCGCGCAGGCGGAGCAGGTCCACGGTCTCGGTGACGTCGGACTCGAACTCGTCCAGGCCCAGGCTCTGGCACACGGCCAGCAGGGGCATCGACAGGTAGCCCAGGGCGGCTCGCGGCTGAAGGCCCGATTTTAATGTGACGGCGGCACACCCATGGTCGGCGCCCCACTTCGCCAGGGTGCCGCCGGAGGAGACGGTGACGATGCGCGCTCCGGCCGAGCGGGCCTGTTCGAAGGCTTCAAGCGTCTCCTCGGTCTCCCCCGAGTACGAAACTGCGAACACCAGGGTGTCCCGGCCGACCCAACCCGGTATCCCGTACCCCTTGGAGACCCGGACCGGGAGCTTGAACCCCACCCCCATCGACGCCTTCAGTACATTGCCGGAGATGCCGGATCCACCCATGCCCAGAACGACAACGCCGTTGATGCCGGAAGCCGGGGGCAGGTTGCTTACCTGCTTGCCCAAAAGCCATCCGTCGGCCACCTGTTGAGGAAAGTCCTCGACCAGACCCAAAAAGCCGCCCGGGTCGGTCGCCGCAATCAACCGGCCGTCGTCCAGGTCGTTCAACTCTTTGTGGCCTCGGCGACGAGCATGTGGGGGATGCCTTTGACCACGGGGTACACATACCGGCACTTGCCGGTGCAGGCGACAACCTGCTGCTCCTCGCGGTACTCGACCTCTCCCCTGCAGTTCGGGCAGATAAGCAAGCTCAACAGTTCCTGATCTACCACTTTGTTACCTCTCTTCGAATTGGCACTGCCTAGAACTGGGCAATTATCCCCAGAAGCTGCTTGGTCCTGGCGGCGCCGAACTCCGGGTCCCTCGCCTCCACGTTAAGGCGGAGCAGGGGCTCGGTGTTGGATCCGCGGGCATTGAACCACCATTCGTCGTAGTCCACGGTGAGCCCGTCGGACCAGTCCTGGCGGCCGTCGGAACAGGCCTCTCCCAAAGCCTTCAGCGCCTGACTCTGGTCGGCAACCACGGAGTTAATCTCCCCCGAGTTCCAGTAACGCCGGAGCGGCTCCAGAACCTCACTCATCTTTCCACTTTGTTTGCTGAGAGCCATCATCACGTGAAGGGCACACAGGATCCCCGAATCCGCCCTGAAATTCTCCCGGAAGTAGTAGTGGCCCGAGTGCTCTCCGCCGAATGCGGCTCCGGTCTCGGCCATCACCTGTTTGATGAAGGAGTGGCCGACGCGGGTGCGTATCGGGTTGCCGCCCTTTTCGCGCACGACCTCGGGAACCACCCGTGAGCAGATCAGGTTGTGGACGATGGAGGCGCCGGGCTCCGCGTCCAGGACCTCTCCGGCAACCAGCGCGGTGACCAGGCTGCCCGACGCCGGTTCGCCGTTCTCGTCCACCAGGAACACCCGGTCGGCGTCGCCGTCGAACGCCAGCCCCAGGTCGGCGCCGCTTTCGCGGATCGCCTTGATCAGATCCACCAGGTTGTCCGGCTGGATCGGGTCGGCCGGGTGGTTGGGGAAGCTGCCGTCCAGCTCGAAGTAAAGAGGGATCAGCTCGACGGGAAGCCGGTCGAACACCGGCGGGACGATCAAGCCCCCCATGCCGTTGGCTGCATCGACGACGACTTTGACCGGCCGCATCTTCGAGACGTCGACGACCCTCAGACAGTGCTCGACGAAGCGGGCCAGGACATTCTGCTCGGTAACGGTTCCGGTGGTGCCGGCCGGGGCGAGCCCCTCCTCCGCCAGCTTGCGGATGTCACGCAGCCCGCTCTCCTCACCTATTGGGGAGGCCTTCTCCCGGCACATCTTGATCCCGTTGTACTTGCCGGGGTTGTGGGACGCGGTCAGCATGGCGCCCGGCATGTCCAGATGACCGGAGGCGAAGTACATGGCGTCGGTGGAAACCAGGCCGATATCGACCACATCCACCCCCTGCTCGATCACTCCTTCGCGAAAGGCTGCGGCCAGCGGCTCCGAGGAAACCCTCATGTCGCGGCCGACCACCACGCTGGAGGCTCCGGTGACACTGGCGAAGGCGGCGCCGATCCGGCGGACTACTGTTTCGTCGATTTGTTCGGAATAAACACCCCGAACGTCGTAAGCTTTAAAGATAGCGTTGAGATCCATGGGAGCATCCTAAACGGTCAACGCACCCCCGCCCGGGCCCCGCGGCACCGAAAATCTGCCCGCTAGGATTGATAGGCAACGATTGTTCTATTCTTGACAGGAATAGTTTTTACTCCGCGTCCGTTGAACATCCGCAGGCATCTGAGTCACAATGCCGACAGTTCAACCGAAAGGCAGCACCCTAAGTTATGACCCAACCAAGATCGGACGAACACCCGTCCAACAAGACGAAAACCGCTAAGGCACTGGCATCCAAGCTGGCGTCGCTGGAAGCTGAGGCGCGCTGGCAGGATCGAGCCGCCTGTAAGGGAATGGACCCGACGATCTTCTTCGGCCCTGAGCACACCGAGGTCGTCAAGGAGAAGCGGGACCGGGAGGAGGCGGCCAAAGCCGTTTGCCGCACCTGTCCGGTGAACCAGGAATGCCTGGAGCACGCGCTGGAGTCCAAAGAGGCCTACGGCATCTGGGGCGGCCTTACCGAGCTGGAGCGCAAGGCCCTGCTGCGGCGGCGCGCAAGCTCCAACGTAGTCCTCGCATCGGCACCCCGACCCGCCAAGTAGGTTCGAATGGGGTACAAGTCGGCCGTCACCTACCAGTCGACCGTCCGGTACCAGTCCGGCGTGCGCTATGAGTCGGCCGTGCGCTATGAGAACGGCGTAAGGAATCCAACCGGACGGCCCGAGACCCCCCTGGGCAAAGGCCGGCGCACCTGAAGGGACTCAGCCCGAGCTGGTAGGCGCCTTCAGCTTGAGCTCATCCGGGGTTAGCCGGCGGCCGATGTACTTGGAACGGACCCGGCCGCCCTCACGCCAGTAGGCGTACCAGTACGGACCGTGGGGACAGCGCGAACATCCCGGCTTTCCGCAGTTGACCGGTTCCAGGCGATAGCTGACCTTGCCGGGTTTCGCCGGTCCGTCATCCTCCGGCTCGGTCTGGTCGCCCTGCTGGACCAGCATTCCCTTGACCAGGATTTGCAGGCGCCTCAGGTCGTACTGGTCCAGGGCTCTCACCTGACGGATCAACTCACGGTCTATGGACAAGACAATCCCCGACCCCTCGTTCAATTTGATATCAAGGGCGCAGATATTAGCCCACCCTCGGGGACTTTTCCCGGGATTGTGGCACCGGTGCGAAAGCCGGCCCATAGGAGCCGGCTTTGGGGTGATGCGGGTTTTAGGCTGAAGCTCTGGCGGGCTGGATAACGATCTCAATAGGCCCGGACACCGTCCGGACATCCTCGATCTGCCAGCCCATTGGTGGTCTGAACCGCTTCAGATGGTCCACGCACAGGTGGAAGTGGTCGGGCTCGGAGTCCGGCTGCAGATCTTCGAGGGTCACCCGCCTGGCCATGTAGTTGCAGTCCAAGGTAGCCACCGCCGCGGACTTGCAGGCGTTGCGGCTGCAAGCTTTGAAAGCTTCGGGAACCTCAGGCTCGTCCATGCCGGGGATTATGAATTACAGAAATGTCATTTGCAAGGATCGTAGATAGCCGAGGTCTTGGGTACGCCATATGTTACATAAGCAAGCTTTTGTAGTTTCGTGAGGTGCGAAGGGTTCCGGACACGATGCCTGCGAACGTCCGTGGAAATAAAAAAGGCGCCAATGCCGGGCGCCGGGGAGGCCGAAAATAGATGTTCCGCAGTAGCTTTCGGGTCGCCCCTACTCACTTCTGCGGAACGTCAACAGTTTACCACCGGCGGGCCTGCCGGGGCAAGAAAAATTTTCAGAATCATCACCGTGGAAGCACCTCGAACAGCGCAGATGCCTCCTGCTCGTAACGAGCCGAAACCGCCGAGACTGCGACGACATACGAGTTGATTTCCAACTGCTCGGTGTCCAGCTGAATGGTGAACGCCCGGGTCTGGTTGGGCGCGGGGTGCATGGCCGGCGTGTCCAGTGCCGCGTGCAACACGCCCGCGTCTTTGATGCTCAGCGCCACGTCATCGGAGAAGCCCGCGGCGAAAGTTATCCAGCACTTGATCCGGGCGTCAGATCCTTTGGAGAATGAGGCGCCTATCGACTCGCAGCTTACGGAGAACGGGGGCGGAACGTCGACCTCCACGCCGGTCT
>JAJCYF010000159.1 GCA_029263035.1 Actinomycetes bacterium
ATTACTGGAAAGCGCCCGTTTCTGGTAGCCGGTGCAAGGACATCTGTCGGAGGCCACCCAAAACGGGCAGGCGGGTGCCTTCAGTGACATTTTGTCTTGACGTTACGACCGCCAGGATTAACCATCACTTCGAGAACTAAGCCGAGGAGCTCGACTCTTGCATGGTCCACGCAACGTTTTACTCATGGGTGCTCTCACGACGATCCTGGCTTTAAACGCCCTATGGACACTCTTTTCGCACATGGACAATCACGTCGGGTCCGCCTCCCCGTTTCCTACGCCCGACGAGGGGCCATCGACGAGCACGTTCAACGTCCTCAGAGTGGTCGGCGAGGGCGAACCCACGCCTGAGGTGGGAGACATAATCGTGTTGCCACCCGGGGTCGACACAGACGAAGAGAAGCTCGCCTACCTCCAATCGCTCGGCAACACCACGCCGTCGCCGTCCCCAACTCCCTCGCAATGGCCCGCTGCCGCACTGCCTCCCGGACACATCCCGGTTGAGGAGTACCTCGAGAGCCGAGGAATCGATCCCGAGGATTTCGTCCGGGAGCTTCACAAGGGCGAAGAGTCTGTCCAGGCGATGATCGAAAGGCTGGCCACCAAGTAGCCCGGACACAAAAATCCCCACCGGGTCCCAGTCCCGGTGGGGATCGTTGCTGCTACTTGTTTACGCTGCTTCGGTAGCCAGCGATTCCTTCGGCTCCAGGGCGATATCCAGGACCTCGTCGATCCTCTTCGCCAGGTGGACGTTCAGCTCCTTCAGGACGCTCTCGGGCACGTCGTCCAGGTCGGCCTCGTTGCGGTAGGGAAGGATCACGTCCTTCATTCCCGCCCGGTGGGCTGCCAGCAGCTTCTGCTTCACACCGCCGATCGGCAGCACGTTGCCCTGAAGCGTCACCTCGCAGGTCATCGCCACCGTCTCTTTGACCGGGCGTCCGGTGAGCAGGCTCACCAGTGCCGTGGTCATCGCAGTTCCGGCAGACGGACCGTCCTTCGGCACCGCACCTGCAGGAACGTGCAGGTGGAAGCTGCGGTTCTCGAACGTCCCGGGGATGCCCAGCTGCTCGGCGTGGCTTCGCACGTAGGAGAGGGCGATCTGCGCCGACTCCTTCATCACGTCGCCCAGCTGACCGGTCAGGGACAGGCCCGGCTTGCCCTCCATCTCGGTAGCCTCGATGAACAGGACGTCTCCGCCGTGTCCGGTGACCGCCAGCCCGGTGGAAACCCCCGGAACTCCGGTCCGCTCGGCCGCCTCGAAGTGGAACTTGATGCGTCCCAGGTAGTCCTTCAACTGGTCGGCGTCGATCTCCAGGGGCGTTTGCACCGACCCGGCAGCGATCCTCGTGGCCGCCTTGCGGAGGACCTTTCCGATCTCCCGCTCCAGGCTTCGCACGCCGGCCTCCCGGGTGTAGTCGCCGATGATCTTCAGCAGGGCTGCGTCGGTCAGGGTGACCTCACCGTCGTTCAGGCCGTTGCGCTCGATCTGGCGCCGCATCAGGTGGTGCTTGGCGATACCCAGCTTCTCCTGCTCGGTGTAGCCGTCCAGCCGGACGATCTCCATCCGGTCCAGGAGCGGTCCGGGGATGGTCTCCGACACGTTGGCGGTCGGGATGAACAGCACCTCTGACAGGTCCAGGTCGACATCCAGGTAGTGGTCCCGGAACGAGTGGTTCTGAGCCGGGTCCAGCACCTCGAGCAGAGCGGACGACGGGTCGCCCCTCCAGTCGGCGCCGACCTTGTCGATCTCGTCGAACATGATCACCGGGTTCTTGGTGCCGGCCTCCTTCAGCGCCCGGACGATGCGGCCCGGCAGTGCGCCGACGTAGGTGCGCCGGTGACCGCGGATCTCCGCCTCGTCGTGGATTCCTCCCAGAGACACCCGGGCGAACTTACGGCCCATCGCCTTGGCGACCGACTCGCCGAGAGAGGTCTTACCCACTCCCGGAGGACCGACCAGGGTGATGATTGCACCCAGGCCGCGGCCCTGAACCGCCCCCATGCCCCGCTCGTCACGAAGCTTCTTGACCGCTAGGAACTCGATGATCCGGTCCTTGACGTCCTCCAGACCGGTGTGGTCTGCGTCCAGGACGGCACGAGCCTCGTCGATGTTGAAGGTGTCGTCGGAACGGGTGTCCCAGGGCAGGTCGCTCATCCAGTCCAGGTAGTTGCGGATGTAACCCTGCTCGGGGTTCTGGGCGCTGGTGCGCTCCAGACGGTCCAGCTCCTTGTTGACCTCCTTGCGGACGTCGTCGGGCATGTTTATCTTGGAGAACTTCTCCCGGTACTCGGCGACCACGTCGTCGCCCTCCTCGCCCAGCTCCTTGCGGATGGCTTCCATCTGCTGGCGCAGCAGGAACTCACGCTGGGTCTTCTCCATGCCCTCGGCCACATCCTTGTGGATCTTGTCCTTGAGGGAGAAGTCGGCCAGGGTCTCACGGTTCCAGACCAGCAGCTTCTCCAGCCTCTCCTTGACGTCGACCGTCTCCAGGGTCTGCTTCTTCTGGTCGAAGGTCAGGTAGGGAGAGTAACCGGAGGTGTCGGCCAGGTGGCCGGGGTTGGTGATCCCGCGCAGGAACCGGGCGACGCCGCGCTCACCGCGCATCTCCAGGATGTTCTCGACCAGGGCCCGGTACTCCTTGGCCAGGCCGTGAACCTCCTGCGGGTAGATGTTGGGGTCCTCGGCGGTCTGGGCCTCAACCCAGGTCGCGTTGCCGCCGTCACCGGCAACGCCGGTTCCGACCACCGCGCGGTACAGGCCCCGAACGATGTAGACCTCTTCCCCGCCGGCGGTCGTCGCGCCCTGCGGGTTGTCCTCCAACTTACCGACGGTGCCGATGCGGGCGTACTGCCCCTCGACCCGCGGCACGAGCAGGACCATTCCGTCCGCCCGGCGGGCAGCGGCGATAGCTTCGAAGCTTTCGTCGCTGCTGTCGGCGTCGACCGAGATGGTCACCACCATGTGAGGCAGGATCACGCCTTCCTTCAGTGGAAGAAGAGGCAGAGTTTGCGTCTTGGTTTCAGTCATCGGGGTTCCTCTCTTGATTTCCTAAGAGGTAAAACGTTGCTGTTGCAACTATATTCCCCGATGGTTGCATTTACAACCAAAACTTGAGTCTGTCCGCATCAATGTTACAGAATTACAACATGATCGAACAACGCCGGCTCGCCTGCACGCAGGCGTGCCCCGACCAAAAGGAGCCCCTTGCCGAACCTACCGTCAAAGCCCACAGCCGTTGGTGCGATGTCGCCGTGGACAAAGTTCCAGGCGGCAGGTTGTCTGTTGATACTGGTCGCCTCTCTGCCGGCTCTCAGAGCGGGCATTGACCCGATGGCATACCAGGTGGCAGCGCTCGTGCTCAGTCCCATCCTGATCGGACTGGGCCTGCTCTGGTTCTTCCCCCGCACCGGCACGGTGTGGCTCGGGGTGGCCGGCCTGGTCCTGGCCATCCTTCTCGCCGGCTCGCCTGCCCTGCTGGAGACTCAGGCACCCGCCGAATTGCTTGCGGCGTGGGCCGCCTTGCTGGGGGCCCTGGTGGTGGCCGGCTCGGCGGTCCCGGCGATGCGAGCGCTGGGCCGGCACAGGTAGGCCCAAAAGCGGCTTCTTGGCTCAGTGCTGCATGGTCTCCGGGAAGAGGATGGTTATTCCGATCCACACGATCTGACCCACCACCCAGGCAACCGCCCACCCAACTGCCCGCCGTGAGGGCGGCGGGCCGTCGCGCAGCACGTTGATGCCGAGCGGAACCAAGGCCACGCAGAGCCCCAGTATCAGGAAGGTGGATTCGGTCCTGGTCCCTTTCAGAGTGCCGAGCGGTAGGAAGAACATGGAGGCCAGCGCAGCCGAGCGAATCCATCCCAGTATTCCGGCTCGGTAGGCGCCGACTGCGAGCAGCACCCAGCCGATCATCATCATTCCGTTGACGTACCGGACCACATGGAAGACCTGGTACGAGTCGCTTACCGCCTTGGTGGCTGCCTCCAGGCTTTGAACATCGACAAGCTGAAATGCCAAATGGTCTATGCCGCCGTGGAAAACACGGCCCATCAGTCCAATGATCGTGAACATGCCCGCCCAGCCGGCGAGAACGGGATGTTGCACGCCAATGAGCCTTGCCAGGGTGATGATCCCGGGCCACAGGGTCAGGCACCCCAGCACGAAGCAACTGTAGGCAGCGGTGATGAGTCCGGGGTGTGCGGCGTAGGCGGCGAGCTGCGCGTCGTAGAAGAAGTGAAACCGGATTCGTAGCAGAGCTGCCGCCAGAAAAAGCAGCGGTCCGACTATCAACGAGATTCCCCCGATCCAGCGTCCGGGGAACCAATACGTCTCATCCCCGGTTGCGCGGCGTGGGCCTTCAATCGCTTGTTGATTCACTCGGCTAAGGTACGTGGCGCCGAACGAGACATCAACCCGTTCCGCTCTTTCGCGCTAGGGAAGGCTCAGGGCAGATAATGCCCTTATGGAACCTGAACATCCAAAGCAAAGATGCTCCGCAATCGCACGGGAACTGGCCGAACCCCTTTACGCCACCGCCCCCAACTCCCAGGCCTGGGTCCTGCTTGAGCAACCCGGCGCCTGGGGTCCCGATGCCCTTTCCGAAAGCTCCATCGACCCCGAGGTGGGCGCCGAGATAACCCGGCTCTCCAAGGCCAACGATTTTAGGATCATGCTCATCCGCCGCAGCGCCGGACGCAGCTCTAACAACAGCCAGGGCTGCTATCTGGCTCGAGCCGCTCAGGGCGAAACCTGGATGGAACGCCTGGAGCTTCCCGGCACCGTCAACCTGCTGGACATCGATTTCGAGGTCCTCAAGAGCGCAACCGCGCCCGGCCTGGGGGAACCGGCTGATCCCCTCTGGGCGGTCTGCACCCACGGACGGAGGGACCCATGCTGCGCGGAGCACGGCCGCAAGGTCATCCGAATTACCGCTGAGACCGGCGATGAGAGCTTCGTTCAGGGTCTGTGGGAGTCCTCTCACCAGGGCGGGCACCGTTTCGCTGCAAATCTGGCTCTATTCCCGCACGGGCTCTTCTACGGTCAGGTGGAGCCGGAGGACGCCCACACGATCGTCGAGGCGTACCGGGACGGCCGCCTGGTCCTGGATGGCTACCGCGGCCGGTCCGGATTCGATGCGGTGACGCAGGCCGCCGACTACCTGGTCCGCCGGCAGGACAGCTTCATCGGGATCGACGACCTGGTGCCCCAGGGGAAGATGGATCTGGGCGAAGGGCTCTACGGGGTGACCTTCGATGGTCCCAGCGGTCTGGTGAACATTCAGGTGCAGGTCAGCGAGGGGCCGATGCGTCCGGAGAGCTGCAACAAGCCCAAGCTGACCCCGGTACGCCTCTACCGGCAGGTGGAGGTGGAGCCGGACATCGCCCCGGTGGGCTTCCCTACCGTTTGAGGGCGGTCAGGAGCCGGTCGACCGGGTTCTTCAAGCCGTAACGCTCGGCCAGGTCCTGTAGCTCCGGCGATGAACCTCCGTCGGGACGGGTCATGTCGACGTCGCCTACCGGCGCCTCGTCGGAGATCAGCACCACCTGGGTGGCCCGGTCGACGTAGTCGAGGCCCTTGCGGACCTTGCCCAGAGCGCCGGCCCCGTCACCGGTCATCGCCGCCTCCACCACGTTGCTCAGCGTTTTGTACTTGCTGATGAGCGCCTGGGCGGTCTTCTCACCGATGCCGGGAACCCCGGGCAGCCCGTCGGAGGTGTCCCCCCGCAGGATGGCGTAGTCGCCGTAGGAGCGGCCCGGAATGCCGTACTTGCGTTCGATGTACCGCTCGTTGATCAAAGACAGCTCGGACACACCCCTCAGCGGATAAAGGATGACGATGTCGGGATCCCTCACCAGCTGAAACAGGTCCCGGTCCCCGGAGACGATCTCCACCCGGCCCGGGCACCGGGGGATCAGGGCGCCGATCACATCCTCCGCCTCCCAGTCCGGGACTCCGGCGGTAGGCACCCTCGCCGCCTTGAGCACCTCGTAGATCACCGGTATCTGGGCATCGAGCGCCGGTTGGGGAATTCCCACCCGGTGGGTCTTGTAGCTGGGCACGAGGTCAACCCGCCACTGCGGACGCCAGTCCTCATCGTCGGCGCAGACCAGAAGGTCGGGGTCGCGGTCCTGGACCAGCCGGGCCAGCATGTTGAGGAACCCGTAGGCGGCGTTGATCTGCATGCCGTCGGGGGCTTTGACCGAATCCGGTGTGGAAAAGAACGCCCGATAGATAAGGCTCGCCGCGTCTATCAGCAGAGCGCGCTTTGGCGCCGCAGGCGCTGAATTAGATAAGGGCGCCGCAGGCATCAGAATCCAGAATTGGGTTTACGGGGGTCTGCGGGGGCGGGCGCCGCAGGCGCTGAATTAGATAAGCGCGCCGCAGGCATCCAAATCCGGGGGTTTGCGGGGGCGGAGCCCCCGCATGGGCGGAGCCCCTGCATGTCAGTCGTAGTGGATTCCTGAGTACTTCATCAGCTTCTTCCAGTGGTGGTCGGCGGTTATCAGGCGAACCGTGCCCGAACGGGAGCTCATGACCAGAGAGGTGGTGGTGGCGCCATCGCCCCGGTACTGGACCGCCGGGAGCAGGTCCCCTCCGGTGATGCCGGTCGCAGCGAAAAAGCAGTCCCCTACGACCAGCTCATCCTGGTTAAGGACCTGCGTCAGGTCGTAGCCGGCGTCGATGAGATCCTGCCGCTCCTGGTCACTCTGCGGGTCGAGACGCCCCTGAATGGCTCCTCCGAGCGCTTTGAGGGCGGCTGCGGTGATAACCCCCTCGGGCGTTCCGCCGGTGCCGAGCAGCAGGTCCACGCCGCTGCGATCGGTGGCTGCGGACAAACCGGCCGCCACGTCGCCGTCGGTGATCAGACGGATGCGGGCTCCGGCTTCCCGGATCTCTTTGATCAAACTCTGGTGACGGGGTTTGTCCATGAGGATGACGGTGACGTCCTCGACGTCGATCCCCTTCGCCTTGGCGACCGCCTGGATGTTGTGTGCCGGCGGCGCCTCGAGCTCAATGACGTCGGCCGCTTCGGGGCCCGTGGCGATCTTCTTCTGGTAGAACGCAGGTCCCGGGTCCCACATGGCACCCCGGCCGGCCACCGCGATGACGGCGATTCCACCGGGCATTCCGCGCGAGGTGATGGTGGTTCCCTCGACTGGGTCGACTGCTACGTCCACCTCCGGTGGGACTCCGGTGCCAACCCGCTCGCCGTTGGAGAGCCAGGGGGCGTCGTCCTTCTCGCCCTCACCGATGACGATGATGCCGTCCATCTGGCAGGTGGCGATCATCAACCGCATCGCATCCACCGCGGCGCCGTCGGCCGCTTCCTTGTCGCCCCGGCCCATCCAGCGGCCGGCGGCCATGGCACCCGCCTCGGTTACCCGGACCAGCTCCATTCCCAGGTTGCGGTCACTGGATGACAGCGTAAAAACATCGTTCTGTTCGCTCATAGTCGGTCATATTACTTGAAACGGACCGGCCGGCCGCCCCGTCGTACCGACGCAGCCGTAACCCCCGGAGCTTGTTCCCCGCCAGCGAGGCTAGAATCTAATGATGCGGCCCGACGATACCCAGCAGTTCGAAGCGCCGCGCACCCGCGAGATGCGCCGGGTGGTTGCGGTGAGACAAACCCGCCGCATGCTGGTCCTTGCACTGGGCGGGACGCTCATTGTCGCCGGCCTGGCGCTCATGGTGCTGCCCGGCCCGGGCATCGCAGTGTTGTTCCTCGGTCTCACCGTTTTGTCCTGGGAATTCCCTGCAGCGAAACGGCTGCTCTTCAAGATGAAGATGAAGGTCAAGCAGCTGCGGAATTCGCGCAGCCGAACCCGCCGCTAGGGCCGGCGGCCTTGGCGGAAGCGCCAGACGGCGAGGAGATGACCCCGTTCCAGGCGGTCTCCCACTTCTTCAACCGTGCAGCCGACCTGATCCAGCTTCCGGGTTCCACGCGGGAGGTGCTGGGCCGCAGCTACCGGGAGCTGACGGTTCAGGTGGTCGTCCTCAAGGACAACGGGGACCACGAGGTTCTAACCGGCTACCGGATCCAGCACAACGGTGCCCGGGGCCCGTATAAAGGCGGAATCCGGTTCCATCCGGAGGTGGACGCCGACGAGGTCCGGTCGCTCGCTGCGCTTATGACCTGGAAGACCGCGGTGGTGGATGTCCCGTTCGGAGGGGCGAAGGGGGGAATCCAGGTAGATCCGCGGACTCTCAGCCTGACCGAGCTGGAGCGGATGACCCGGGTGTACACCAACCTGATCTCGCAGTTTTTGGGAAGCCATCGCGACATCCCCGCCCCCGACGTAAACACCAACGCCCAGGTCATGGCCTGGATCATGGACGAGTACGGCAAACGACACGGGTACACACCTGAGATCGTCACCGGCAAACCCATCGCCCTGGGCGGCTCCTACGGCCGGGACGCCGCAACCGGACGGGGAACGGTGATTGTGATGAACGAGGCTGTCGAACACATGGGCCTGGACCCCACCACGTGCCGGGTTGCCATCCAGGGATTCGGCAACGTCGGCAGCTGGGCCGCCCGGGTGGCCCACGAGAAGGGATACCGGGTGATCGCCGTCTCCGACTCCGAGGGCGGAGTTCTGAACGAAGCCGGGCTGGACATACCCAAGCTGGTGGCGCACCATACCGAAACCGGGTTCGTCGGCGGCTTTCCGACCGCCCAGGCGATCACCAACGCCGAACTGCTCGCCCTGCCGGTGGACGTCCTGCTCCCTGCGGCGATGGGCCGGGCGATCCACTGCGGCAACGTCGAAACGCTGCAGTGCCGGATGGTGGTGGAGGGCGCCAACAACCCGGTAACCCCGGGGGCCGACAAGATCCTGAATCAACGAGGGGTCGTGGTGGTCCCCGACATCCTGGCGAACGCGGGCGGGGTGATCGTCAGCTACTTCGAGTGGACACAGAACATCCAGCAGTTCCGCTGGGATGAGGTCGACGTGAACCAGCGGCTCACCCGCAAGCTGGTTGAGGCCTACGACCGGGTCGCCACCTTCGCCCGCCTGCAGAACGTCTCCTTGCGTGAGGCCGCCTTTGCGATCGCGGTCCAACGGGTGGCCGAGACGGCTCACCTCCGGGGCTATATTTAGCGCATGTCGCATGCTGCCTCCCGGCGCATCGGCCTTCTGGCCGGATCGATCCGGGGATTTCTGGATTTCGCTACCCTGCCCCACATGCAGCGCCGCCCGGATCCCGGGGTTTGCGATTTTGTCTTCGGCAACCCGCATGAGCCGCCGATGCCCGAGTACGTCTCCGCTCTGCAGCGGGCGCTGGTTCCCAGGGACAAGGACTGGTTCGCCTACAAGCTGAACGAGCCCGAGGCGACGACCGTGGTCTCGCGCAGCCTCAGCGAGCAGCGGGGCCGGCAATTTTCTCCCGAACACATCGTCATGACCAACGGAACCTTTGCCGGACTCTCCATCGTCCTGACCGCATTCGTCGACCCCGGAGACGAGGTCATCTACGTCAGCCCGCCGTGGTTCTTCTACGAGGTGCTGATCCTGTCCGCCGGGGCGGCCCCGGTACGGGTGGATGCCGACCGCACCACCTTCGACCTGGACCTGGACGCCATTAAAGCCGCGATAACCGAGCGGACCCGGGCGATCATCGTCAACAGCCCGAACAACCCAACCGGGGTGATCTATCCTCCCGATACTCTCGGCCGCCTCGGCGACCTGCTGCAGGCGGCGTCGCAGCGCAACGGCCGTCCGGTCTACCTGTTCTCAGATGAGGCGTACAACCGGATTGTCTTCGACGGGCGCGCCTACCCCAGCCCCACCGACTACTACGACCATTCCCTGCTCCTCTACACCTACGGCAAAACCCTGCTCACGCCCGGCGAACGGCTGGGCTACATTGCGGTCTCCCCGGCGATGCCGGACCCGGGCCGGGTTCTCGAAGCGCTGTTTGTTTCCCAGGCCCTGACCGGGTGGGCCTTTCCGGTGGCCTCCCTGCAGCATGCGCTGGCCGATATCGAAGGCCTTTCCATCGATGTCGGACACTTGCAGGACAAGCGTGACCGGATGGCGCAGGGGCTAAGCCGGGCCGGCTACGAGGTGAATCATCCGGAGGGGACGTTCTACCTGATGGTCCGGTCACCCTGGCGCGATGACATGGCGTTCTGCATGGCACTGGTGGAAAAGGGAGTGTTTGTGCTGCCGGGGGCGACTTTTGAAATGCCGGGCTGGTTCCGGATCTCGCTAACCGCCAATGAGGAGATGATCGCCCGGTCGCTGCCGGTTTTCGAGTCGATGGCCGGCACTAGCCGACGGTGAACTCGGCGAACATGCCCCGGCGCATGTGGTTGTCGGCGTGGGGATCGAAGACCATGTCCTCCATCTCCTCCATGTCGTGGCCGGAGTGCCCTTCCTCGGGCATGGTGCCCACGGGGATCAGGCAAACCGCCGCATAGCGGCCGGGGGACATCTCGGCGTCGAAGGACTCGGTGTTGCCCGGGTCCGCCATCGCCATCCCGACGGTGGACATCCGGTCCTGCGCCTCATCCTGCGATAGGTCCAGCAGCTCGGAGAAGGCCTCCACGTCCTCGTCCAGCTTGAACACGTGCAGCTCGTGAACCTCGGTGCCCATGTTGTCGACACTAAAGGTCACATCCCCGGGCTCAAGCGTGGCGGGGAGGCCCTGAAAGGCGTACTCACGAGCGGTCACGTCCACCGGACGCCCCGCTTCCGACCCGCCGCACGCGGCCAGCCCAGCGCACAACACGGCGGGCAGGGCGACACGGAAAAACCGAGCTAGCCGCATGGGGACCATCCTAGGACACAACGCCGGGCAACCGGAGCGGACACGGGCTCAATGTGACGCCAGGGCCACCGATCCCCACGAGAGCAGGAAAAGGGCGGTCATCATGATCAGCGGGATCATCGTCCACAACACCTCGATGGCCAGCACCCTGGCCCGTCCGGGGGAGCCCTCCGGCCTGCGGTACCCGATGACCCCCACCAGGATGGCGGCGGAGAAGACGATGAAGATGGCGCCTGCGGCCACCAGGACGACCGGGTAGATCGATTCGATGGCCGGCACGTTCAGCAGCACGTCGGCGGCCAGGCCCACGAACACCAGGACCAGATAGCTGATCGAAAAGTGGAACAGGCTCATCGCACCCTTGCCGTCGGGGTTCTTGCGCAGACGGAATGCGTAGTAGACAAACGCCAGCCCCATGATCGTCGCAGTCGCCAGATAGAGCAGTCCCAGCTGGGCCACCGGATACATCAGCAGGCTGACGGCAAGAAGCACCACCGAGTACAGGACTATCTGCCGGGTGGTCTCCGGGACTCCCCGGACCACCGGGAGCATGGGCACCCCGGCCGCCTTGTAGTCGTCGGAGTAGCGGATGGCCAGAGCCCAGAAGTGGGGCGGCGTCCAGTAGAAGATGATCGCAAACAGCACCCAGGCCGGCCGGCCGACGTCCCCGGTCACCGCCGCCCAGCCGATCAGCGCCGGGGCGGCCCCTGCTGCACCGCCAATAACGATGTTGGACGGCGTGTAGCGCTTCAGGCCGATCGTGTAGATGAAGACATAGAAGAGGATGGCGGCGAGCGAAAGCCAGGCGGCCGGCATGTTCACCACGAACGCCATGAAGACGAAGCTCACCACCCCCAGGATGATCCCGAAGCGAAGTGCGTTGGCCGGGGTGACCTCGTGGCTCGGCAGAGGACGGATTGAGGTGCGCTGCATCTTTTCGTCGATGTCGCGGTCCAGGTAGCAGTTGATGCAGTTGGCGGAGCCGGCGGCCATGCTGCCGCCGATCAGGGTGGCCACCACCAGCCAGGGCGAAGGCCAACCCCGCTCGGCGACGATCATCGCCGGCACGGTGGTGATCAGCAGCAGCTCGATGATCCGGGGCTTGGTGAGCATGAAATACGCCTTGACCCTGCCTCCGGCGCCGCTCTTCGCCCCGGCGGCTCCGGCGGGTCCTTCACCCGCGGCGGCGGGGGCCGGTGCCCGGCGGTAGGACAGGATGCTGAGCGCAACCAGCGTCACCCAGAGCAGCTCACCCGTCAGCACGTGCCCGACCACCGTCCATGGGGCCGAGCCGGACAACACGTTGAAGCCGCCGAGAAGCACCTGCACCAGGTAGAGGGCAAAGGCACTGTGGGCGAGGATCAGCAGCAGCTTGTCGCGGGGCTCTCGCCTGGTGACCCGCAGCGCCAGATGGCCGATGGTCACACCCAGCAGCGCCGCCAGCAGACGGTGGCTGTAGTGGAGGATCGGTTTGCTGCCCTCGGGGGGAAGCAGCGATCCGTTCATCAGGGGCCAGTCGGAAAAGATCTCAGCTCCGGCGCGCTGTTGTACGACCATCGCCCCCACCATCAGGACCACGAAAGCAGCTCCGGTTGCGATTGCGGCGTGGCGCGAAATCTTGTCCCACCCGCCGCCGCGGGGAAGGAAGCTGTTCACGGTGGCGGTAGCCAGAAGGCCGACCAGCGCCAGCGACAGGAAGAAGTGCAGCGCAACCGTGTCGCCGTGCAGCTCATTGAGTACGACCTGACGGCCGACGCCTGCCTGGACTATCACCGTCACCAGCGCGGCGAGCGAAGGCCAGAAGACCGAGGGGCTGGTGCGCTGCTTGAGCCAGGCAAAGATCGCAAGAGCCAGGACCAGGACGCCGACGATCGAGGCGACCAGCCGGTGGCTGTACTCGATTATGGCCGTCTTCTCCATCGGCGGGATCCAGCTACCGTGACAGCGGGGCCAATCGGGACACCCCAGCCCCGACCCCGAGGCACGCACCACCGCTCCCACCATAACGAGAATCATGGCCATCACAGTGGTGGCCGTTGCGACCTTCTGAAAACGAGTCATACGACTACTCAACGGTCTTGCGGCCCGGGGATCATTCTTCTCCTGGCGGAGTTTCGCCGCCCGCCGCTTCATCCTCCGCAGATTCTCCTTCCGCGCTTTCGCCCACGACCGTCAGGGTGCCGTTCATGTTCGGGTGGACGTCGCACTGGAAGTAGTATTCACCGGCCGCGATCGGGTCCACCTGGTAGTCCACCGTCTCCGGACCGGTGAAGATCGAGCCCCGGAAGAGTGCATTGGCGGAACCCCGGGCATCCAAGATCGACACGTTGTGCGGCACGGTATCCTCGTTGTTGAAAGCCATGACGAACTCTGTGTCCGCCGGCACGCTCAGCTCATTTTTGTCGAACTGGATGTTGTTGGCCTCAATCTCCACCGCGGGTGAGCCACCGCCGCCGCCGTGCTCCTCCTCTTCGGGGGGAGCAAGTCCCATGGCCGCCGCAACACCGAACAGCAGCGGCAGCGCCGTGATCCCCCCGAGGACCACCATGAGGGGCTTTCCGCCGTCCGGCTTGGCGGCCATCACGCTGAACGCGATCAGAAGGTTGATCGCAACGCTGATAGCCACCGCAGTCGCCACCGCGGGGTGAACGTTGAGAAGAATCTGCGACATGACCAGAGCAAGGAACAGAATGAACGCCAGAGCCCCCACAGGTATGAGGACCGGGAGGATCAGTCTGTCCCGCATGTTGTCTTCCGTCATCGCGTCTCCACCTTGTTCAGCTCCCTTTCGAGGTCTTGCCACTTAGTGGCATCCGGCGTGCCCGACTCCTGCTGGGCGGCCCATTTGAAGAAAAGAATAGCGATTATCATCCAGAGGAACAGCCCGCCGCCCACCTTCATGACCAGTCCTGCCACACCCTGGTCGGCGGTTGCGTCGAATCCGGTGATCAATCGAGGCGCCTCAGCGTATACCCGATAGAAAGGGAAGTCGCCGAAAGTCAGAAACGATGCCGGCACCGTCGGCACGATGGTCTGACCGAACAGGTACAACATCTGGCCGGGCGGCGAGATACGCGGAAGCTCGGGCATGGGACTCAGCACCGGCCACCACATGACGAGTGACAACGCCACAAGCAGGGAGTGCGCCCCGAAGTGAAGCGCCTCGTTCTGGACGGTGGCGTTAACGAACCCGGGCCAGTGGGTGAAAACCATGAACCCGTTGAACAGGATCAGCGCCGGAAGCGGCCGGGATATCCGGCGCATGGTCGCCATAATCCACCTGGGGCGCAACAGCCGTCTGGCCATCCAGTCCGGGGTCCCCATGAGAATCAGGGCGGGGGCCACCAGCGAGAACAGCAGGTGCTGCGTCGTGTGGACGCTGAACAGGTAGTCTTCGCTGATCTCATGGATGGGCCAGTCGGCACCAATCCAGAGAGTCAGCACGCCCAGGGCGAAGTAGCGGACCTGGCTCTTGGTTGCAGGCGGGTCGCCCGGCGAGACGTGGCTGGGACCCCAGTAGCGGCAGGCGGCCCAGTAGAGGGCAAGAACGCCGCCCATGATGAGCCATACATCAAAGTGGGGCGCCCAGTTCCACGGACCGCCCACCTCTCCGTGGGCAAGCAGCTCAATAGCCACTACGGCCGCTGCTAGCTAGCTGCGCCGGCGAGGCGATCGGCGAAGGTGAACGTCCACAGGACGACGCCGTAGATTGCCATCGCCAAGAGAATGCCCAGGAGGAAAAAGCGACGGAATATCTTGGAGTCGAACTTGAGATGCATGAAATACGCCGCCACGGCGAAGAACTTGACCAGCATCATGGCGCTGAGGATCGGCACGATCAGGTTCTCCAGCGAGTCGATGTAGACCACAGCCACCTCCAGGGCGGTGACGATACCCAGGAAACCCGCGACCTTTACATACTGGAACTCGCTGGGGTGATTGTGGGGGTGGTCTTCCATTTCAGTCTCCGTTGTGGTCATGGGAACAGGTACACGACGGTGAAGATGACGATCCAGACAATGTCCACGAAGTGCCAGTACAGACCGACCATCTCTACCTTCTTGGCGCCTTCGGAGTGGGGATCGAGCTTTCCGAGCTTGGATAGCGTGTACATCGTCAGCAGCAACAGGATCCCGATGGCCACGTGGGTTCCGTGGAAGCCGGTGAGAACGAAGAAACTAGACCCGAACGGGCTGGTCTGGATGGTTAGACCCTTGTTGATGAACTCGGTGAACTCGAAGAACTGGCCCGCGATGAAGCTTGCTCCCAGCAAGGAGGTGGCCATCAGCCAGATCCGCAGCTTGCGGTGGTCACCCCTCTGAATGGCGGCGAGCGCCAGCACCATTGTCAAAGAGCTAATCAGCAGGACGAACGACGACACAGAAGTGAAGGGGATGTCGTAAACGTCTTGGCGGGTGGGCCCGTCGTTGGTCCGATTGCGGTAGAGGAGGTGGGCCGATATCAAGGCACCGAAGAAGAGGCACTCCGAGCCCAGGAACGCCCACATCGCGAGCTTGACGTTGTCGAGCCCCGTGTAGGTGGCGTGGGGGTCGGGCTCGGCGGAGGTCTCTTTGGTCACAGTGGCGTCGTGCATCAGTGTTCCTCCGCCGTCGCCGGCTCCAGGACCCAACCGTAGAAACCGGCAAGGCAGATGATTGCTCCTACGACTCCGACGAACCACGACTGCAGGATCACCGCGTAAGCCATTACCGGGAAGCCGAAGGCGGCCACCATCGGGAAGTAGGAAGGCGAGGGCATGTGGATGCCATGGCCGCCTTCATGCTCCTCTTCCTCGGCATGCAGTTCCGCTCCGCCGGTGGGAACCGGAACTGGACGGCCCTTCTTGTCCTCCTTGTACTTGCGGTGCCAGAAGTCGTCCCGCTCGGTGACGGTCGGAATCTCCTTGAAGTTGTACTCGGGGGGCGGCGAAGGAATGGTCCACTCGAGGGTGCGGGCGTCCCACGGGTCGGGCCCGGCGATCTCACCCTTGCGCTTGCTTTTCACCCAGTTGTGCATGAAGACCAGCGTCGACGCGGCGATCAGGAAGGCGCCGACGGTGGACATCATGTTCCACATCTCCCAGCCCAGCCCGGCCTGGTAGGTATAGTACCGGCGGGGCATGCCCTTCAGGCCCAGGATGTGGAACGGGCCGAAGGTCATGTTGAAGCC
>JAJCYF010000160.1 GCA_029263035.1 Actinomycetes bacterium
GACGGTGGCCAGGACCCGGGCGGCCGGGTCGTAGTCGAAGTAGTGAGGCCCGGGAGAGCCCGCCCTCCCAGCCGCCGGGATCGGGCTCTGCGGGTGGGTACGGAACAATTCGGCGCGGACCTCCCGCCACCCGTCCCAAGCGGCCCGCGGATCGTTCGCTTCCCGGACCTCCCGGTAGAGGTCTGCCACGCGCCGCTTCCAGTCCAGGAGCTCGAGAACGCCGGCCGGATCCATGATGGTCACAGGTTAGACCAGCAGCCCTTCAGTCCATGGCGCTTCGCCACTGGCTTCCCGCGACCACGATGTGGTCCAGGAACCGCAGCCCCACCGTCGCGGCGGCCTCTTGAAGCCGCCGGGTGACCGCCCGGTCCTCGGGGCTCGGGGCCGGGTCGCCGGAGGGGTGGTTGTGAGCGACCGCGAAGCCGGAACCGCCGCACCGGAGCACCGCTGATATAACGTCCCGAACCACCAGCAGGCACCGGTCGCTACTCCCCCGGGTGACCGGCATGGTGCGCAGGACCCGGTTGGCGGTGTTTGTGACGACGAGGACCACCTCCTCCTGGGGGCGTCCGGCCAGCAGCGGCTGCACGAGGGCAACCAGGTCCTCGGGACTGCGGATCGTGACCGGGACCGGCCCGAAGGCGGCCCTTCGCCCCAACTCGAAGGCGGCGACCAGCCCGGCCGCCTTGGCTGAGCCCAGGCTCAACATCCTCTCCAGGTCGTCGATTCCGGCTAGCGAAAGCTGGCTCAACGATCCCCAGGCCCCCAGCAGATCGGTACCGACGTCGGTTGCACTGGCACCCCGGCTGCCGGAGCGGATGACCAGCGCCAGCAGCTCCTGGTCGCTCAGCCCGCCGGGGCCCAGGCGGGCAAGCCGCTCCCGCGGGCGCTGGGAGGCAGGCAGATCGGCGATACGGACGGCCATGACGCTCTGCACATTACCGGCCGGCGGTGACATTCCTGGACGGGACCAAAACGTCGGTAGTTGCATCTAATCCCCGATGTTTCGTATCATCCAATAGATGCCATCTTCCACCAAAGCTCAAGCGCTTCGCCGCATCGAGGAACTGGGCGTTGTGCGTCCCAGAGATCTGGCGGCTCACGGCGTAACGCGTTCCCAGCTCTCCCGCCTGGTGAGCGAGGGTCTCGTAAACCGCCAGGCCCGGGGGATCTACGTGGCGGCCGGCCACGAGCTCACCGCCTCCCACACTCTGGCGCTGGTGGCAAAGAGGGTGCCGGAGGCCGTCTTCTGTCTCCTCACGGCACTGCGATTCCACGAACTGACCACCCAGTCGCCGGTCGAGGCGTGGATCGCCCTGCCCGAAAAGGCCCGCCGCCCCACGCTCGACTACCCCCGGCTTCGTGTCGCTCGCTTCTCCGGGGAGGCCCTCACCGAAGGGGTCGAGGAGCACCTGGTCGAAGGCGTGAACATCCGCGTCTACTCGGCGGCTAAAACCGTCGCCGACTGCTTCAAGTACCGGAGCAAAGTGGGTATCGACGTCGCCGTCGAAGCGCTTCGGGACTACAGCCGCAAGCATCGGGGCGGCGCCGACGAACTGGCGAAATTCGCTCGCATCTGCCGGGTCACCCGGGTGATGCAGCCCTACCTGGATTCCGTCGCGTGACCGGCAAGAACCTCGCCGCCTCCGTCGCCGCACGTCTGCTGAACCAGGCCAAGCAGACCGGTGCCGACTACCAGACCCTGCTGACCAGCTACGGTCTGGAGCGGTTTCTGTACCGGCTGAGCGTTTCCGGGCTGCAGGACCGCTTCGTCCTGAAGGGTGCAATGCTTCTGCGCCTTTGGTCGGACCAGCCCTATCGGGCAACCCGCGACCTGGATCTTCTGCGTCGGGGCGAAGGCAGCTTCGCAGCTATTCGGGCCGACCTGGCCGCGATAGTCGGAACCGAGGTCCCGCCGGACGCAGTCGTGTTCGACAGCGATCAACTCACGGTGGAGGCGATCCGGGCGGAGGACGAGTCCGCCGGCACGAGGGCGACGATCCCCGCCGGAATCGGCACGGCCAAGCTGAAGCTCCAGATAGACATGGGGCTGGGGGACGCCGTCTGGCCGCCACCGCAGCACCGCACCTACCCCACCATGCTCGACATGCCCGCTCCCCAGATCTTTGCCTATCCCCCCGAGGCGGTGGTCGCCGAGAAGCTGGAGGCCATGATCGTACTTGGCGACCGAAACAGCCGGATCAAGGACTTCTTCGATCTGCACTTTCTTGCCGGCCGGTTTGCATTCGACCGCAGGACGCTGGTTGAGGCCGTGAGGCTGACATTCGGCCGCCGGGATACACCGATCCCCGCCGGCGACCCGATCGGCCTCACCCCGGCCTATTGGGATAACCCCACCCGGCCGGCGCAGATCCGGGCCTTCACACGCCGGGCCGGTATCGACGCACCCCCTAAGCCGGCCGAAGGTTTCACCGAGCTCCTGCACGCCTTTCTGGCGCCGGTCCTGGATGACCTGCGAGCGGGAACTTCGGTAGAGGGCACCTGGTCCCCCGGAGGCCCCTGGCGTCCTTCGGCGTTGTAGTTCGGGCCCTCCCCCGTACACTGAACGGATCTGAGGACTGCGGGGAGCAAGTGAGATGAGAAGTACCCATGGCAAAGGCTAGCGGCGGCAAGAAGGCCGGTAAAACGGAAAAGAACGGTGCCACCGTCGGCTACGAGGCGCAGCTTTGGCTGATGGCAGACGCCCTGCGGGGCAGCATGGACGCGGGCGAGTACAAGCACGTGGTCCTGGGCCTCATCTTCCTCAAGTACATCTCCGACGCCTTCGAGGAACAGCACGACCGTCTGGTGGCCGACCCGAACGCCGACGCCGAGGACCCGGACGAGTACCGGGCCAAAAGCATCTTCTGGGTACCGCCCGAGGCACGCTGGCACCACCTCAAGGCTCAGGCCAAGCAGCCCACCATCGGCAAGCTGGTGGACGACGCCATGACCGGCATCGAGCGGGACAACGACTCGCTGAAAGGCGTCCTCCCGAAAGACTACGCCCGCCCGGCGCTGGACAAGACCCGCCTCGGCCAGTTGATCGACCAGATCAGCAACATCCGGGTCGGCGACGAGGAGTCTCAGGCCAAGGACGTGCTCGGCCGGGTCTACGAGTACTTCCTCTCGCAGTTCGCCACCAAGGAAGGCAAAAAGGGCGGCGAGTTCTACACTCCCCGCTCGGTGGTCCGGCTGCTGGTAGAGATGCTCGAGCCCTACCGGGGACGGGTCTACGACCCCTGCTGCGGCTCGTCCGGCATGTTCGTGCAGTCGGTGGAGTTCATCCAAGCCCACTCGAACGGCAACGGCAACGGAGGCAAGGCCAAAGCGGACATTTCGATTTACGGTCAGGAGTCCAACTACACCACCTGGCGCCTGGCGAAGATGAACTTGGCGATCCGGGGCATCGACAGCGGTCAGATCGCACAGGGCGACACCTTCCACAACGACCGACACCCGGACCTCAAGGCCGACTTCATCCTGGCCAACCCGCCGTTCAACGTGTCCGACTGGGGCGGCGAGCGCCTGACCGGCGATCAGCGATGGAAGTTCGGTGTGCCGCCCAAAGGCAACGCCAACTTCGCCTGGGTTCAGCACATCGCCTACCATCTGGCGCCGGCAGGCGTAGCCGGTTTCGTCCTGGCCAACGGTTCGATGTCGTCCAACCAGTCCGGTGAAGGCGAGATCCGCAAGAACCTGATCGAGGCGGATTTGGTCGACTGCATGGTGGCAATGCCGGGCCAGCTGTTCTATTCCACCCAGATCCCCGTCTGCCTGTGGTTCCTGGCCCGCGACCGCCGTAACGGCAAGTTCCGGGACCGCCGGGGCGAGGTGCTGTTCATAGATGCCCGCAAGATGGGCCGTCTGGTGGACCGCACCCACCGGGAGTTGGCAGACGAGGACATAGCAAAAATCGCCGGTACCTACCACGCCTGGCGAGGCGAGAAGGAAGCCGGCGATTACGCCGACGTGCCGGGCTTCTGCAAGGCAGCCCCGCTGGAGGAGATCCGAAAGCACGGCCACGTTCTAACCCCGGGCCGCTACGTAGGAGCGGCGGCCCAGGAGGACGACGGCGAGCCGTTCGAAGAAAAGATGCGGCGGCTGGTAGCCGAGTTGCGGGAGCAACAGGCCGAGGCAGCAAAGCTGGATGCGGCGATTGCCAACAACCTGAAGGAGCTCGGGTTTGGTGAGTGAATGGCTTGAGACAACGATCGGTGAGCAAGCGACACTTCAGCGTGGCATAGACATTACGAAGGCTACACAGCGCGAGGGAGCGATTCCGGTGATTTCCTCTGGAGGCGTTTCCAGCTTCCACGATGAAGCGGCGGTGGCCGGACCGGGCGTTGTGTTAGGTCGTAAGGGAGTTGTTGGTAGCGTCTGGTTCATTAGGGGTGACTTCTGGCCGCATGACACGACACTGTGGGTCAAAGACTTTCACGGCAATGACCGCCGGTTCGTCTATTACTTCTTTAAGTGGATGGCCTCTCGCATCGCCACGATGGACGTGGGTTCCGCAAACCCAACCCTGAACCGCAATCACGTCCATCCCATTGCCGTTAGTTGGCCCCCGCTCGGTCAACAAAGGGCAATTGCTCGCCTCCTCGGCACCCTGGACGACAAGATCGAACTGAACCGGCGGATGAGCGAGACCCTGGAGGCGATGGCGCGGGCGCTCTTCAAGTCGTGGTTCGTGGACTTCGACCCCGTCCGAGCCAAGGCCGAAGGTCGCGACCCGGGCCTTCCCCAGCCCCTCGCCGACCTCTTCCCCGCCCGCCTCGTGGACTCCGAACTCGGTGAAATCCCGGAGGGATGGGGGACAACCCCATTGGCCCGTTTCCTAAAGGAATCTAAGACAAGGGTGGGGGAGATCGAGGTGCCGGAATACTCCTCCACAAATACAGGATTGGAATTGAGGACCAAGAGGTTCACCAAGAAGCTGTCAGTTTCCAATACTGGCAACAAGCTGATTCGAGAAGGATTCATGGTATTCGGACTAAGTCGACGGGTGCTCAACTTTGGCCTAATGCGCGAGAAGATTGGCAGCGTTAGTGCGGCCTATAAGGTTTTTGAGGTGGACAGCGGAATTGTTTACCCAGACTTTCTCGAGCGAATGATGCGAGCGGAAGCAGATTACTTCTATAACGCTGTTTCGGCGAGCTCGCGAGAAGGTCAGTCAGTTTCAAGCGAAGGACTTAAACACCTCATGATTGTGTTGCCTCCGCTCGCCGTTCAGAACACCTTCTATCTGCATATCGACTCACTCTCCGCTCGCATAGAAGCTTGTCGAGCGGAAGCCAGTGTACTTACCAGCTTGCGCGACACTCTTTTGGCCCCGCTGACCTCAGGCGAATTGAGAATAGAAGAGGCGGAGCGCTTCCTCGGAGCAGAGACAGCTTAAATACGGCGCCTCCTCGCTCATTTACCACTCAGCCAGCGTGCAATTTGCCAGGATGTTCGAGTCTTTCGTAAGTAGAGAGCTGTTGGCCCCTATGGCGTCGCCCACGATCAGCCGGTCGAACGGGTCCCTAGTCCAATTCAGCGGGATCGCCGCCGCTACCACCGAGGCCAGTGTCTGAGTTGAATGCTGGAGGCCGATGCGCTCCTTGAGGTCTGCGACGATTGTCGATCCAGGCACCCGTAGCTTTCCCACCTCGAACAGGTAAGTCAATTCCAGGTCAACAATCGGGCTGACGATCAGATCCTCTGCGGCGAGAAGTTCGGCCGCTCTCGGCGAAAAACGCTCGAACTCCCCACTGTAGAGCCAAACGACGACATGGGTATCGAGCCGAATCAGGGTTTCCACTCCGACGACCAGTCCATGTGCACTAGATCCTCAGGATCTCCCACCACGACATCCGGCCGGCGGACGAGTTTGCTCATCCGCCCCGGAACATCCGGAGCAACAATAAGGAGCTTTCGACCGTTTCGGTCAACCTCGAGAGGAGTGCCAGTCGCCAACACTTCATCGAGCAGTCGGTAGATGTTCTCTCGCAGTTTGGATACCGAAATGCCCATGTGCTTGATGGTAGCAAAAATACCGTACGACTGTACTAGTACATTACGTACGTACGACTCGATTCGGTTGACAATGGACAACCACACATGGAGCGTACGACTCATGAACACCTCGTACTGTAGACGAATCCAGCGTTGAGCGGCTTCCTGGAAGCGGCGGTTGAAGAGGTAGCACTCGGCTGGCTCGCCGCTGTTGGCTGGCAAGTCCAGCACGGACCGGAAATCGCTCCGGGCACTTTGCTGGCCGAACGTTCAGATTACGGGGAAGTATTGCTTTCCCAGAAGTTGCGGGATGCCCTCGCCAAGCTCAATCCCGCGTTGCCCTCCGAGGCTCGTGACGACGCTTTCCGTAAGGTCACCCGGCCGGAAGGTGCAGACCTGGTTGCCCGAAACCGGGCGACCCATCGCATGCTGACCGATGGCGTTCCGGTTGAGTACCGTGACGCCGAGGGCGCCATCCGAGGCGGGCAGGCCCGGTTGATCGATTTCGACCATCCGGAGGCCAACGATCTGCTTGCAGTGAACCAGTTCACCATCGTCGAGAACAAGCACAAGCGGCGGCCCGACGTGCTGCTGTTCGTCAACGGACTTCCCCTGGCGGTGCTGGAGTTGAAGAACGCTGCCGCCGAGAACGCCACCGTCCTAACCGCCTTCCACCAAATCCAGACCTATAAGGCCCAGATCCCCGCCCTCTTCTCTACCAATGCGGTGGTGGTCGTTTCGGATGGGGTCGAGGCTCGGGCCGGCACTTTGACGGCCGGGTGGGAGTGGTTCAAACCCTGGCGCACGATCACCGGCGAGGAGCTCGCCGACTCGAAGCTACCGCAACTGCAGGTGGTCATCGAAGGCCTTCTCGCGCCCCGGCGGCTCCTTGACCTGGTGCGGGACTTCTTGGTTTTCGAGGATCTAGGGGGCGGCAAGATCGCCAAGAAGATGGCGGGTTACCACCAGTACCACGCGGTGCAGTACGCGGTTCTCGAAACTTTGCGGGCGGCCGAGCCCGTGGCCGAAGATTTGGTGGCCGAGCCGAGGCCCCCCTACGGGTCGGGCCGGCAAGCCGGAGGACGGGCAGGAGACCGCAGGGCCGGCGTGGTCTGGCACACCCAGGGTTCGGGCAAGAGCCTGACGATGGCGTTTTACGCCGGCCGGATCGTCCGGGAGCCGGCGATGCAGAACCCCACCGTGGTGGTCCTCACGGACCGCAACGACCTGGACGACCAGCTGTTCGGCACCTTCTCCCGCTGCGCCGAATTGCTGCGCCAGCCGCCGGTGCAGGCCCGGGATCGGACGCACCTGCGCGAGTTGCTCTCGGTGGCGGCCGGCGGCGTGGTCTTCACCACCATCCACAAGTTCTTTCCGGAGGAGAAGGGCGACAAGCACCCGGTTCTGTCCACACGGAACAACATCGTGGTCATCGCCGACGAGGCCCACCGCAGCCAGTACGACTTCATCGACGGCTTCGCCCGCCATATGCACGATGCGCTGCCGCAGGCGTCGTTCATCGGCTTCACCGGCACCCCGATCGAGCTGACCGATGCCAACACCCGGGCGGTGTTCGGCGACTACATCAGCATCTACGACATCCAGCGGGCGGTGGAGGACGGCGCCACTGTGCCCATCTACTACGAAAGCCGGCTGGCCAAGCTGGCACTGGACGAGCACGAGCGGCCCCACATCGACCCCGAGTTCGAGGAGGTCACCGAGGGCGAGGAACTGGAGCGCAAGGAGAAGCTGAAGTCCAGGTGGGCACAGCTGGAGGCCTTGGTGGGCTCCGACAAGCGGGTCGGGCTGGTCGCCCAGGACATCGTAGATCACTTCGAAAAGCGCCTGGAGGCGATGCAGGGCAAGGCGATGGTCGTCTGCATGAGCCGGCGCATCTGCGTCGACCTGTACCGGGAGATCGTCAAGATCCGACCCGATTGGGAGTCCGACGAAGACGAGGGCGGCGCGATCAAGGTGGTGATGACCGGCTCCGCATCAGACCCGCTGGACTGGCAGCCGCATGTGAGGAGCAAGTCACGGAGGGAGGCGCTGGCCAACCGCTTCCGGGACCCCGCCGACCCGTTCAAGGTGGTGCTGGTGCGGGATATGTGGCTGACCGGGTTCGACGCCCCCAGCCTGCACACGATGTACCTGGACAAACCGATGCGGGGGCACGGCCTGATGCAGGCAATCGCCCGGGTGAACCGGGTGTTCCGGGACAAGCCCGGCGGCCTGGTGGTGGACTACCTGGGCATCGCCCACGAACTGAAGAAGGCTTTGTCGACCTACACCGAGAGCGGGGGAACCGGCAAAGGCGCCTTCGACCAGGACGAAGCGGTCGCAGTGATGCTGGAGAAGTACGAGATCTGTTGTGGGATGTTCCACGGATTCGACCGCTCGTCCTGGGCCGGTGGCGCCCAGCACCAGTTGAGCCTGCTGCCCGCGGCAATGGAGCACATCCTCGCCCAGGAGGACGGCAAGCAGCGATTTATCCAGGCGGTGCG
Organism: Actinomycetes bacterium; assembly: GCA_029263035.1. GTDB lineage: Bacteria > Actinomycetota > CADDZG01 > JAHWKV01 > JAHWKV01 > JAJCYE01. The sequence goes on from JAJCYF010000160.1 coordinate 8,505, forward strand.
GGAGCTGTCGCAGGCCTTCGCCCTGGCGGTGCCCCACGACGAGGCGCTGCGTATCCGGGACGATGTGGGGTTCTTCCAGACGGTTCAGGGGGCGCTGGCCAAGCGGGCCCCGACCGATGCCGGGCCCGACGAGGAGCTGGATGCGGCGGTTCGACAGATCATCTCGGGAGCCGTGGCTACCGAAGGGGTGGTCGACATCTTTGCAGCGGCCGGCCTGGACAAGCCCGACATCTCCATTCTCTCCGACGAGTTCCTGGCCGAAGTGCGGGGGATGCCCCGGCGCAACCTGGCGGTGGAACTGCTGCAGAAGTTGCTCAACGGCGAGCTTGCCGCCCGGCGGAGCCGCAACGTGGTCCAGGCGCGCTCGTTCTCCGAGATGCTGGAGCAGACCATGCGCCGCTACCAGAACCGGGCGATAGAAGCGGCCCAGGTCATTGAAGAGCTGATCCAGCTGGCCCGGGAGATAAGAGAGGCGGCCGCCCGGGGAGAGGCGCTCGGGCTAACCGAGGACGAGCTGGCCTTTTACGACGCTTTGGAGACCAACGACAGCGCGGTCAAGGTGCTCGGTGACGACACGCTGCGGGAGATCGCCCGGGAGCTGGTGGAAGCGGTGCGTACCAATGTCACTATCGACTGGACGCTGCGCGAGAACGTCCGGGCACAGATGAGGGTGCTGGTCAAGCGCATCCTGCGAAAGCACGGATACCCGCCGGACAAGCAGGAGAAGGCGACCCGGACGGTCCTGGAGCAGGCGGCGCTTCTCTCCGCGGAATGGGCGGCGTAGCCGACCCTCTCCCCCTCTCGTTAAACGCTCTGTTTAATAAGGGACGAAACT
>JAJCYF010000161.1 GCA_029263035.1 Actinomycetes bacterium
GTCACCCGGTCCAGGGTCTGCCCGATCCCGGCCAGGATGTCGGCCAGGGGAGAGACGTGGCTCGGGTCCTCCTCCCCGGTGAAGATGGCCGCCGCATGCGGGTCCAGCCGGTAGATGCGCCGGTCCTGCTCCTCGGCCGCATCGTCGACCGTGAGAAACCCTGCAACCGCCTGCTGCTCCAGCCACTCCCGGGCGTAACGGGGGTGGATGCCTGCCGCTTCGGCCAGCTCCCCCGGGGTCCGCGACTCCTCCGCCAGGGCCCGGTACAGACCCAGGGTTCGGCCGATGTGGATGGAATACATCTCCAGCGCGGCGGTCGCCGATGAGATCAACCGATCCTCCAGCGTCACGGTGGGGACAATCGTTTCTGCTGTCGTCATTGCGGCGTCCTTTCGTCTAACCGACTATCTAGTCGGTAAGTATTCATACCGACTAGTTGGTCTGTCAAGTGGTTAGAATAGAAATCATGCGAGATGCGGTAGCCACAAAGCGCAGGATCCTGGATGCGGCCCAGGGACTGGTGCTGGACCGGGGGTTCAACGCCACGACCGTCGATGCGGTCATCGAGCAGGCCGGCATCTCCAAGGGGGCCTTCTTCCACCACTTCACGTCCAAAAACGCCCTCGGCCGGTCGATGCTTGAGCGCTACGCCGATGCGGACGCCGCCATTCTGGAGACGTTCATGGCCCGGGCCGAAGAAAGCTCAGATGACCCTGCGCAGCAGGCGGTCAACTTCGTTCGCTTGTTTGAGGAGTCGTCCGACGAGATGTTCGCGCAACCCGGATGCCTGTTCGTCTCCTTCGTCTACGAAAAAATGCCCGAGAGCCGGGAGGCGCAGGACGTGATCAGGGCGAACATCGAGCTGTGGCGCAAGCGACTCGGGGACAAGTTCCGCCTGGCCCTTCAGCTTCGTCCACAGGACGAGGCGGACCCGGAGTCGCTGGCCGACCTCATGTTCACGGTCTTCGAGGGAGCGTTCATCCTGGCCCGGGCCACCAACGAGCCGGACCAGGTGCGGCGCCAGCTGGGGCAGTACCGGCGCTACCTGGAGCTGGTCCTGGGCACCCCGGCCAGTCGGGCATAATCGGGCAATGAGCGAACAGGCCTTCTGGTACTTCGAGCCCTGCGCGGCCGAGCGGGTGACAATTACGGTTGCCGACATGCCCGAGAACCCCGGTTACTGGGTCCGCGAGCAGGGCCTGGTCGGCACCGACCGTCCGGCGGTCCGGGTGACCTACCGGAAATCGACCTTCTACCTGGACGACGAGTTCGGCAAGGGCTGGCGCAAGGTCACCGAGGAGCAGGGCAGCCCGCAGGCCGCCCACGCCGAGCTTCACCCGGTCGAGGGTTCGGTCAGGCCCCGGGAGGCCTAGAGACTTCCCGGGCCCGGCGCTACCCGGGCAGGGGTTCGACCGGGCCCGCCGCCGCAGCCGCGCCCTCGGTACCGCCCATGTCCAGCCTGAAGGGCGGGTAGTCGTCGGTCATGAGCAGGACGTAGCCCATCACCCGGTACACCCACCGGTTAAGACCCATAAGCAGGTTGAACAAAGCGTCCGGGTACTTGCCGGTGAACAGCAGCGCCAGGCCGGCGATCACCGCGAGAATGCCGATAAGGCCCGGGTAGGTAACCTGCATCGACCCTTCGTCGGTGGCGTAGGAGTAGCTTCCTCCCGTCAGCAGACCGACAATGAACAGGTGGGGCAGCGCCAGCAGCCAGGACTTCACCAGAACCAGGCCCCGGGACAGCTTCTCCGGGTATTCAACCGCCAGCCGGGCGGGGTAGTCGGGGTCGTCCTCCAGCGAGAACGGCGGGTACTTGTCCGTTCCTAGGACCTCAAGGGCGTAGTAGGAGACCCTCCAGCCCCATCGCATGACCCCGACGTTGTAGTCGAACAGGGCCCGGGGATACCGGCCGGTGAACAGGATCGCAAACCAGGCTGCGATCGAGGCGAAGATGACCCCGATGAACAAAAAGATCAGGACGACGAAGTGCGGAATGGCCAGGAACCACTTCACCAGCCACTTCCACCTGGAAAGGCCCTCCTCAAGCGTGCCTTCAACCGTTACCGGGTAGCTGCCGGGGCTGGATGTCATCTACGTTTCCCCTTTGGGACTGGGGCCTTCGAAGAAGGTCTCTCGTTCCAGTGTGGACCTCGCAACGACTGCCGTCTAGAACTCCTTGTCGCCGGAGCCGGTTTCATTGACCGCATTACCGGTTAGAGCGTTGCCGGCGGCGTCGTAGGGCGTCGTCGGGGGGTCCCAGTTCATAGTTCCGTTTCCGCCGGCAGTAAAGGGCGTGCCGCTGTTCAGCGTACCTAGAGTGATCTTGATGTCTACCCCAGCCACGCGTTCCATCGTGGCTCCGAAAACTACGACGTCTTGGGTGCCGAGGCCGAGAACCGCGTTCCCGTTGTAGTCGACCCGGCCGAGGTCGACCGTGCCCAGAGGCAGTGCAGCGCTGTTCGCCGAGTTATAGATCTCTAGTGAATCGGTGGCGCACAGCAGGAACAACACGCAGCCGCCCCCATCGATCAGACGTACCGTCACGTTGGTCGGCGTGCCATCCCAGCCGCTGAGAATCGAGTGGGGATCGATCGGCTCGCTGAAGGTGAAGGTTATGGTGTCGCCGGCTTCCGCCTTGCCTACCGTGGCGCCGAAGTTTGCGGTTTGCACGTTGGTGGCCGAGGGCTGGGTGTTGTCCAGGATCACCGAGTGGTTTGACTGCGACTGCGTGTTGCCCGCAATGTCGGTGGTGGACAGGATGGAGTAGCTGGTCCCCGGGCTCGCCAGCGCCGTCTGGACCACACTGCGGTAGTTGTAGGGAATACCTTCGGTTGAATAGGAGCCCGGGGTCAACGTCAGCGCTGCTCCGCCCGAGGAGATGGCGCTCACGTTGGCGGTCTCGGATGCGACCCCCCCGCCGGTCTCGACGATGTTGGCGTATACGTAGTACCTACCCGAGTTCTTGATCGCACCCGAGAGGAATCCGGTCTCCTTTCCGATCACCGAGGTGATTACCACCGGGGCGGTCGTGTCGACGGTCACCACCAGCGCGCTCGAGGCGGATGAGAGGTTTCCGGCGGCGTCGGTGACCCGGGCCGTGATGCTGCGGCCTCCCTCGGCCAATGCCAAGGTGGTGATG
>JAJCYF010000162.1 GCA_029263035.1 Actinomycetes bacterium
CCGACGGATCGTCCGACTGTTTATTGTCGCCCTCGGACTCCGCCTGATGGACGGGCAGGATCTGCTTGACCGTCGCCCGCTGCACTGCCGCCGACAGAAACTCGGTATAGGCGAGCATGACCAGGTCCAGCTCGCCGGAGACGTACGCGTCGATGATGTCCTTGGCGATGGTCTTCGCATCCTCGTAGGTGGGCTTGTCGCTCATCCCGGAGAATCCGGCCTGAAGCGGCACCTGACGGAACTTGAAGAAGTTGGCGCCTTTGCGGCCGACCGAGGTTACCCGGGCGGTCCTGCCGGCCTGGCGCTGCCTCTCGGCCACCCGCTGGGCCTCTCGCAGCACGTTGGTGTTGTACGCTCCGGCCAGTCCGCGGTCTCCCGTCAGAACGATCAGGCCCACGTTGGTGATGGGGTCCCTCTCCGCCAGCAGCGGCGACGACTTGGCCTCACTGGCCAGCATTGAGATCATCTCTCCGATCGCGCGGGCGAACGGGCGGGCTCGCTCCGCCCTGGCCTGAGCCTTGGCGATACGGCTGGCTGCGATCAGCTGCATGGCGTTGGTGATCTTCTTGGTCGACTCGACCGTTTTGATCCGCCTGCGGATATCCCGTGCTTTTTCTGCCATGAGGGGTTCCTACGCCTCCTCGGATGAATCGGCCGGCGCGTCGTCCGAAGAGCCGGCGGCCTCTGCGGCCGTGTCGCCGGTGATCTCAGCTTCCTCCACCGGTGCCGCCACGGCCGGAGCCTGGGCGGTGGTTCCTTCGGCTTTGGTGGACGCCGGCTTGGCTGCGGGCAGGGTGGCCTCGGCCGCGGTGAAGTTCGCCTTGAACTCCTCGATCGCCTTGCGCAGCGCCTGCTCGATCTCCTCGGGGAAGTCGCCCTTGGTGCGAATGTGCTCGTAGATCTCCGGCGCCCGGGTGCCTACGTACTCGCGAAGACCGGTGTCGAACTCGATGAGGTCGGACATCGGCACGTCGTCCAGGTACTTGTTGGACCCGGCGAAGATGGACACGCACTGCTCTTCCACCGGCATGGGGCTGAACTGGCCCTGCTTCAGCAGCTCGGTCAGGCGGGCGCCACGGTTCAGCTGCGCCTGCGAAGCCTTGTCCAGGTCCGATCCGAATCCGGCAAATGCCGCCAGCTCGCGGTACTGGGCCAGCTCGATCTTCAACGGTCCGGCGATCTTCTTGATCGCCTTGATCTGGGCTGCGCCGCCCACCCGGGAAACCGAGGTACCGACGTTGATCGCCGGCCGGAAGCCCTGGTAGAACAGGTTGGCCTCGAAGAAGATCTGGCCGTCGGTGATGGAGATGACGTTGGTGGGAATGTAGGCCGAGAGGTCTCCCTCTTTGGTCTCGATGATCGGCAGTGCGGTAAGGCTTCCGCCACCCAGCTCCTCGGATAGCCGGGCGGAACGCTCCAGCAGGCGGGAGTGCAGATAGAAGACGTCGCCCGGGTACGCCTCACGGCCCGGAGGCCGGCGCAGCAGCAGGGAGATCTGGCGGTAGGCGTCGGCCTGCTTGGACAGGTCGTCGTAGACGATCAGTACGTCCTCACCCTTGTACATCCAGTGCTGGCCGATGGCGCAGCCGGAGTACGGGGCGAGGAACTTGAAGGCGCCCGGCGCCGAGGCCGGAGCGTTGACCACGGTGGTGTACTCCATGGCCCCGGCTTCCCTGAGGCCGTTCAGCACCTCAGCGACGGTGGAGTTCTTCTGGCCGATGGCGACGTAGATGCACTTGACCGCCTTGTCGGTTCCCCAGTACTGCTTCTGGTTCACGATGGTGTCGATAGCCACCGCCGTCTTGCCGGTCTGGCGGTCCCCGATCAGGAGCTCTCGCTGGCCCCTGCCCACGGGAATCATGGCGTCGACGGCCTTGATGCCGGTCTGAAGCGGCTGGGTCACCGGCTGGCGGTTGATGACCGAGGCCGCCTGCAGCTCCAGCTCGCGGGTGCCGTCGATCTTCGACTTGTCCAGCGGGCCCAGGCCGTCGATGGGGTCGCCCAGGGCGTCGACCGCACGGCCCAGGTACGCATCGCCGACGGGGATGGAAAGCACGTTGTGCGTCTGTGTAACGGGCATTCCCTCTTCGATTGCGTTGGCGTCGCCCAGAATCACGACACCAAGCTGCTCGGGCTCGAGGTTGAGCGCGATGCCGATCAGGTCCCCGGGGAACTCCAGCATCTCGTTGGCCACGACGTTTGGAAGCCCGACGACGCGGGCGATACCGTCGCCGGCCTCAATGACTCGTCCGACTTCCTGCTGAGTGGTTGAGGGCTTGAAGTTTTGGAAGAGGTTGTTGAGCGCTGCCTTTACCTCATCCGGTCCTATGGTCAGATCGGGCATCAGTTCTCCTCTACGTACGTTCTTGCTTTTGAGTTAGTCCACCCCAAGGTGCTGCTTGAGCTGCGCCAGCTTGCCCCGGACGGTGCCATCGATGACGATGTCCCCGACCTTGGCCAGCACGCCGCCGATGACACTCGGGTCCACAATCGACTTAACCTCGACGTTGCGCCCGGTTGCAGCCTTGAGGGCCCGCGCAAGCGCCTCCCTCTGGGAAGAGTCAAGGGGGACGGCCGAGCGAACCTCGGCCACCTCCTTGTTGGATTCGACGGCGGTGATCCTGGACAGCTCGTCCGCGATCTCCACCAGCTCACGGGCTTTACCCTGGCTGATCACAAAACGAATTGCGTTCAGCGTGTGGGGAGATGCCTGCTTGCCAAGCAACTCCTGGAGAAGCTGTTCTTTTCCCGAAAAGGGGATGGCAATGTCGGTTAGCGCCCGGCGAAGCTCCGTGTGGGACTCCACCGCCCGGGCAACCCGGAACAGCTCGTCCGAGACCCGCGCGACGTCGTTCTCAACCTGCGCGATCTCATAGAGCGCCCGGGCGTAGCCCTTTACTCCGGTCGAGTCGCTCAAGACTTGGCCGCCTCACTCTTGCGAATGTCGGCGATGAAGCTGTCGACCAGGTCCCGGTGGGAATCGGGGTTGAGCTCACGCTGAACGATCTGCCCGGCGATCGTGGTGGACCACTCGGTCAGCTGACCCTCAAGCTCGTTGAGGATCCGCTCCCGCTCGCCGGTGAGCTGCCTGCGCGCCTTGTCGACGATCAGACGGGCATCACCCTCGGCCCGGGCGATCAGGTCCTGACGGACCTTCTCGGCCTGACCGCGAGCTTCCTCGACCATCTGCGAGGTCTCCTCACGGGCAGCCGCCACCCTGCTCTTGTACTCGTTAAGAATCTTCTCGGCTTCCGCTCTGGTGGCCTCGGCAGCCTTGATCTCCTCGGCGATCTTGCGCTCCCGGTCGGCCAGGCCTTCCTGCAGCTTCGGGAAGACCTTTTTGGAGAGAAGGAAAAGCACGGTCAGAAAAGCGACCGAGGTCCAAACGACCAGTCCGAACTCGGGCTCGAAGGGATTGAAGGACGTCCCGCCCTCGCCGGCTTCTGTAGCTAGTAGCACCAATTGCATTTGCAGGCCTCCTAGAAGATGCCCAGAAGAAGGAGCAGTGCGACGATCAGGCCGTAGAGAACCTGCGCCTCGGCAAGTGCGAATCCGACGAACATAAGACCCTGCAGCGTGCTGCGTGCTTCCGGCTGCCGGCCGATGCCCTCGAGACCCTTGGACCACAGGATGCCGATGCCCGTAGCGCCTCCGCCTGCTGCCAAACCGATCGCCAGACCGGCTCCAAGCTGCTGAAGACCCTTGTCCGTCATACCGGTCGCAGCCTCCTGCGCCAGTGTAGTAATGCTCAAACCCTTCTCCTTTCGATCTTTACCGGGCCGGTAGCGAGAATTTAGTGGCCCGGGTGAAGTGCGTCGTTGATGTAAATGGTGGTCAGGAAGGCGAAGATCACGGCCTGGATGAAGGCCACGAACAACGCGAACGCTGTGAAGATGATCATGAAGAGCAGTGAGATCGGCAGGATGCCGTAGATCACTGCGCTGCCTGCCGCCAGGAAGATGAAGCCGGCAAACACGTAAAGCATCAGGTGGTCCGCCAGCATGTTGGCAAAGAGACGAACCGCCAGCGAAAGCGGGCGGGCCAGCTGGGAGATGACCTCAATCGGGACCATCAGCGGAAGCATCGCCTTGGGGATGTCCGGCGGCACCAGCGTCTTCACCCAGAACTTGAGCGGACCGTTCTTCGACATACCGATCACTACCGCCAGCAGGTAGATCATGATCGCCAGCGTCGCAGTAACGAAGATGTTGGCCGTGGCGGTGAACCCGATCCACGGAATGAGTCCCACTGCGTTCAAAAAGAAAATGAAGAAGAAGACGGTGCCTACGAACGGAAACCACTTCCTGCCGTCCTTGGTGTTCATGACCGAGTAGACGATGTTGACTTTCACAAAGTCGACCATGACCTCGATCACGTTCTGCATCCCGCTCGGCACCAGTTGACGCTTCTTGGCCGCCATCCAGAAGATTGCGACGCAGAGGAAGCCGGCCAGCCAGATGTTGACGACGGCGTTCGTGGGAGAAAGGTCGATGCCGCCTATCTCCCAGTGCGGAGCCCAGCCGTAGTGATGCGGCGACAGGTGCCCTACTAGTTCGGTAAACGGGGACTCTTCGACAGACTCTGCTGCCTCTGTTGCCAAGAACGCCAAACCTGGTTCCTCCTAACCGATGATTCCCCGGGCTCTCAATTGCTTGAGTGCTCGGGGTGCCTCTGTCACTACAAGAACTAACCAGCATGCCGCCAGCGCCAGCAGGTATGCCTGCGTGGCGGGCTTTCCCAGGATCATGAAGAGCGCTACCCCGGTGCCGATCACAGCCCCCAACCGCAGCGCTGCAAACCTCGTAACGTGCGGGTCGAAGGTACTTTCCTCAAACTTTCGGAACACGTGCGATCGGACGTAGCCGATGGTGTAGATCGCAGCAGCCAGACAACCTGCGAACGCCCCGATGGCGGCCTCGGTCCCCCCTGCCCCCAATCCGACGATCGCCGCAATGGCGCCTACGGTAAATGCCTTTATCAGCACCCGGCGGGCGGTGGCGGCTGCCGGCTCCTTCACCGGAACCTCAACCTCGGCGGCCCCGGCTTCGGAATCAATAGCTACGCCATCCACCGATTCCTTCTTAGTCGCCCTTGTCTGTTCCATATGTCCTGTAGAGCCTCAAAACTCCTGCTGCGCCGCCCATGAGAGCGAAGACGAATAGGAAGATCACTCGCGTGTTCAACCAACTATCGATCAACCAACCTAGAAAGGCGCCCACGGCGGTCGTAGCGACAAGTTCGAACGCCAGCCCCATTGCGTTGCCGTAATGCGACGTCAATGGAGGCTTGGAGTCGTTGGGCATCAGGTCTTGGCGCCCAGGCGCGAAATGCCGCTCGCGAATCCGAGAACAAATGAACCGGACCGTGAACTGTGCACATAGTAGTCGGGAACCGACTTTTTGAGCAAACGACATCCGGGGGCTCCGCCCCCGGAATCCCCCGCAAACCTCCGCGCCGGACCGTTCGGGGTCAAATAGACCCGCTGGCATGCGGGGGCTCCGCCCCCGGAATCCCCCGCCAACACCCGCGCCGGACCGTTCGCGGCCATATAGACCCGCTTCCATCCGGGGGCTCCGCCCCCGGAATCCCCCGCTAACCTCCGCGCCGGACCGTTCGCGGCCAAATAGACCCGCTTCCATCCGGGGGCTCCGCCCCCGGAATCCCCCGC
>JAJCYF010000163.1 GCA_029263035.1 Actinomycetes bacterium
TGGAGTAGTTAGCGCTCGTAGCTCAACTGGATAGAGCAGCCGGCTTCTACCCGGCAGGTTGGGGGTTCGAGTCCTCCCGGGCGCACCAAACTTCCCGCCCTCCCCGGATCGGGACTGTAGGATGAGCTCGAATAAAATCAACTCCAGTTCAGCCAACCCGGCACCCGTTGGCACCCGCTTTCAGCCTTCCGAGCAAAGGGAGGAAGCTGTAGAACGATTCGTTCGGGGGCAACGTGGACGCAGGGCGTCTCGGCAAAATTCTCGATGCAATCGGCGCCGCCGGGGAGCCGGATCCCGCAACCTATCCCGGACGGGTATGCGCCGCCGCGGTTGAGCTGCTGGAAGTCAGTGCCGCGGGCCTCACGCTGATGACCAAGTCTCAGCCGGGCGCGATCTGGGCGTCAGATGAGCTGGCTCAGGCGGTGGAGGATCTGCAGTTTGCCCTCAACGAGGGGCCTGCCCTGGACGCCCATCTGTTGGGAGGGCCGGCACTGGAACCCTTCCTGGCCAAAGCCTCCGGGCGGTGGCCCTTCTTTTCTCCGGCGGCGGTGGGCCTGGGGGTGGGTGCCGTGTTCTCGTTTCCGCTGCAGATGGGGGTTATCCGGCTGGGGGCACTCAACCTGTTTCGCCGGGAGCCCGGGCTGATGACCACCGCTCAGCTTTCCGACGCCCTGGTGTTGGCCGACGTGGCGACCCAGGACATCATCGACCTGCAGGCGGAGGGTGCGCTTCGCTTGCGGCTCTCGAACCGGTTCGCAGAGAGGGCCCGGGTACACCAGGCGACCGGCATGGTAGCGGCGCAGATTGAGTCGGATATGGGCAGCGCACTGGCACGCATTCGGGGATACGCATTTGCCAACGAGATCTCGATATTCGAGGTCGCCGAGGAGGTCATCGCCCGCCGCTTGCGTCTGAACAAGGCCCCGTTGGGGTAATTTGGCCGAGTCAGAAAGGTAAGGATGTCCGAAGAACAGCTTCTCTCCAGAACCTTCGTTGAGCTGGCCGACACCCTGGTCAAGGACTTCGATGTCGTCGACTTCTTGATTACCCTGGCCCAACGCTGCGCCCAGCTGGTGGATGCTTCGGAAGCGGGAATCATGCTCGCCGTCCCGGAGGGCGGTTTGAAGGTGGTTGCCTCGTCCAGCGAGCGGGCCCGCCTGCTCGAGCTCTTTGAGATCCAAAACCGCGAGGGACCGTGCCTGGACTGCTTTCGGACCGGTAAGGCCGTAGCGGTAGAAGATCTGGACCCCGGGGACGGGCGGTGGCCGGCGTTTGCCCCCGAGGCGGTCAGGGCCGGGTACCAGTCGGTGCATGCACTGCCGCTTCGCTGTCACAACCAGGTGATCGGAGCGCTCAACCTGTTCGGCACCTCCCCCGGATTCTTCAGCCGGGATGATGTCATTGCCGCCCAGGCGATGGCGGACGTGGCCACCATCGGCATCCTGCAGCAGCGGGCGACCACGGAGGCGAGGATTCTTGCCGAGCAACTGCAGTCGGCTCTCAACAGCCGGGTGGTCATCGAGCAGGCCAAGGGCGTGCTTGCCGAAAGGGCGAAGATCGATCTGGACGACGCCTTCAAGCTCCTGCGGGATTATGCCCGTAAGCACGGGCTACGGCTGCGGGAGGTGGCGGTCGGCCTCATCGAGGGGACGGTCACCCTTGTTCCCGACCCGGCGCAGGAGTAGAATCCAACCCCGACTAAGCGCCGCACCCACCCCGGACCCCGGTGACCGTATCTCGGAAACCGAAGGTCGATTGGGGGAAGGTATGCCGGCACGGAACGAGTTCGACTCCACAAGGCGGTACTCGGTAGATGACCCGGCGGCCCTATCCGAGGATGCTCTTTTGCTGGCCCGGCTCTGCCATCCGAGCACCCGGATCACCAACTATCTGCTGGGAAGCCTGGGGTTCAAGGAAGTGGAGCCGCCGGTCGGCCCGGTCGCTCGCTACGAGATGGAGGCCCAGGTCGTGCTGCCCCTCCGGCGCACTCTTTAGCTGGTGGCGTAGCCTGTTCCGAGAAGGATCTGCTGGCTGGTGAGCTCGAACACCCGGGTTACCGTGCCGTGGCTGTTTACCACGCCGAAGGCGTCCCCCGACTCGTTTGCCCGCCGGGCGGCATCTATGAAGGTCAGTATTCCGTTGGAGTCCATGAACGTCAGATCCTCCAGGTCCACCACCACCGCGTGGTGGCCCCCCTGAGCCAGACGGAGACCGGTCTCGACCGACGGCGCGGTCGCGATGTCCAGCTCCCCGGTCAGAAACATCCGAGTGGTACCGGAGCTCTCCTCGGTTCGAATGCCCAGGCCGTAATGGGTGGCCGGGTCCGGCATGGTGGAGGCGGCGCGGCGCGCGTCGTCGCCGGTCTGGGTGGTGGTTGAGCTCATGGCTTACCTCCGGTGTGCATCATGGGGTCGTGCGGTTTATGCCGCCACCGGGGGCCAGAGTGACCTTCAAAACTCATTTGCCGAAGGCCGGAGCAAATGAGCAAGCTTCGCCTCCTAGGGTACCACCGTGGGCGCTTGATAAAAGCCCGGATTCAGGGCGTGGGGGGCTTTAGATCCTCTATCGAGATCAGGCTGGAGACGACGGCGGTGGCCACGTCGTGCAGGCGCTGGTTGTTGTTGCGGGCGTAGCTGCGGATCATGTTGAAGGCGGTGTCGAGGCTGACCTGGGTTCGCTCCGCAAGCACACCCTTGGCCTGCTCGATGATCACCCGGCTGTTGAGGGCCCGCTGCAGCTGGTCCGCCAGGACCTTCGCCTCCCGCAACGCTCGTTCCTGAAGAATGCTGATGGTGGCGATGTCGGCCATTGCCTGCGCCGCCTCCAGCTCCTCCTGGGCCAGCATGCCGGGAGCGGTGCGGAAAAGGTTCAGGGCTCCGATGGTCTCCGAGCGAAAGCGCAGAGGGAGGCTGTGGACCGACCGGATGCCTGCCTCGGTCGCCTCGGCGGTGAACAGCGGCCACGGGTTGTCTTGCAGCAGGTCCTCGGCGTTGACCGGCTTGCCGGTGCGAAAGCTGTCCAGGCACGGTCCCTGCTCGTTCTGCAACTCGAAAAGCTCCAGCAGCCGGGCCCGTTCGCTGGAGGACGCCATGACCCGCAGGCCGCCCCGCTGGTCTCCGAGCATGACCCCGGCCTCAGCGGCTTCGAAAAGCTCCGCAGTCCGGTGGGCCAGGGTGTGGAGAAAATCGACGACATCGAAGTCGGCGACCAGGGTGTCTGCCAACTCAACGAAGGCCTGGGCCAGCAAACGTTCCGTGGACATGGTCTTAGTTCCCCCTTCAGTTGCTCATCATAGGCGCCCTTCTCCCGGGCTGGGGACCCCGGGCGGCCCGCCGGCGGTCGGCTAGGATGCGACACATTGAGCCCCACCACGTGCATCTATGTCGCCAGCCCGCTCGGGTTTAGTGTTCCCACCCGCCTTTGGTACGAGTCCGAACTTCTGGTCCGGCTCGCGGGAGCGGGCTTCGAGATCCTGGACCCGTGGGCGGCCGAACCGGGCGTGGAACCCGGCCATCCCGCCGATCCGATGGCAATAGGGGAGAAGAACGCCCGGATGATCGAACGGGCGGCGGCGGTCCTGGCGGTGCTCGACGGAACGGACGTGGACAGCGGGACTGCTTCCGAGATCGGCTACGCCGCGGCGCTGGGCCGTCCGGTGGTGGGATTCCGGACCGACCTGCGCGAGTCCGGTGAGCTGGGCGCCGTCGTGAACCTCCAGGTCGAGTACTTCGTCCGGGCGGGCGGGGGTCGAATCACCGCGTCATTGGATGAGGCGCTGGCCCTGCTGGCCGAGCTCTGCCGGGGAACCTAGGCCCGGAAACGCCGGGTTGGACGACGCATATTCCGAATCGGCCCAAGTGGGTAAAGGTTTCTAAAAGCTCCCGGAAAGGACGTCTGTGTCTAAAAAGAAGAAGGGTTCCAACAAGGCCCTCAAGAAAGCCAAGAAGAGTCTGAAGAAAGCCCGCAAGGCGGTTAAGTCGCTCACCAGAAAAGCGAAAAAGAAAAAGGGCGCCAAGAAGGCCAAGAAGTAACAGCCAGCCGGTTTTACCGGCCCCCATGCCTCAAGGGCTGAGGATCGACCGGTCGATCTGTCCGGCTTCGGCGTACCCGCACAGCAGCATCGCCTCCTCCAGCTCCCGCCGCAGGATTTCCAGCACGCTCAAAGCCCCCTCTTCACCGTTCACCGCCAGGCCCCAGAGGACCGGCCGGCCTACCAGCACCGCCCTGGCGCCCATGGCTAGTGCCTTCAGGACATCGCTGCCCCTGCGGATGCCCCCGTCGACCAGTACCTCGCAGGCGCCGGCCACCTGGTCGATGACGTGGGGGAGCGCGTGGCAGGTGGATGGAGCGGTATCCAGCTGGCGGCCTCCGTGGTTGCTGACGATGACCGCGGCGGCTCCCTGCTCGGCCGAGCGGCGGGCGTCGTCCCCCCGGCAGACGCCTTTGACCACCACCGGCAGCTCGCTGGTGGCGCACAGCCAGTCCAGGTCGTCGAAGCTGAGAGCCGACTCGAAGTGGGTCCTTACGTAGGCGGCCAGACCCGAACCCTGCACCTGGGGGAAGTCTCCCTTGCCCACCGGGGCGACGTTGGCGACCGTCAGGCCGGGGGGCAGCCCGAACCCGTTGCGGGCGTCCCGCTCCCGGTTGCCCCAGCCCGGGGCGTCGACGGTCAGAACGATGGCCTCGGCCCCGGCCGCCTCCGCCCGGGCGATCAGCTCCCGGGTCAGCCCCCGGTCCTTGTAGATGTAGAGCTGGAACCACTTGGGGCTCGATGCCGCGGCGAAGACCTCTTCCATGGCGGTGGTCGACAGCGAGCTGAGGCAAAAGGCGGTCCCGGCTCTCCCCGCCGCCCGCGCTGCAGCCACCTCACCTTCCGGGCACGCCAGCTTGTGGAATGCGGTGGGGGCGACCAGTACCGGCATCGATACCCGCCGGCCCAAAACCGTGGTCGACAGATCCCGGGGGCCCACTCCGGCCATCACCCGGTAGTACAACTTGAGCTGCTGCCAGGAGGCGACGTTCTCCCGCAGGGTGACCTCGTCCAGAGCGCCGCCGTCGTAGTAGTCGAAGACATCAGGGGTGAGCGCTTCTCCGGCGGCCCGGCCGTAATCGGCGACGTTGAGAAGTTCCGGAGGGATCATGCGGACAAGGATATTCGCAAGCCGGAGACGGGTCCTCTTCTTAGCCCTCAGCCTCCCGGGTGGAGCGCTCCAGACGGGAGGCCAGGGTACGGACGTAGTCGATGAGCTCGGGAGGCTCGAGGATCTCGAAGTCGACCCCGAACCATCCCATCCACGCTGCCATCCACTCCAGCGACTCGCCGGAGGCCGTCAGCAGACAGGTGTTTTCATCGATCGGTTCGAGCCGGCCGTCCTGGGACCGGACCTTCGCGGCCAGCTCCTCGAGCGGCGCGTGCAGGCGGACGACCAGCTGGTGGCGGGTGTAGGTAGATGCGATGGCGCTCTGGACGTAGGCTGCGGCGTCTTCAGCGGGCAGCTCACGGGGATGGAAGTGGATGCCCTCGGTCGTGCAGGTGGTCAGCCGGTCCACCCGGAAGGTCCTCCAGTCGTGCCGGTCCACGTCCCAGCAAACCAGGTACCACCTTCGTCCGGCGGAGACCAGGCGGTGGGGCTCAACCAGGCGTTTGGTGGCGGCACCGTCCTTGGCCGTGTAGTCGAACCGCAGCCGCTCCAGGTCCCGGCACGCCTGGACGATGCAGATGAGGGTGTCCGGGTCGACCGTCGGTCCGCCGCCGCCGTAGGTCATGGGGACGGTGTAGGTCTGAAGGGCGTTCACCCGCCGGCGAAGGCGGGAGGGAAGAACCTGCTCGACCTTGGCAAGGGCGCGCACGGAGGCATCGTCGATGCCGGCCACCGAGCCGCCTGCCGCGAAGCGCAGCCCCATGGCGATGGCCACCGCCTCCTCGTCGTCCAGCAGCAACGGGGGCATTGAGGCGCCGGCCTGGAGGCGGTAGCCCCCGGCCACCCCGGCACTGGCGTGCACCGGGTACCCGAGATCCCGCAGCCGATCGATATCCCGCCTGATCGTACGCGGGCTGACCTCCAGCCGGCCGGCCAGTTCGCTTCCCGACCAGTCGCGGTGGGTCTGCAGAAGGGACAAAAGCCGCAGGATCCGCGAGGTGGTGTCGCTCATGGAGAAATGATCCCACCCATTGCGGTCAGTTTCTGTCCTAAGAGCTCACCTGGCGAAGCCGTAGGCGCACATTGTTTGTAGTCTTAGGCCTCCACTTATAGGGGGCGCAATGCAGTCGGTCGCCGGACCAGATAGAACCGGGATTTTGCGAGCGGGAATGACGGTGCTCATCGTCACCGCCTTTTGGATGGCGGTGGCCGGGCTGGTCTCGAACCGCGATTCCCGTTCCATTGCGGTAACCCGCGTCCAGGAGGACGTCGTCCAGGTCCCGGAGGCTCCGGCACCTCCGCCGGCTCCCGCTCCGCCGGTCGATCCGTTTGATGCGTTTGTCCACCCCGGGGAGTCCCTGGCGGCGGATGCGGTGGTTTCCCGGGTGCCCGTTTACGACGCCCCCGGGGGTAGCGTCACCCAGACGCTCAGCAACCCCACCCACGAGAACGTCCCGCTGGTGATGTCGGTCTCCGAGCGCAGCGGGGAGTGGCTGAAGGTCCAGATACCGGTCCGTCCCAACGAGACCGTCGGGTGGATCAAGGAGTCAACAGTAGATGTTCGCAGTGTGCCCAACCACATCATTGTCGAGGTGGCCAAGCGCCGGCTGACCGCCTTCAGCGGGTCCACTCTGCTCATGGAGGCCCCGGTGGGGGTTGGCAAGTCCCGGACGCCGACCCCGGTCGGCAACTTCTACGTCGACATCTCACTCAAAAATCCCGGAGGTGCCTACGGCAGCCACATGCTGAGCGTTGCGGGCTTCTCCAACGTCCTTCGCAGCTTCGGCAACGGGATCGGTCAGATCGCCATCCACGGAACCAACAACCCCGGGTCCGTAGGCCAGTTCTCCAGTAACGGATGCATGCGGCTAACCAACGCCGTGGTCCAGCAGCTGGCCGCGCTGGCTCCGCCGGGCACTCCGGTATTTGTCCTTCCCTAGAGCCCACCAAATGCCGTCCAGAAGGTAGAATCTTCGCCGTCCCGACCGCGCCATCAAGGTCGGGCACCGCCGAACGGAACGACAGGGATCGAACGCCGCGGGCGGCGGAAAAGTCACCGAGCGCGGCGTTGAAGTCTTGGTGGGCGGTTAGGATGGATCGGCGCCGGTGCTGGTGAAGCGTTCTACACGGTCCGATTCCTGAAGGTGGGAAATCGGCAACGACGGGAGTCACGACATCAACAAGTTCTACAAGATCGGCCTGTCGATAGTTGGGGTACTGGCAGTCCTGGCAACCGGAGCCTTCTTCTGGATTTCGGTGGCTCCGGCCTCCAGCGAGACGCCTGAGAGAAAGGCCACCCCGAAAGCCTCGGATCCGGCGCCCACGGCCAGCGCATCCGAGTCCGCCGCCCCGGTGCCGGATGCCCCCCTGGTTTTTGACCACCCCGGCTCCTCCAAGGCAGCGTACGGCGCAATAGGGAAGATCCCGGTTTTCAAGTCCGCCGGCGGTGCGCAGGCCAGTACCATCAACAACCCCACGGTCGAAGGGATGCAGGTTGTCTTTGGCGTACTTGAAGACAAAGGGGACTGGCTGAAGGTCCGCCTTCCCGTCCGGCCGAACGGGGCCACCGGATGGGTCCGCAAGGAAGACGTGCTCGTGAAATCCGTCTCCAACCACATTGTGGTCGAGGTGGCTAAACGCAAGCTGAGCGCCTTCAAGGGCGACAAGCTGCTCATGGAGGTCCCCGTGGGGGTGGGTACCGACAAAACGCCGACCCCCATCGGCAACTTCTACGTGGACTTCTCCGTCCGCAACCCGGGAAGCCCCTACGGAGCCCACATGCTGAGCGTCGCCGGGTTTTCCAACGTGCTGCGCAATTTCGGCGGCGGGGTAGGGCAGATTGCAATTCACGGCTGGGGAGACGACGGTTCGGTCGGTTCCGCATCAAGCAACGGCTGCCTCAGGCTGCTCAATGCCGACGTGAGAAAGCTGGCCGGCATGTCGCCTCCGGGGACGCCCGTCTTCGTCGTCCCCTAGAGCGCGGATCGCCCTTCGGGCTAAACGCCGGGCTCAATTCAGGGGTCAATGAGCGTTGGATTTACGCCTGATCGGGCAGGCGGGGCGACTTCGGCGCCCATCCGCGTCACACTGGAGGTACTGTCTCGGCTTTTATCCGGCCGGCTATCCCCAAACCTTGGCCCGTGAGCCCGGAAGGTGTGAGAACAATGGATCCAGGACTTTTCCCATTCGGTCGCCCCAACTCAGAACGACCCCCGCGTATCGCGGAGGTCAGCAAGGTGATGGTGGTGGGCTTGCATCCGAGTGCTTTCCACGTGGCCTGGACCGCTCCTAAATTCGCTGCCGGCAACGGCCAGACCGGAGTCGTCAAGGCCCTGGCTGTCGACGTCGAGCCCACCGCTTTCTGGGAGGGCAACGATGCAGGCGGCGATGCCCTGCTCAAATCCTGGTTGAAGGAGGTTGGGTTCGAGGAGGGCGACGAGCCGGGCCAGCACGGCCGGGTTGACTCCAAGCTGCCCGCCATAAACGGCGCATCAGGCCGCAAAATCATCCAGCACTACCTTGAGCCGCTGGGCATCAGCCCGGACGACGTTACTTTCACCGACGCCTACCGCCACTACATGGTCAAGACCGGAACCAAGGCCAAACGTGAGATGCGGGACGCCATCGACATCGAGTACAACTCCATCCGGGAACAGATGGGCGTACCGGAATCCAAGCTGCTGCGTAAGATTCACGAACGGGCCCTCCCGGGGCAGGCCGCGGATCTGTTCGGCGCCAAGCTGAAGCAGGAGTTCACCGACGCCAAGCCGGATCTGGTCCTCACCCTGGGCGAGGAGGCCTGGCGGACGGTGGACATGATCTTTGGATACGACGCTCACTCCTCGGTTTCGATGTTCGACGCGCTTTACGGCGAGGCCTACGGCAGGCCGGGAACGCTCCGATCGGGAAACCACGTTGCCAAATGGCTGCCGCTGGTCCACCCGGGCCTGCTGCGCAACTCATCCCCCACGGGCCCCCTGCCCGCAGGCAGGCGTACCGTGGCCGGTTGGAACCAGCGTCACTTCAAGTGGGTCGATAAGGCGCGGGCGGAATCCGCCGGCTAGAAGAGCAGACTCAGCCGGCCGGTTCTTCGGGGTAGACCAGCGGGCGCAGGTCCTCGGGGAGGCGTTTAAACTGCCAGCTCTGCTCTCGTTCCGCGCTGGAATCATCCCCGGTATCCGCCAACGCCTTCACCGCATACGCGGCGGCGTGAAGTGCATGCCCCACTGCATGGGCGGTGGCGGCAGCGTGACCGGCTGCTCGCGCGGCCTCACGGGCGGGGCTGCCCTCGTCGGTCTCCCGGGCTGCGGCGTTGGAGGCGGATGAGGCCCCCCTTGCCGCCGATACCGGCAACTCGCCGCGGGCCCAGGCGCGGGCGGTTTCCACGGCCTTGCGCGGGCGTCGATCGTCCGGCCGGCTTTCCTCGAAAATCCGCAGGACGCGCTCGGCGCAGTCGGCGGCCCACAAAGCCAGGCCCTTTTGATGATCCTCGGTGATCTCTATTTCCATGTCCCTAGTCTCTACCCAACCGCCGGCCTGCGCACGCGTCAGGCTCCGGTCCCTGCGCTGACCGGCTCCGGCATGGAGTCCGGAGGTGTCCGGTTGGCTTCAAGCTCCTTGCGCCGGGGGAAGAACCGGGCCACCCCGAGCGCTCCCATCACCGCCAGAACTGCACACAGCACGTTGACGAGCCGGTACGACCAGGCAAAGGCCTGGATTGCCTGGGCGGCCAACTCGTCGCCTCCGGGCAGGGTGCGGGCGAGGGACGTGGCCGCTCCCACCGACTCCTGCGCCGTCCGGGCCGCTGCCGGCGGAAGGCCGAGAGTGCCGGTCTCCATGCCGGCGCGGTACAGCGTGCTCATCAGGCTGCCGGTGACGGCGATGCCGAGCGCCCCGCCGAACTCGCGGGTGGTGTCGTTGACCGCCGACCCAACTCCGGCCTTGCCCGCGGGAACCGCGCTCATGATGTTGCCGGTGGCCGGGGCGGAGGTCATTGCCATTCCGGAGCCCATGATGGCCCAGGCCAGCCCGAGCACCCAGTAGGGGGTGACCGGGGTGGTGAACGCAGTGACGGTTAGGCCGAAGGCCACGGTGCTGAAGCCGGCGGTTATCACCTTGCCGCTGCCGAACCGCTCCCCCAGGCGGGCGCTTCGGGGGGCGACCAGGATCATCGCCACCGGGAACGGGAGCATCGCCAGGCTGGCATGCAGGGCGGAGTAGTCCCGGACGAACTGCAGGTACAGCGTGTTGGTGAAAAACCAGCCGAACATGATGAAAAAGACGGTGGTGATGACGCCGCTTCCGATTCTGAAGCGCAGGTCCCCGAACAGGAACAGCGGCAGCATGGGGTGCGGAGACCGCCGCTCCCAGAGTGCGAACAGTCCCAGAACCGCCAGCCCAAGGCCCATCGCTCCGAGGGTTCGGACGTGGAGCCAGCCGTGCTCCGGCCCTTCGATGATTGCAAACAGCAGGGCGGTAAGGCCCACCAGCGACAGCAGGGCCCCCACCGGGTCCAGCGGGGTGACCTCGTCGTCCCGGGAGCGGGGGCAGACGATCCCGATCGCCAGGGCGGTCAGCGCCACCACCGGAATCAGGGCGAGCATGGTCGAACCCCACCAGAACCGCTCCAGCAGCAATCCTGAGACCACCGGCCCGAAGGAACCGCCTGCGCCGGCGAACGCCGCCCACAGGGCGATTGCCCGGCGCCGCTCGTTCGGGGGGAAGACGACGGTGATCGTCGACAGGGTGGCCGGCATGATCAGCGCCGCCCCCGAGCCCATCACCGCCCGGCCCAGGATCAGCTGACCCGGCGAGCCGGCCAGCCCGCCGGTCACCAGGCCGGCCGCGAAGATGGAGAGACCCGCCAGCAACGCACCCTTGCGCCCGAAGCGGTCGCCGAGAGCGCCGGCGGACAGGAGCAGCCCGGCGAAGACCAGAGCGTACGCGTCAACGGTCCACAGAAGGTCGGAGGCGGTGGCGCCCATCTCACGCTGGATCGAAGGCAGCGCGACGTTGAGGCCGGCGACCGACATCACCACCAGAACCAGCGGCAGGCACATGGCCCACAGGACGATCCACCGCCGGCGGTGGACCTCGGGGTCGGTGTACAGCGGCGGCCCGGAGATCCCCGGGGAGGTGCTCGACGACAACTTATATCCCTTTCAGCTTTGTATCTGAAATCACGTCGGGCGCCGAAATATTCCGGCGGGCCCCGGGGGTCGGTGCCGCTACCGGGGGCTCAGATGGTTGATGATCGTGTGCCCGAACTCATCGATTCTAGAGACGAACGGCACCCACTCGCAGTACCGCTGGTAAACCTCCTCCGGGTCGCGGGGTTGTTTGCGCTCGGTAACGGTCTCCATGAAGTTGAGCAGCTCGAGGAACCTCTGGATCAGCGCATCGTCCGAACGCCCGTAGCTCAGGTCGGTCAGAAACCTCTTCCGGTCTACCGGCTCGTCGTTGGGAGACCAATGCTCGGTCCCCAGGAAGCGCTCCATGATCTCGCTGGAAATCGACTCATACGCGGACTTCAGGGCCCGCAGCCACGGCTCCTCGGTTACCGGGTCCCCCTTGGGCAGCCCCCAGCGCAGGGCGGCCACCACCCGGCCGATCAGCCCGAAGCGGTAGGGCAGGGCGGCGTAACCCCGCCGGCTGTAGAAGTAGTAGACGACCGGGTAGTGGCGCATGCCCTCGTGGTGAGAGATCAGGCCGTTGTAGAAGTTGATCAGGCGCCCGGTCAGGTCCCGCGGCTCTCCGTTGTGGAAGTGGACCTCCAGGATGTGGCTGGCGTCGTAGGTGCGCTCGGACTCGTGGTAGATGTCGGAGGACAGCACGCCCATGTCTTCGATCACCTTGTACACGTTGACCACGTAGGCGATCGCCAGGGTGAGGAATCCGTAACCCATCAACGCCTGAAGGGCGGCCACCAGCTGGTAGGGAGCCGTGATCGGTGCCATGTCCCCGTATCCCACCCCCGACAGGGAGATCCCGCTGAGGTAGAGGGCCTCGATGGCGCTGGCCTCCAAACCTTCGGACAACCGAAAGGCGCCTCCATGAAGGCCTACGTAGTAGATGGCGGCGAAACCGACCACCTGGAGGGCGATCCACAGGATCAGGCTGCCCAAAACCATTAGAGGAACGCCCAACGAAAGGACGAAGGCGGTGTGCTTCGGGGGGACCCTCGACGCCAACCGCCGGCAGATAGCCCAGGTAAAGCGGTAGAGCCGGATCGAGAGCGGACCGGCGGCATCGTAGTAAAGCACCGTCATGAACAGGTCCAGGACGCCGGCAAGGATGAGAATCGTGCCGGCGACTATCCAGACGATGTCCATTCGCTAGTTATAGCGTCTTGGGGGTAGAACACGGGGGCATCGTAGACTGACGCCCGCAAGCAGGCACAGGGAGACCTTTGGAAACGTACGAGATCGGACTCCTTGTCGCCGGGGTGGCGGCCCTGCTGGTGGCGTGGCTGCCCCGTGTCCTGCTCAACCGGACCATCTCGTACCCGATGATCCTCGTTCTGGTTGGGGTCGGGATGTTTCTGCCCACCGAGTTCGAAAAGCTCGACCCCATCCGGTACGGTCTGATCGCCTCCCACCTCACCGAATTCGGCGTGATCATCGCCCTGACGGGGGCCGGACTGAAGATCGACCGGCGGCTGGGGTTGAAGAGATGGAAGACCACCTGGCTGCTGCTGGCGGTGACCATGCCGCTGACGATCGTCGCTGTGGGCATGTTGGGTTGGTGGGCGCTCGGGTTCGCCCCGGCGACGGCGATGCTGTTCGGGGCGGCCCTGGCCCCGACCGACCCGGTTCTCGCCTCCGACGTCCAGGTTGGTGCGCCGGGTACCGGGGAGTCCGACGAGGTCCGCTTCGCTCTAACCTCCGAAGCGGGCCTGAACGACGGGCTGGCGTTTCCCTTCACCAACGCGGCGATCGCGATGGCGGGCGCCGCCGGCCTGGGTTGGGTCGGTGAGTGGCTGTTGGTCGACGTGCTCTACAAGATTGCGGCCGGCGTGGTCATCGGCTTCCTGGTGGGTAAGGGGCTGGCCTTCCTGCTGTTTCGGGTGGGGGACCACGAGACCAGGCTGGCGCATAGCCGGGAGGGATTGGTTGCCCTGGCCGTCACTCTCGTCGCCTACGCAACTACCCAGGTGGTCAACGGTTACGGGTTCATTGCGGTTTTCGTAGCCGCGCTGGTGATCCGGGACTTTGAACGCAACCACGAGTACCACAAGGAGCTGAACCGCTTCGCCGACCAGCTGGAGAGGCTGGCCAGCGCCGTCATTCTGCTGTTGTTCGGGGGAGCGGTGGCCAATGGTCTTCTGGGATCCGTGTCGTGGGCGATGGTGGGGGTGGCGGCGGCAATCCTGCTTGTAGTCAGGCCGCTGGCCGGCCTGGCCGGGATCGGTGCACTGAAGATACCCAAGGGCGAAAAGCCGGCGATCGCGTTTTTCGGCATCCGCGGAATCGGTTCGTTCTACTACCTTTCCTTCGCCCTGCACGAGGCGGAGTTTGCCGGTGCCAGGGAGCTGTGGGCGGCGGTCTCGGTGGTGGTGCTGGGGTCGATAGTGATTCACGGGTTCACGGCCAAACCGGCGATTGCCAAGGTGACCGACGGGTCCGGGGAGGCGGAGGAGAAAGAGGCCGCTGAGGTCGACTGAAATTCCGCTCAGCCGATATCCCGCCGCCGGAATCCGGCGATCCCAGTCGCCACCAGAACCGCGGCGAGAGCGGACAGAATCACCAGCGGCAGGATCCGCATTTCGGAGCCGGGCATCTGCGGCAGGTGGCTGTAGGGGGACATGCCGGTAACCCAGCTCTCCAGGCGCAGGATCTGACCCAGCTGCCCGATGACCAGGCTGGCGGCTACCGCGCCCCATGCCG
>JAJCYF010000164.1 GCA_029263035.1 Actinomycetes bacterium
ACTTCGATCGACCTGGTTCTGCCGTCCTCCGAGCTGGCTCCGTCGGCAGCCGCCTCTCTGGCACCCTCCATCGCTGCTGTCTGCACGACAGAGTTGGCGTGATGCCAGAGGCCGAGCTGGAGGAGTCCGACGAGCAGCAGCATGAAAGCCGGCGTCACGATTGCGAGCTCCACAATGGCATCGCCTCGATCGGAACTAAAGGTCACTCGTCGAGACCTCGCACGGTGCCGCCCAATCTTGTGAACAGATCTGATATCCCACCAAAGAAGTACTGAATGCTTCCCAGAATCACCAGCATCGCGAGGCCTGCCAGAACCACGTACTCGACGTACACCTCGCCCCTGTCGTTGTGGATCGAGAACCATAGATACGAGAGCTTGCTTGCCATGTGTTCACCTCCCAGCGGTGACTTGAAGTAGCTGGACTGCGGCGGGATAAAGAATCAGAAGGAAAAAGGCGGGAAGGATGAGAAGGCCGACGGGCAGCGCCATTCGCACCTGAGCCCGTTCCGCCTCCTCGATTAGCTGAAGACGGCGACGCTCTCGGATTGAGCGGGCTTGAGAGTGCAGCACCTGTGAGATGGCCAACCCCTGGGTTACTGCAACATCGAGTGCCGATGCCAGGGGTTCGGCTTCCCGGAGACTCAGCTCGTCGGCGAGGCGCGCTAGGGCGGCGGATATCGGTTGACCGTTCAACTGGCTGTCGCGAAGTGATTTTCTCAGCTCTTCGGCAAAAGGTCCCGACAGCGATCCGGCAGCTTCCTCAACAGCGCCTTCGAGGCCAAGCCCAGCTGAGACGGACAGGGAGACGAGGTCGGCGAACCGTGCCAGACCTTCTCGCAGCTCGCGCTGTACCTGCTCAGCCTTTGCTCGAAGCACAGCATCCGGAAGCAGAAACCACGCAGCGCCGAAACCCAGCCAAATCCATAACGGTGTATGCGGAAACAGCTTCAACCCCGAAGCCACCGGGAAGATAGCGAGCCCAACCAGTCCGCTGGTCAACTTGAGGCCAAGAAACAGTCCGAGGCCGCCCGCATCACCGGTCAGCCGCAACCTGCTGGCGGTTTCGTTCAGGTCAAGCCCGGCGCGTCGGGACGCACTAAGAAGCCAGTTACCAGCATGCTGGAGCAGCGGGCGCAGCAGCTGTTCAAAAATGAAGGTCCGGAACACCGGAACGATCGGCGGGTCGATCTTGGCCGGAAGATCCGGCCGCAAGGCGTCCAACCGTGCAGACAGCGGGGGCCTGGCAGCTCCAAGAGGTTGACTGGTCAATACCATCAATGCCCCGCAACCGAACAACAGGCCGACCATCAGGGCGCCGATCATTGGAGGGCCCTTCCGATGCGAGCGGTCCGCAACATCGCGCCGTAGCCCCCGGCTATGAGCAGCAAGCCAAACGCAAGCAGAAGCTGACCGCCGGGGCGGCTGTAGGGCTCAAGGTATTGAGGATTGGAAAGGCGGATCACCAGCAGCAACACCAGCGGCGCGGCGGCTACCACCCGGGCCGATGTCCGGGCCCTGGTTTGCCGAGCCCTCGCTTCGCGCAGGGTCGCCGCGGTTGCGGCGGTGGACTCGGCCAGCGAGTCGAGTACTTCAGAGGTGTTGCGCGCACCGATCCGGTCGCCGAGAGCCAGGGCTGCTGCCAGGGTGTCGGCGTCGGGTCCGAGCCGGTCGGCGAAGGACCTCGCGGCCGCACCGAGACCGCTCACCCTTGCCTCGGCAACCATCTGGCGAAGCTCCGTGCAGATGGCAGGACCAGCGCTTAGGGCGGCGCGGGACAGTGCGTCTTGGATGCCGATGCCGGCTCGCAGGGAATCCCGCAACCGGGCCGACAGCTCCGCGATGGCCTGAATCCGCTCAACCCGCAAACGCTCAAGGCGAGCGTTTGCCAGCATCGAAGGCAGCCTGGCTCCCAGGATGCCGCCGGCCAGGGCGGCGACCGGCCACTGGGTGACGGCCAACACCGCTGTGGCGCAAACTGCCGCTGCCAATCCCTTGGGCCCAAGCTTTGCCGCCCACTTGGCCGGATCCGGCTTGGCTCCGGGCCGGGTGAGCGCATCAAATATCAGTAGCACTCCCATACCCAATGCGGCTCCAACCAGCAGACCGTCCACTACCAGCGCCTGTCCGATCGAGCCGACCCGTTGTCGGAAGCGGAGAACAAATGCCCAAGAGTGGCTTGGCCCGGACGATCAACAAAACGAGGCCGGATGTTGGTCCTAACCAGAGCCTGTGCATCGAGCCGGAAAAGGTCGTTGGTCAAGATTCTTCCGGATTCGAGCCCGGCCACCTCAGCGATCTGCACCACCCGCCGCTTGCCGCCAGAGCGGTCGAGCTGGAGATGAATCACCAGATCCACCGTCTCGGCGATCATCTCGGTGGCCACCTCAGAGGACAGCCCTTCCTCCGCCATTAACACATAGGTGCGCAACTTCGACAGCGCCTGCCGGGCGGAGTTGGCGTGCAGGGTGCCCATCGAGCCCTCGTGCCCGGTGTTCATGGCGGAGAGCATGTCCAGGCCTTCGGCTCCACGGACCTCGCCGACCACAATGCGGTTTGGCCGCATCCGAAGGGCGTGTCGAACCAGCTCGCGGATTGAGACTCGGCCCACCCCCTCGGAGTTGGCCGAGCGGGCTTCCAGCGAAACGCAGTCCGGGAGAAGGGTTGCCAGCCGCAGTTCGCTGGTCTCCTCAACGGTCACTACCCGCTCCTCAGACGGAATTACTCTGCCGAGGGCGTTCAGGGTGGTCGTCTTCCCGGAGGCGGTTCCCCCCGAGACGAGGATGTTCAGGCCGCTTCTTACCGAGCCGGCAAGAAACGACCCCGCCTCCGGCGTGATGGTTTCGAGCTCAATGAGTTGGTCGAGGGAGTCTGCAACCAGGCGGTGGCGCCGTACCGTCAGGCAGACGTGCTGGGTAAGTGGAGGCAGGATGGCGTGCAGACGTGCGCCGTCGGGCAGCCTGACATCCACGGCAGGAGATGATTCATCGATCCTGCGTCCGGATCGGGCAACTACTCTCGAAAGCAGCGCCCGAACCTCGTCGTCGGAGGAGAACCCGGGGTCAAACGGTCTTTTGTCCCCTCCTGCAAAGAGCAGAAACCCCGATCTCGGCCCATTGACGATCAGCTCCTCAATCAGGGGGTCGTCAAGGTGCTGCTGGAGGGGGCCAAACTGAAAAAAGGTGTCGAATAGCTGTTGGTGGAGGCGGTCTTGCTGGGTGTCGGTCAACGCCGGCTGGCGGGAGTTGACCCTTTGGCGTTGATGTTGCTCGATCACATCTCTTAGCACCAGGCGGGCCTCCGCCTCCTCGGAGCGGCTGGGTCGCAGCAGGGAGGATTGCGCCATGCTCTGGCTCAAAGCCTGCCGGGCCTCCTCTAATAAGGAGGCGGTTACCTGAGGATTCGTGAGCCTCTCCTTTTGTCGGCGGGATGAGCGGCCAGGGTCCTGGCTACCTCAGAGGCGAGCGCCTGGAAGGCTTTGTGGGCCGGCCCTTTCACCGGGACTCGTTGCGAGGACTCCAACCAATGGGCCGCTCTGCGGTCTAAAGGAATGGCGCCGAGGGTTCGGACCGGCAGAGCCGCGGCGCTTTCTGCCAGATCTGCCGGGCTTTGGCGCTCCCAGCCGGTGATCACCGCATAGATCCTGCTGGAAGCAACACCGGCATCTTGAAGGTCTTGGATTGCACGGCGGGCTCCATGGACCGAGACGAGGCGCGGTCGGGCGACAATCAGGATGAGGTCTGGCGAGTGGAACAATGCCGCGGTATCGGATCTAACCCGGCCCAGGTCGGCGACCGCACTTTGCCCCGCACCTCTAGTAGAAGCGAGGATTCCTTCGATCAACTCAGGGTTGCTGTCAGCAGATCGAGGGAAGCCTCCGACGCACAGGACGTTTTCTCTGGGCTCGCCCTCCCGATTGAGCGACTCAAGGCAGGCGCCTGGAGTTTGTGGCAACAGGTGCATCCCCTTGCGGGGATCCAAACCCAGGTAAGCGCTCAAGTCGCCGCCGTCTGGATCCAGGTCGAGCAGAAGGACCCGGCTCTGGTTGTCGGCCAATGCCATCGCAAGATTGATCGAGACGAACGTGCATCCAGGGGCACCTTTGCCGGCGCATACCCCGATCAGGCTCACTCGGCAGCTCCCGACAACAAGACCAGGTCAAGCGAACCTTGAGACCGGGCCTGGGCGAGGCTGCGCGCCTCTTCCAGTCGCAGCCGCAGGGTGACGATCACTCCGCCTCCCTCGGCGGTGCCGGCCTCGCGAACGGCGAGAACCGGAACTGATGTGAACAAGATGGTGGTCGGTGATTCCGAGCGCTCCGGCGAAGGTGATGAGATCATCGCAACCTGATCGCCCGAGCGCAGGGCGCCCCCGGCGGCCTGTTCGGTGGTCAGGGCGAGACTCATGGCGACGTATCCAGCGGGAAGGTCTGCCGAGTCAGAAACCGAGGCATCGCTTAACAGCTTGCCGGGCCAAAGGCGCTCAGATGCCACCTTGCCCACGACGG
>JAJCYF010000165.1 GCA_029263035.1 Actinomycetes bacterium
CAGCACCATGGCTAAGGCACCTCGCCCAATAGCTTCTCCCTGAGGCGCACGACCTCGCCTATCACCAGCAGCGACGGTGATCCCAGGCCCGCCCGGGAGGCCGCCTCCTCACTGCCATCCAGGTTGCCGACGACCACCCGCTGGTCCGGCCGCGTCCCGTTTTCGATCAGCGCCGCCGGGGTGCCGGGGCTCAGCCCTCCCGCCAGCAGGCCATCCGAGATCTCCTTCAGGTTGTTGAGCCCCATCAGGACCACAATGGTCTCCACGCAGCCGGCCAGCGCCTTGAAGTCCACGGGCCTTGGACCTCCCGAGTGCCCGGTGACCACGGCCAGCGACGAGGAGAACCGGCGGTCCGTCACCGGTATCCCGGCCGCGGCCGGTGCGGCTATCGCCGAGGTGGGCGCCGGGATCACGGTGAACTCGATACCTGCGTCCACCAGAGCCTCCGCCTCCTCGCTGCCCCGGCCGAAGACGAACGGGTCGCCACCTTTAAGGCGCACCACATTGCGGCCCTCCCGCGCGAGCCGGATCAACATGGCGTTTATCTCCTCCTGCCGTGCGCTGTCGCCCCCCCTGGTCTTGCCGGCATAGATGGCCTGTCTGCCCTCCACCAGCGACGGGTCGACCAGCCGGTCGTAGACCACCACGTCCGCCGCGTCCAGCGCCCGGCGGCCCTTGGTGGTGATCAGCCCCGGATCCCCCGGCCCGGCTCCCACAATCCAAACGTGTCCCTCGGGGACCGCCCCGTCGAGAACCGCCCGGACGGAATCCTTGAGCTCATCGTGCCTGCCCCGGCGGACGAGGTCGATCAGGTCCGGCTTCAACGCCCGCTCCCAGCGCGCGGCCCACTCCCCGAAATCCACGGTGCGCTCGGCGATGGCCTCTTCACGAACCTGACCCAAAAGATCCACCAGGACCCCGTACTCCTCGCCGAACTCCTGCTCCAGCCTGATGCGGATGCTCTTGGCCAGGGCGGGCGACCTCCCTCCGGTGGAGAGGGTTACCAGAAGGTCGCCCCGGCGAACTATCGACGGAACGGCAAAGTGGCAGTACCGGCTGTCGTCCACGGCGTTGAACAGGACCCCCTCGGCCTCCGCCTCGGCGTAAACCGTGGAGTTGACCGCTCCGTCGTCGGTGGCGGCGATCGCCAGGAACGAACCCTTCAGGTCGCCGGGTTGGTAGCCGCGCCGGACGAGGGTGACCGCTCCCTGTGCAGCCAGCTCCTCGAGGGCGGCGTTGGGTGCCGGGTCGACCACCGACACATCGGCCCCGGCGTCCAGCAGGCCCCGGACCTTGCCCTCGCCGACGGCGCCGCCGCCGATGACCACGCACCGGCGCTGCCGAACCTCCAGCATCACCGGATATCCGAACGCCATCTGATCCCTCCGATTGCCAGGTTCCCGTTCTTCAAATGGTAGTCCGCGATCGGCGCCCGCGCGCCGGGAATTCAGGGGCCTTTTGCCGGGAGTTCATTTCGGTCCCCGGAGGGTTCCTCCGGCTTTCAACTAACGTTGCCAAAGGTTTAACCGCCCTGAAACATGAGCTTGACCCGAAAGTAACTTTGCCGGCCTAGCCTGCGCACATGGAAGGCAACTCAAACGGTAGTGCGGGGCGATGGTTTGAGTTGGGCTCGCTGGAGGTGGACCTGGAGTCCTACCGGGCGACACTTTCAGATAAACCTCTCGACCTGTCCCCCTCCCAGCTGGAGATGCTGGCAATCCTTCTATCCAATCTGGGAAGAGTCACATCCCGGGAGGAGCTGTCCCAGGCGGTTGGGCTGCGAAGGGGCCGCTCGGTGGACGTGATGTTGTGCACCCTCAGAAAAGAACTGGGCCGGGATTTCATCAGGAACGTACGAAACCGGGGCTGGATAGTAGACCCGGAAATGCTGACCACCTAGGGATGGCCGAAGGGGGGCCGAAGCCCCCCTCCGCAGGGCTTCTAGATTAGGCCCTGAGCCTCCAGGAACTCCTGCGCAACATCCGAGGGCTCCTCTTTGTCGAGCTCCACCCTGGAGTTCATCTGGGTGATGTTCTCTGTGGTGAGCGCGTCGCTGACGCCGTTGAGCAAGCCGACAAGCTCCTCGTTGACGACCTCCTCCCGGACCAGCGGCGTGATGTGATCGGCCGCCTGCAGGTTCTGGTCATCCTCGAGTACAACAAACCCGCGGTCCTGGATAACGCTGGAGGTCGAGAACAGCAGCGCGACGTCGATCTCCCCGCCGTCCAGCGCGGCAACGGTCAGCGCACCGCCGGCGTCCAGCGGACGGAACTCCTCGAACGTGATGCCGTAGGTCTCCCGCAACCCGATCTCGCATAGGGGCCGCTCCGGGCACTCCGGGGGTCCGCCGAAGGTCAGCTCGCCGGCGATGGGCGCCAGGTCACTGACCTGTTCGAGGTCGCGGGCCTGGGCGGTTTCTTCGGTTACGACGATGGCGTTGGTGTCGTTGGCCTCACTCGGCTCAAGCAGGGCCAGCTCTTCTCCCAAAACGTCCCTGACCTTCGCTGCAGCCTCGGTAGCGTCCGACGATGGAGTGGCGTCGGGATCGAGGAACAGCAGCAGGGAGGTCAGGTACTCGGGCACCACGTCGATCTCGCCGTTGTTCAGCGCTGCCTGCGAGACGTCGCGGGCGCCGATATCCAGCTGCCGCTGAACGTTGTAGCCGGCGTTCTCCAGCACCTGCGCGTACATCTCGGCCACAATCTGCGCCTCTGCGAAGGCTCCCGATACGCCGACGGTGATATCGCCCTTGTTCTCGGCTTCCTCGTCGGTGCCTTCTCCGGCGCACGCTGCCAGCAGCAGGGTCAACAAAAGGAGCCCCGCCAGCAGCGACTGTCTCAAAGTTGCCTTGATCACGTAACCTCCCATGCGCCCTTGGGCGCGATCGTCATGAACTCGTCCTCGGCCGGGCCAGCCTCTCAACTCCGCCCATGAAAAGCTCGGTGAATATCGCCAGGATTGCAACCAGGATCGCTCCGCCCAGGATACGGGCGTCGTCCCGCACGGCAAAGCCGTCGATAATGTACCTGCCGAGGCCCCCACCGGCCACGATTGCCGCCAGAGTGGCCGTTGCGACCACCTCAACCGAAGCGGTCCGAAGCCCGACCATGACAACCGGGGCCGCCAGGCGCATCTCCAGGCGCCGGAGAATCTGGCGGTTGCCCATTCCCATCCCCCGTGCCGCCTCGACGAGGTCCCGGTCCACACCGGCCACCCCGATATAGGTGTTGGTCAGGATCGGGGGGATGGCCAGGGCGAAGAGCGCGATGAACGTCGGCCAGAATCCCAGGCCCAGGTTCAGCTTGATCGCTATGGGCAGGGCCAGTCCGAGGATGGCGAACGAAGGTATCGCCCTCCCGACGTTGGACAGGGTGACTACCAGGAAGCGGCCCTTCCCCGTATGTCCGATTGCCATCCCAACCGGGATCGCCAGCGCGGCGGCACACATGACGGTGAAGACCGAGATCCGGACGTGCTCGTAGACCCGGTTGGGTATGCCGGCGGTGCCCGACCAGTTGGCGGCGTCGGTCAGCCAGACCAGGGCTTCCGCGACTACGCCCACTTCTTCTCCCTGCTCCACGGGGTCAGCACCCTCTGGAGCCCCAGCAGGCCCAGGTCCGCCGCCACCGCCAGCAGCACCGAAAGCACTGCCCCGACCACGATCGGGGTGGAGAAGAACCGCTGGATGCCCTGCAGGATGAAGGCACCGAGACCTCCCTTGCCGATCAGCGAGGTGACGGTGACCAGGCCGATGATCGTGACGGTGGCCACCCGGATGCCGGCCAGGATCACCGGAAAGGCCAGCGGCAGCTCCACCCTCCACAACATCTGCCGGGACGTGTAGCCCATCCCCCGGGCAGCCTCCCTGGTGTCGGGCGGAACCCCCTCCAGGCCGGCCACCACGTTGCGAATGAGGATCAGGAGGGTGTAGCTGACCAGTCCGATCTCGGCGGTCAGAGTGGTCAGGCCGGTGTATGCGGTCAGGAACGCGAACAGGGCCAGGCTGGGGATGGTGTACAGGAATCCGGCAAACCAGGTGATCGGCGGATAGGCGCGGCGGTGGCGGTAGGCAAAGACGCCGGCGGGGATGGAGATCAGCAGCCCGATGGCAATGGCGAGGCCGGTCAGATAGGCGTGCTCCACCAGCTGCTCCCAGATACGGTCCAGGTTCCTGCCCACCCACTCGGGCCGGAAGAACGGCTCCTCGGTGGACTGGGCCAGTATCAAGCGAGGATCTCCCGGCTGATCCGCTCCAGGTTGAGCACCCCGCGGTAACGCTGGCCCTCCCAGACCACCGCCGCCACCTGGGTCTCGGACGTGATCAGCGAGTCGAGTGCCTCCCTGAGCGAGCTGTCCGCCGTAACGAAGGCGCTGAACTTCTGAGCAGGCGCGTCCGACACCCGGGCCTTGCCCTCCAGGGCCTGCCGGTCGACCCAGCCCAGCAGCTCGCCGTCTTCGACAACGCTGGTCCAGGTGGAGCCGGAGGACTCCATCACCTCAAAGGCCTTTTGCACCGGCTCGCCCGGCGCGACGACCGGGCCCTCCTCCACCTCGATCTCACTCACCTTGATGAGCGCCAGGCGCTTCAGGCCCCGCTCCGACCCCAGAAACTCCCTCACGAAGTCGTTGGCCGGGTTGCGCAGGATCTCCTTGGGCGAATCGTACTGCTCCAGAATCCCGCCCACGTTGAGAATGGCTATCCGGTCGGCCATCTTGATTGCCTCGTCGATGTCGTGAGTGACGAAGACGATGGTCTTGCGCAGGCGGTCCTGGATATCCAGGAACTGGTCCTGCAGGCGGGCCCGGACTATGGGGTCGACCGCTCCGAACGGCTCGTCCATCAACATAACCGGAGGATCGGCGGCGAGGGCCCGGGCCACCCCCACCCTCTGACGCTGGCCTCCGGAGAGCTCGCTCGGGTAGCGGGACAAAAGTTCAATGCTCAGCTCAAGCATGCCGGCCAGCTCGGTGACCCGGGACTTGACCCGGGAGTCCTCCCAACCCAGCAGCTCGGGCACGGTGGCGATGTTCTGGGCGATGGTGCGATGCGGCATCAGGCCGATGGTCTGGATCACGTAGCCGATGCCGCGTCGAAGCTGCACCGGGTCCTGCTCCATGACGTCCCTGCCGTCCACATAGATCTGCCCGGAGGTCGGTTCCACCAGCCGGTTGATCATCTTCATGGTCGTGGTCTTGCCGCAGCCGGACGGACCGACGAGGACCGCAGTCTCCCCCTCTTCAATCTCAAGATTGAGGTGATCTACTGCAAGGGACTGCGAGTTGGGGAACTGCTTGACCACGTCTACCAGACGAATATGCGGTTCCCCCATGCCGGGGACTCTACCCGGCGGAAGGAGGAAGGAAAAGCTGCAGGTTGCGGCAGGTCGGGCAGCGGTAGACCTCGACCGGCAGATCCTGCTCAATGGCTCCCAATGCCTGTGCCACGTCCTTATCCATCCCGGTCGCCTTGTCACTCAACCGGAACTCCTGCACCCCGATCAACTTCATCGACGACCGGCAGACCGGGCACGGCGTCTGCGGCCCGGACTCTATCCGCCGCTGCTTGGCCTTGTCGTAACCCTTGGACGCCCTACCCATGGTTTTGAAGGTCGCCAGGATGGCCAGCAGCGTGCAGACGCCGAACAGCACGAATATGAAGGTTCTCATTACCGGGGCGGCTAATCGCCGGGGCTCTGCT
>JAJCYF010000166.1 GCA_029263035.1 Actinomycetes bacterium
GCGAAGGCGTTAAGGGATACCTTCCCGGCAAATGACATTCCCGCAGGATCCGTTTAGCGAGAAGAACGACATTGAGAAGCCGCGCCTGCGCACCGATTACATGATGCAGGACGTCGAGGCCACCTGGCTCAAGTCCGTTCGCAAGCCGCCCCGGTACATCGGCCTGATCCCCGAACTGTGTATTCTCTGCGAGGGCTGCGTCGACATCTGCCCCTGGTACTGCATCTTCATGCTCACTCCGAACATCGTTTCGGAGGCCGGCTCGGAAGAGATAGCCCGGGACATGAAGTCCAATGACATTTTGTTCGTGATTGACGACGATGCGTGCACCCGGTGCCTGCTATGCGTCGAGAGGTGTCCCACGGGGGCGCTCACCATCGGCAGGTTGGAGGCCAAGAAGGCTCCGGCCAGGGCGATGGGCAAGGTTTCCGGCGCAGCTTCGTAAGTTTCTAAGACACAAGGAGAGCGGGTTGGCGGCAAATCTGAAAGAAAAGCTTGGTGGTCTGCGCCACCCGGGCGCCCTGGTAAAGGGGGCCTGGGACGGCTTGAGGGGCGGCCAGGTTTGGCGTTCCATGTTCAGGCCGGGTTCGGTCCTGACGAAGGGCTACCAGGACTCCCCACGTAACCGTGCCTACGTGATCATGAACTCGGTGCTGTACCACCTGCACCCGGTGAAGGTGAAGCGGCACGGCATCAAACTTTCCTACACGCTATGCCTGGGTGGTCTCTCCTTCTTCCTGTTCATCTTCCTCACGATCACCGGGATCTTCCTGATGTTCTTCTACCGGCCCTCGACCGAGGTCGTCTACAGCGACATGGTCGGGCTTGCCACCTCGGTGGCGTTCGGGCAGCTGGTGCGAAATATGCACCGCTGGAGCGCCCACCTGATGGTGGTCACGGTCTTCCTCCACATGTCCCGGGTCTTCTACACCGGCTCATACAAGCCGCCGCGGGAGTTCAACTGGATCGTCGGAGTCGTTCTGCTGCTCCTGACGCTGCTTTTGGCCTTCACCGGCTATCTGCTTCCCTGGGACCAGCTTGCTATCTGGGCGGTCACCGTGGGAACCCAGATGGGTTACGAATCCCCGCTGGTCGGTAAAGAGGTCTCATTCATCCTTCTCGGAGGCGTACAGATCGGTGCCGGCACGCTGATTCGCTGGTACACCCTTCACGTCCTCGCACTTCCGTTTGTCATCACCCTGTTCATGGCCGTGCACTTCTGGCGAGTCCGCAAGGACGGCGGCATTTCGGGACCACTATGATCGGCACCACTCCACGACGGACTAGGACGAACTGATGCCCACTCCTGACGAAATATTCGACCAGACCCTGGCGGAAGAAAACGCCAAAGGCTCATCCCCGGCGGTTGCCGAGGCACGGGCCAAGGCTGCACGGCACCGCGCCAAGAAGGCTGCGGCGGCCGGTTCCGCTCCCCCTGCGGCTCCGAAGGCACCCGCGGCGGAGAAACCCGCAGCCGCGGAGAAGCCTGCGGCAGAGGAAAAGCCCGCTGCCGCTGCTGCATCGGCCCCCGAGCCGGCGGCGGTTGCGGCTGCTGCGTCTGCCCCTGCGGCTGCTGCCCCTGCGGCTCCGGCCGCCGGTGGACGAAGGGCTGCATCGAGGGCCGGCGTAGGCGCCGGAGACGCGGCTCCCGAGCGGATGCAGCGCCTGCTGGCGGTCGTAAAGCCAGAATCCATCCAGCGGGTGGAGAAGGAGCCCATCGACCGGGTCAACACCTGGCCCCACCTGATGGCTGCCGAGTTCCTGGCGGTCCTGGCGGTCACGGCTCTGCTGGTAATCGTTTCGGTCTTCGTCAACGCCGAGCTGCGTGAGCTGGCCAACATCAACGTGACCCCGAA
This sequence comes from Actinomycetes bacterium, assembly GCA_029263035.1. Classification (GTDB taxonomy): domain Bacteria; phylum Actinomycetota; class CADDZG01; order JAHWKV01; family JAHWKV01; genus JAJCYE01. The sequence goes on from JAJCYF010000166.1 coordinate 1,857, forward strand.
CCCCTCCAAGGCGCCGTGGTACTTCCTCGGACTTCAGGAGCTGCTTCGGTACTTCCACCCCCAGGTTGCAGGCGTCTCGATTCCGCAGTGGCTCATCCTGGGCCTGATGGCAACGCCGTACATCGACCGGAACCCGTCCAACAAGCCAGGGGACCGGAAACTGGCCATCTCGATGTGGACCATCTTCATGCTCATGTTCGCAATTCTCGGCATGCTAGGGTCGATCATGAGAGGCCCTGGATTCAACTTTGTCTACCCATGGGACGCGGGGATATTTTTCGAGCTATGACACCTATACAGTTCGCCCTCATCATTGCCCTGGCCTCACTGCTGGCCTGGATTCCGTTTGCACTCATCGGTGCCCGCAGCCGCAAGGCGGGCACGGTCACCAGCGGCCAGCTGGAGGTCATGCCGGTTTCCGACATCACCGATGTCGGACGCCGCAAGTTCCTCCTTCGGGGCGTTGGGTTTGCTTCCCTCGCTTTCCTGGGGCAGTTCGCCCTGGCCTCGATCGACTTTTTGTACCCCCGCCTGCGGGGCGGATTCGGCTCCAAGATCTCGGTGGGCAACGCCGACGACCTTCGTGCCGAGCTCGGCAACCGGGAGCCCAAGTTCATTCCGGACGGCCGTTTCTACCTGACCCTGTACGAAGGCGATCCGGCCGAGGCAGCCGACATCCCCGCCTACAAGGCGGCCAACGTCGATGTCTCCGGGTTCATGGCTCTGTACCGCAAGTGCGTGCACCTGGGCTGCAGCGTTCCCTACTGCCCTCCCTCCAAGTGGTTCGAGTGCCCGTGCCACGGCTCGAAGTACTCGATCCACGGGGAGTACCGGGAGGGCCCGGCGCCCCGCAGCCTCGACCAGTTCAGGGCTGAGGTCGTGGACGGCGAGCTGATCGTGGACACCGCTACCATCATCGCAGGCGCCCCCCGGGGCACCAGCACCACGCAGCCGCAGCCCGAAGGGTCCAACTGCGTTTCCGTCTAAAACTTTGACCACCCGAAGAGCAAGTTAGCAGGAGATCATGGGTCAGCTACTAATCGCAGTTCTAGTTGGAGGCATTGCCGCCGGCGCAGCCCTGGTTGTACTCAGGACGCGCTCCGGATCCGGCAACAAGTCGAAAGTGCCCCCGGCCCTCAGGCCGGCAGACATCGACGCAGTGCTGGAGTCCTCACGCCTGACGAAGATCCACGGCTGGGGGCTGGCTCTCACCCTGTTCTTCGCCTTCTTCATGCCGGCGTACTGGGTGCAGGAGCCTCAGAACCGCCTGGACAATGAGAAGGAATTTGCCGAGGAGTCGCTGGAGCGGGGCGAGAAGTACTACGCCCTGGCCACCGACCAGCAGACCGGTGAAGCGAACCCGGACGGCAAGGAGTGCGCCCGGTGCCACGGAGTAGATGCCGAGGGCGGCACCAACGAGTTCCTCAACCCGAACACGGGCGTTCGCTCGATCGTCCAGGTGCCCGAGCTCAAAACCGTATTCGCCCGCTACGAGGAGCCTCCTCCCGGTTTCGAAGATGCCCGCACCTACATCCGTGAGGTCATCGAGCGCGGCCGGCCCGGCACCGACATGCCCACCTGGGGCGCCGAATACGGCGGCCCGCTGACCGAACAGGAGCTTGACGACATCGTCAACTGGCTCGAAGACATCAACGTCGCGCCGCAGGTAGACACGGATGCCACCGGTGACCAGATCTTCAACCAGTTCTGCTCCACCTGCCACGGCATCGGGGGTGCCGGGGGTTCCGGACCTGCGATGCAGGGCGGCGGCACGGTTGCCGAATTCCCGAACGTGGAGGACCACGCAAACTTCGTGCGGGAAGGTTCGCAGGCCGGTCAGCCCTACGGTACATCCGGCACCGGAACAGGCGCCATGCCCCCCTGGGGCGGAGTGTTGACCGATGAGCAGATTCAGCTGGTGGTTGAATATGAGAGGAGCCTGTAGATGCTTCTCGGACTGGGAGCTAGCTTGAACACCTCCGACATAGCGCTGCTCGCTACCGAGGCCGCGACCTCCGGAGGCGAAGGGACCTTCGTCAAGGGCATAGCCATCACAATCGCCTTCATCGTGGTCTTTGTGGGAAGCGTCTGGCTGCTCACCTCGATGATCCTGGGCGCCAAGCTCGGCTACTTCGTGACCGGAGCATGCCTGTTTGCCGTCATGACACTTTTGTCACTGATCTGGTTTGTCACCGCCCTGGGGCCCAGAGGCGAAGCCGGTTTCTGGGGGGACCTGGGCACCGACACCGCCTGGCACCCGGTTGCGGTAGGTCCTGAGGGTACCGAGGTCGAGTCCCGCTGGGGCTCGTGGGACATCAGCGACTATCCGGATGGCGAAGGCTGGGTCGACCCCGATGCGGACACACCACTGGCCGACCTCAGTGAGGGCTCCCTTACATCGGAGCTGCAGAATGCCAACCCGGTGATGGAAGCCCTGGTGATGGATGCGGTCAGCCCGATCCCCGGAATCGTCGACAGTGTCGAGGACCAGGTGACCGGTGAGATTTCGCTCGACCCCCAAAGCTTCACGATCACCGACTACAAGATGAAAGAGGTCGAGGTAGCCGGCAAGGACTCGGTGATCTCCGTCGGCCGCGCGGTGCCAACCCAGCAGATGATGTCCGGCGACCTGGGCGGAAAAGCGGAGGGAACCGTAAGCGAGTTCCTGGTTGAGGAGGGAACGCCGGTCACCCCGGGGACCCCCATGATGGAGGTCGAAGCCGACGGCGAGACCATCACGCTGAACGCCGACCAGGCCGGAACTCTCATCGACTACGGGTTCGAGGCGGACGACGCCATCAAGCCCGGCGTCCCGTTCGCGACCCTGGACATGACCGGCCAGCCGGGGGCTCCTCCCGAAGCAGTCGTAACTGCGGTGCGGGTCAGGGGTTCCGTACGGGTGCCGGCATTCATCTACCTGGTCATCAGCTTCATCCTGCTGATCGTGCACCTGATCGGCGTATCCAAGATCGAAAAGGAAGCCCGGCTGACCCAGCCGCAGCTGGCCTAGGCACACAGATCCCAAAAAGGCCCGACCTTAAAGGTCGGGCCTTTTTGTATGTGCCCGGGGTTCAAGCAATCTCCGCGACGATGTCGGGCAGCTCATCGGGATTCATCCCCGCCTGGAACGCCGCCACCCCGTCCACCTCCACCACC
>JAJCYF010000167.1 GCA_029263035.1 Actinomycetes bacterium
GTCCGCCGCCGGCCGTTCAGCGTGGTTCTGTTCGACGAGATCGAGAAGGCTCACAACGACGTCTTCAACACTCTTCTGCAGATCCTCGAGGATGGACGTCTGACCGACTCCCAGGGTCACACCGTGGACTTCAAGAACACCGTGATCATCATGACCTCCAACCTCGGCACCCAGAACCTGCGTAAGACCAGCCTGGGCTTCGCGTCGGACACCTCCGAGGTGACCTACGAGAAGATGAAAGAAAAGCTCATGGCCGAGCTGAAGCACGGCTTCCGCCCCGAGTTCTTGAACCGTGTTGACGACATCATCGTCTTCAAGGAGCTCAGCAAGGAGAACGTGCGGGAGATCGTCGACCTCATGTTCAAGCGGGTCAGGGAGCAGCTGAAGTCGCTCGACGTCACCATCGAGCTGACCGACGCCGCCAAGGACATGCTTGCGGACCAGGGTTACGACGCCCAGCTGGGTGCCCGGCCGCTGCGCCGTGCGATTCAGCGGCTGGTCGAGGACCCGCTGTCGGAGAAGATCCTGTGGAAGGAGTTCTCCGCAGGCCAGGAGATCGTGGCGAACGCCATCGACGACCCGGAGAACCCCGGGAAGAAGAAGATGGTATTCAATACGCCGGACGGCGGGAGCATCCCTCCCGAGCCGGAGCTGGCAACCACGGCTCCCGAAAGCTAAGCCTCACAACTAAGCAAAAGAATCGGCCGGTCCCCCCGGGGGCCGGCCGATTCGTTTTGTCAGGGTTGAGTTTGGAGTTCAGTCGACCCGGAGGTGGATCCGCCCGGGTCTGAGAAAGACCGCAAGCGCATCGGCCAGGCCGTCGGGATCGGTCTGCGGGGCCAGCCCCTCGTCCAGAACCAGAGACGGCACCCCCTCGGGGGCCGGCGCCTCTTCGTCGAGCGGCCCGATCAAAACCACGAACTCGGTTCTCTCCGGGTGTTTTGAGGCGAAGGTCGAAACGAATCGGGCATCCGATCCGACTCCCACGAAGACCGCAGTTGCGAGGTTCAACTCCCGAAGCAGCGAAAAGAGCTGCCGGATCCGTCCGGAATCGGTCTGGTCGGACGAGTGAAATTGAAGGACGATTGCCCGGAAGCCGCCGGCCGCCAGGGCGGACAACGCCCGGTCCCATCGAACGCCCTCGCCTTGATTCCCGAGCAGGATCACGGGCCGGCCGCTTCCCTGCTCCACGAACTCCACCCGGCCGTCGTCGCGCTGAATCGACCCATGGGTCACCGGGTACAGCTCGTTCGCATAGTCGGTCACCAACGTGGCGGCGATCGGTGCAGTTCCCAGCGGAACCGGCAGGTAGGTCGCCCGCTCCTCCTCCGCCACCGGCTCCCGCAGGCGGATCCGCATGACCGCAAAGACGGCCACCCCGAAGTAGCTGATGCCCAGAACTACGAACAGGGCGGAGGGGCCCAGCGCCTCGATGGCCACCGCGCCCACCACCGGGCCGGCGACGGCTCCCATTGCGTTGATCAGGATCATCCGGGCGCCGGCAGCCACCACCCGGCCCGAGTCCAGGTAGTCGTTCAGGTGGGCGCTGGCCAAGGAGTAGAGCGGGTAGGCGATGCCTCCGGCCAGCAGTGAGAACAACACCACCAGCAGGTGGTTGTCCGGCCCCCAGAAGGTGGCACCGGCAGCGGCCACTGCCCCGGCGACGCCTGCCAGCAGGATCACCCGCCGCCGGTCGGTGCGATCGGACCAGCGGCCCAGCGGCATCTGCAGGGCCAGGCCCCCGACCAGGCCGCTCAGCAGCAGCATGGCCGTGGCCACTTGACCCAGCCCGGCGGAGGAGGCATAGATCGCCCCGGCGCCCACCATGGCCGCCCCGGTGAAGCCGGAGACGGCGCCGGTTACCGGAGCCAGGGGAGCGGCGGCAACCAGCTCGCGAAACGAGAGAGGTTGTGGATCGGGAATCTCGGGAGCGAACACGCTGGCCAGCGACACCGGGACCACCGCCAGCGACACCAGAACCGAGCCGGCGACGAAACCGACGGCTCCGGTGGGGTCGGTGATTGCGAACATAAGCTGACCGGCTGCCAGGCCGCCGGTCACCACCACCATGTACCCCGCCAGCAGGCCTCCCCGGGTGGCGTTGGTGGTTGCCCCGTTCAGCCAGGCCTCGGTCACCACGTACAGGCCCGAGGTGCACAGGCCGCTGAGGGCTCGCAGCAGGAACCAGGTGATCGGGTGGGCGTGGACCACGTGCAGGATGACCGCGCAGGATGCCAGCGATGCCAGGCCGGCGAAGACCCGGATGTGACCGACCCGCACGATTGCGGAAGGCGCCACCAGCGACCCCAGGAAGAACCCGAGATAGTAGGCGGCAAGAACGATTCCGGTGACCGACGGGGTGAAGCCCTCGATCGCGCTGCGGAACCCCAAAAGCGTGGACGTCAGACCGTTGCCGGCCATCAGAAAGCCGAGCGACATGAACAGCGGCAGGGCGCCGAGCAGCGTTCGGCGCAAGCCGATGGGGCCGACTTCGGTCATGTTGTCAAGATAACCGAGGGTGGCTGGGACCCGGCAAGCAGGGGGCCTGAGACCAAATGTCACCCCCGGCGTCTAATGTTCCCGGCATGGCGAAAAGTGCGTTGATCTGCCTGCAATGCGGGCACAGAACCCTGCAGTGGCTCGGGCGATGTCCGGACTGCTCGGCCTGGGACTCGTTTGTTGAAGAGCCGCCCCTGGTTGCTCGTGACCCGAAGAGGCCGGCCCGGGGGGGAGCCACGGTGATGATCGGCGCGGTGGAGGCATCTGTCCACGCCCGGATCTCGACCGGCCTGGGGGAGTTGGACCGGGTTCTGGGCGGCGGCCTGGTGAAAGGCTCGGTGGTGCTGATCGCCGGCGAACCCGGGGTCGGCAAGTCCACACTGTTGCTCCAGGCGGCCGCCGGGGTGGAGAAGCAGGGCCGGCAGGTCCTGCTGGTGTGTGGTGAAGAGTCCATCGAGCAGGTGGCGGCCCGGGCCCGTCGCCTGGGGGCTCCGCGCAGAACCACCCTCACCGCGGCCACCGACCTGGACGGAATCGTGCCTTTGATGAACGGAACGGACGTGGTTCTGATCGACTCCATTCAGAGCCTCAGGGCAACCGAGTCGGGCGGGGAGCCGGGATCGGTTGCCCAGGTCCGCCAATGTGCCCTGGGGCTGACCGAGGCCGCCCGGGACACCGGCGCCGCCCTGGTGCTCGTCGGCCACATCACCAAAGACGGGTCGATCGCCGGTCCCCGGGCCCTGGAGCACCTGGTCGACGTGGTGGTGACCTTCGAAGGGGACCGGGGCCACCACCTGCGGACGGTGCGGGGGATCAAGAACCGGTACGGGGCCACCGGTGAGCTGGGGGTGTTCGAGATGGGCCCCTCCGGGCTGACCGAGGTCCCGGACGCCTCCCGGTTCTTCCTGGCCGAGCGCCATACCGGCGCCCCCGGCTCGGCGGTCGGGTGCGTGATCGAAGGACGCCGCCCGCTGGCGCTGGAGATCCAGGCGCTGGTGGTCCGCTCTGGATCCCAGGTGCCCCGGCGGGTTGCGCAGGGGCTGGAGATGTCCCGGCTGGGCGTCTGCCTGGCGGTGCTGCAGCAGCACGCCGGCCTCAAGATGTCGGATTGTGATGTCTATGCCTCGGTGGCCGGTGGCTTGAGAGCAGCCGAGCCTGCCATCGACCTCCCCCTGTGTCTCGCTATCGCCGGCTCCTTCGCCAACAGGCCGATACCGGCGGGGGTGGCCGCAGTCGGCGAGGTCGGACTCTCGGGTGAGGTGAGGTCGGTCCCCGGCCTGGCGCTTCGGGTCAACGAACTGGTGCGCCTTGGGTTCAAGACCATCATCGCACCCCCGGTTCACGGGGCGGACGGCTCTTCCGACGCGGGAAAGACCGGCGGCGCCAGAATCGTGCGCGCCGGATCGCTGGCCGAGGCCCGGGCGGTTTTGAGTCGGATCGGCCACTCAGAGTGACTCTGTGTTCCCCATTGCGGCAGGGGGGTCCCGCCTGTTACCATAGAACGTCCCGAGACCGCGTTATTTCTTGCGGTTTCGTGTCGAAAAGTTGCTCCCGCATCTAAGGGTCCGTACGAGGGACCGTCCAATCTAGAGAAGGAGGACCGTTTGCCCTCAGCCACCACCTTTCAAATTGGTGACAAGGTTGTTTACCCCCATCACGGTGCCGCAATAATCAACAGTCTTGAGCAGACGGAATTCCAGGGCGAGACCAAGGATTACTACGTTTTGAGGTTGGCCTATGGAGACCTGACGCTGATGGTCCCAGTAGACAACACCGACGGAGTGGGCATTCGGGACGTAATCGCGCAGGACGAGCTTGAGAAGGTCTTCAAGGTCCTAAAGTCCAAAGAATGCCGTATGCCTACCAACTGGAGCCGCCGTTTCAAGACCCACGTCGAGAAGCTGCGCTCCGGCGACATCTACCAGGTGGCTGAAGTAGTCCGTAACCTGGCCCGGCGTGAAGCCGACAAGGGTCTGTCTGCAGGTGAGAAGCGAATGCTTACCAAGGCCCGCCAGATCCTCATCTCCGAAGTTACGTTTGCTGCAAACGTCGACGAATCCGAAGCCGGCACCATGCTGGACAAGGTGCTCGCAGGCTAATCCCAACACATTTACTGCGGCCCCCGGCCTGTGCCCGAGAGAGATCTCGAGCCCGGACCGGGGGTCGTTTTATGAAGGAGTCCTCTTGTCCCCCGGAATCGTCACTGCGGTGGTCCTGGCTGCCGGCAGCGGCCGGCGTGTCGGAGCCGACCTGCCCAAGCAGTTCCTTGTCCTGGGCGACCGCCCCATGCTCCACCACAGCCTGGCGGTTCTTGAGGGTTGTGAGCAGGTGAGCGGCATCGTGGTCGCCCTGCCGGCGGGAGATGCACCCGACCTCGATGAATTTGAGAAGATCACCGATCGGGTCGAGGGCGGCGTCACCCGCCAGGCCTCGCTGCAGCACGCCCTGGCCCGGCTGCCGGAGCGGACCGACACGGTTCTGGTCCACGACGCCGCCCGCCCCCTGGTCGACCGGCCGATGATCGAGAGCCTGCTCGCCGGCCTGGACGAAGGCTGCGACGGCGTGATCCCGGCCATCCCGATGGAGGAC
>JAJCYF010000168.1 GCA_029263035.1 Actinomycetes bacterium
TTCATGGAGCAACTTTAGTTGACAGACTGACTTTCTGTCAACCGAGGTTGCTACCGGCACCAATCTCCGTACGACGGTATGGATTCCCGGTACTGCGGCGTTTACCAGGGTGAGATGTTTCCTTCCAAGAAGATCGACCCGAACGAGATGGACCGGCTTTTTGCCGGCAGCCGGCCGTCGCCCGGGCTGGACGACATTTCCGGTCTGGTCGAGAAGGTGCAATCAAGATACCTGACCGAGATCGACGCCGATCTCAAAGCCTCCCACCTGGCAGCCGTGATGCAGGTGGTCAACCTCACCGATAAAGGCGACCTGGCCGCGAGGCCAGCAAGCAAAGTCAACGGGCCTGCCCGGCAGGCGTCCGGACTACCGAAGCGAAGGAGAAGGTTCGTGCTCGAGTCGATGTTTGCCACCGTTTCCGTGAAGTTCGCACTGGGCGGCGCCGCAGTCGCGATGGCCGCCACCGGAGGACTTGCCGCCTCCGGCAACCTTCCCGACCGGGCCCAGACCGCGATTTCGCACGTCGTCGACAATGTTGGGATTGAAATCCCGGCCGGAGAAACCGCTCAAGCTGCAGCCGAGCAAGCCCGCCAAGCAGCCGAGCAGGCAACCGCCGCCGCCGCCTTGGAGCGTGCAGAAGCCACCGCCCGGTCGGCAGAAGAAGAGGCCGCCGCAGGTGAAACCGAGAATCCCGGCCAGGGTGGCGGTCTCGGTCCGGAGGTCGCGTCCGATGCAGTCGATGGCGGAGCCCTTGGTTCGCAGATCAGCGAAGCCGCCCGAGCGCAGGCGGAAGAGCGCCGGGCCGCCGGCCAGGCCAACCGACCACAGGGAGCCGGACCCCCTGAAGAAGCCGGAGCCGTCCCCGACTTTGGACCCCCCGCCGATTCCGCTCCTATCGGTGGCCCGGGCGGCCCCGCCGGCGCCGGACCACCCAGTTCAGCCGGACCCGACGCCGCCCCCGGAGGCCCTGCCGGCGGCTCCATCCCCACCGTGGTCCCGGGCGGCAAACCTGCGGACGTCCCCGGAGGCGGCAGGCCGTAGCCCGAGCCGTCGAGACGGTCCACGGATTCGTGGTGGTCAACGACCGCAACGCTAAAGGAACCGCCCTTGCGACGGGCGGTGGAAGAGCCGCGCGGCTAGCCTTGCGTCAGCCCATGGTCGGAGAACGCTTTGAATCGGTCCTCGGTGCCGCCCGCACCGGGGCTGAGTGGGCGTGGACGGACCTGTACCAGAGTTTTGCGCCGGCGGTTCTCGGATACCTGAGAGCCCAGAGGGCTCCCGAACCCGAAGACCTGACCGCGGAGGTCTTCCTTCAGGTCGTCAGGTCCCTCGGCCAATTCGACGGCAACGAATCCGACTTTCGTTCCTGGATATTCGTGATCGCCCATCGCAAGATCATCGACGACAGCCGCGCCCGCAAACGCCGGCCGTTCGAGCCGGTTCCCACCGAGACCATCGAGTCCCGGTCGGCCACCGGCAACGTGGAGGACGAGGCTTTGGACCAACTCTCCGACCTCTACTTCAGGCGCCTGATGGTCGAGCTCACCGACAACCAGAGAGACGTGATGCTTCTGCGCATTCTGGGCGGCCTGACCGTTGCCGAGGTGGCTGCGGCAATGGGAAAGAGGCCCGGTGCGGTAGAGGCTCTTCAACGAAGAGCCGTTGCCCAGTTGCGTAAGCGGATCCACAACGCCTGACCCGGTAGCGCACCAGGAATCTCGACACCCCGTATGGATCGCCGTTGATCCGGCGTTTACCAGATTGAGCGAGGCAGCCAACTCACCGAAAAGGCGACCTGGTCGCAAGGCCAGCAAGCAAAGTCACCGGGCCTCACGCAGAGGCATCCGGACTACCGAAGAAGGAGAAGTTCATGCTCGAGACGCTGTTCGCAACACTTGCAGCAAAGATTGCCGCCGCCGGCATTGCCGTAGCGGTGGCCGCCACCGGAGGCCTTGCCGGCACCGGCAACCTTCCGGACCCGGCCCAGGCCGCGGTATCTCAGGCGATGGAGAAGGTCGGTATTAACATCCCCTCCGGCGAAGAAGCCGGCGAAGAAGCCGTTGCAGCCCTGGAGGCAGCCGAGGAGCTTGCAGAGGACGCACTTGAGGACGTCACCGATGTCACCGACGGCGAGGCCGAAGTAACCGACGGCGAGACTGAAGAGACCGGCGAGCCCAACGAGAACGCCGCATTCGGCCAGGCCGTTGCCGCCGATGCCCGTGATGGAGGAGTCGACGGCCAGGCGATCAGTGAGATGGCACGAGCCATGGCCGCCGAGCGCAAGGCCGCCGGTCAGGCGAACCGCCCGAGCGACGCAGGCACCGTCTCTGAGGAGGAGGTTGTGGAGGACGAAGGCTCTCCGGCCGGCGCCGGTTTGGAGACCGCCCGCAACACTCCGGCCGGGAGCCGGGTTCCCGCCTCGGTTCCGGTTGGTGGAGGCAGGCCTGCAGGTACCCCGGGCCGCTAGTCACCACGACCCAACTACACATAAAACGGTCCCCGCCGGTGGCGGGGACCGTTTTGTCGTGGGAGGTACGAGTTACTCGACCGGGGTGAAGTCCCTGGCGGCAATGAACTCCGGCCGCCTGGACGGGGCGGCAAACGGCTCGACCAGCGCGTTCTCCACGCTGTTGTAGACCACGAAGACGTTGCTCCTGGGAACCGGTGAGATGTTGCTGTTGGAGCCGTGCATGGCGTTGCAGTCGAAGATGGTGATCCCCCCGGGGCCACCGGTGCACTCGGCGATTTTGCCTCCCGCCTCGGTCAGCAGGGTTACGAGGCTATCGGGGTCCGGGGTCCCGATCTCCTGGGCTTTGAGTGAGCTCAGAAAGTTGTCCTCGGGAGTCTCGCCGACGCAGGTGACGTAGCGCTTGTGTGATCCGGGAATGAGCATGAGCGGGCCGTTGAACGTGTAGTTGTAGGTCAGCGACACGCTGATGCTGAGCGCCCGCATCCGGGGCATGCCGTCCTCGGTGTGCCAGGTTTCAAAGTCAGAGTGCCAGGAGAACTCCTTGCCCTTGAACGCCGGCTTGAAGTTGACCCGGCTCTGGTGGACGTAGACATCGCTGCCCAAGAGCTGGCGGGCGACGCCCGCGATGCGGGGGTCGGCTATCAGCCGGGCGAGCACCCGGTTGGTGCGGTGAATCTCAAATAGGGACCGGACCTCGTTGCTCGCAGGCTCGACCACCGTCCGGTGGTCGTCCTTCACCTCCGTGCGCCCGGTGAACTCCGCCAGCTCGCTGAGTAGGGCGTCGACCTCCTCCCCGCTCAGCACATCCGGCACCTGCAAGAACCCCTGCTTTTCGAATTCAGCCTTCTGATCGGCGTTGAGCGGTCCGTCGTGGTCGCCGTAGACCACCGGGTCCACCCGTTCCCGGATCGCGGGGGCCGGATCGACCCGGGAGGGATAAAGGTCGGGAACCTTCGTGGCACTTGTCAATGAAACCGCCTCCTTTGGCGTCAGGTCCGTGGCCCATGCCGCCACGGATAGTAAGTGGGCGGGGCTATGGAGCCGGGGCCGGGGTGCGTTCGGCCGGGGGATAGGACCCGTCCGGTTGATGCACCTCCCCCCCGGTGAGAGCAGGGTTGAACACGCAGATCATGCGCAGCTCCGTCAGAGCCCGCAGCTTGTGCCGGTCGTTCTGGTCCAGTGCGTAGAGGGTGCCGGGGAGGATTTGATGGACCACCCCGGAGTCGGTTTCCTCCAACTCCCCCTCACCATCGATGCAGTACACGGCCTCCAGGTGGTGGCGATACCACATCGTGGTCTCGCTGCCGGCGTGGAGGATGGTGTCGTGGAACGAAAAACCCATGCCGTCGTCTGCGAGCAGCAGACGCCGGCTCTGAAAGGTCGGGGCGCCGACATCTCGTTCGGTGCCCTCGATTTCGGCTAGCCGGTTGACGAGCATGATCAGGCGGAGGCCCGGGCAGGCACCCGGCTGTCCAGCACCGCCAGGAGCGACTCCTCGATAATCTCAAGCCCCCGTTCCAGCGCATCCGGATCGATGGTCAGCGGAGGCAGAAGCTTGACCACCTCTCCCCGCGGGCCGGAGGTCTCCAGGATCAGGTTCCGTTCGAAGGCCGCCTCGCGGACCTTCGGCGCGATCTTCGGGTTTCGTAGCGCCAGGCCCTTGACCAGCCCTCGTCCCCGCACCTGTGCTTTCAACTCCGGATACTCGTTGGCCATTGCCCTCAGGGCAGTGTCGACCGTCGCCGCCTTGGCCTCTATCTGGCCGGCCAGCTCAGGGGTCTCCCACCGCCGGAGAGCCTCGGTTGCCGTGACGAACGCCGGGTTGTGTCCGCGGAAGGTTCCGTTGTGTTCGCCCGGGTTCCAGACATCCAGCTCGGGCCGGATGAGAACCAGGGCGAGGGGCAGCCCGAAGCCGCTGAGCGACTTGGACAGGCACACGATGTCCGGCTTGATCCCGGCGTCCTCGAAGCTGAAGAAGGTGCCGGTGCGGCCGCAGCCTGCCTGGATGTCGTCGACGATATGCAGGATTCCGTGCCGGTGGCACAGTTCCTGCAGGCGCTGGAGCCACCCGGTGCTGGCCGCCCGGAGACCGCCTTCGGCCTGTACGGTTTCGGTGATGATGGCGGCCGGGGCGTCCATCCCGCTTCCGCTGTCGGTAAGGAACCGGTCGAGGTACTCGATGGTGTCCACCTTGTCCCCGAGGTAGCCGTCGTAGGGCATAGGAACCCCGGAGCCGATCATTACCCCGGCGCCCTTGCGCTTGGTGGCGTTGCCGCTGACCGACAGCGACCCGAGGGTCATCCCGTGAAAGGCGTTGGTGAAGGAGATGACCCGGCCCCTGCCGGTCACCTTGCGGGCCAGCTTGAGCGCCGCCTCCACCGCGTTGGTCCCGGTGGGTCCGGGAAACATCATCTTGTAGGACATCTGCCGGGGCTTGAGGATCACCTCGTTGAACGTGTTGAGAAACGTTTCCTTGGCCACCGTCGCCATGTCGAGGCTGTGGACGATGCCGTCCTCCATCAGGTACTCAACGAGCTTGCGCTTCATCTCGGGGTCGTTGTGCCCGTAGTTGAGAGCGCCGGCTCCGGCGAAGAAGTCGAGGTACTCGTTGCCCTTGCTGTCGTAAAGCGTGTGGCCGCTGGCCCTCGTAAACGTCACCGGCCAGCAGCGACAGTACGACCTGACCTCGCTCTCCAGTTCGTTGATCACCTGCATGGTGGAGCCTCCTTTTGTTGCCTATCGCCATCTTGTTTTCCGGATCGGTCGAAAGGACCTAGTTGCAACAACAACTCCGGTTCGTGGGGGGAAGAGGGGTTGTCCTCGGCGGGAAACATCTCCGCCGGGAAAAAGGGGGACTCGCGGCACTCAACGCCCAGGTCGCGGGCGACCGAGGAGAACAGGGCCAGGGAGGCCCGGTTGCCGGGCGTCACCGTGGCCTGGAGGTGCCGGATCCCGAGCGGCACCAGGCCGGTGAGAAGGGAATCGATCATGCGACGGCCGAGCCCGGTGCGGCGGTGGGTCGAGGCCACGGCGATCTGCCAGACGAACAGGGTGTCGGACCGGTCGGGGAGCAGGTAGCCGGTGACAAATCCGGCGAGTCCCTCCGGCGCCTGGGCCACCAGGCAGGTGCGGGAGAAATGCCGGCACAGGATCAGGTAGGTGTACGGAGAGTTTAGGTCGAGTCCGGGGGACCGGCGGGCGAGGTGCCACATCGCGCTGCCGTCGGCAGTTACCGGGGTTCGAATCAGAACCGAGCCGGCCGGCTCGGCGGGGGCGAGAGCGTTCTCGCCCGGGGCATGGTGGGTCGGGCTGGGACTTGAATTCAAAACAGGGCCGCTTTTCACACCCAGCCGGACCGGTAGTACTTAATGCCGGGCCGCCGGGGGCGGTGAACTCCTGATACGGAGCCCTAGGGCCTTGGTGTCACCTCCTCAGGCTTGGGCGGTGGGGCGGATGCAGCCCACCCGCAGAAGGCGAGACTTCGACCGACCGACTCGAATGCGGCACGCGCACAGGCGTCTTTTTCGTACATATCGGTGGGGTAACCCTAACAACATCACGACTGCTAATACCGGCCCGGACGTGCTTTTCTCCCGACATTGTCGGGCCTGGGACAGTGTTACCTCAGGGCGTTCGCCCGGACTCGGCGATGAACAGGGTCTGCTCGTCCGCGCCGGGCGGGGTGGCAACGACCGGCCCGAGGGCGCCGAACCTGCGCCACTCGTCGCCCACCTTTGCCAGCAGCCGGCGTCCGGTAGCGACTACTTCGGGGTGGATCGTCTCGTCGATTCCCAGCGCCCGCGCCAGGTCCCAGGTGTGCATGCCGGCGTCGCCTATGCGCTCCAGGACGTAGTCCGCTGCCGGCGCGGGTCCGCGGGACAGGTCCACCATCCGGTCGATGGCGCCGGGCTCCTCCACCGCAGCCATCGCTTCGGCGGCGGCCCGGCGGAAGGCCCCTTTGGGGTCGTCACCGACCAGGTCGCCGTTGAACCGGTCGCCGATTCCGGCGATGGTCTCGCCGGCCATCAGCGGTGCGACCCAGACGGTCCCTC
>JAJCYF010000169.1 GCA_029263035.1 Actinomycetes bacterium
GAACGGCAGCTCCAGGAGCATTGTGTCCAGCGCCGAGGGTACTCCGGCGGCAGCCGGCGGCCGGACCGGGTGGACCGCGGGCGATGCCGGAGGCGCCGCCGCGACCGGGTAGGCGTGGTGGCGGGGCACCTCAGGCTCGAAACGGGGCGCAACGGTTCGGTAGCCGGGCTGCTCCGGCACTCCCGCTGCGAGCAGGTCGCCGGCTTCGCGGTCAACGGTGACCCCCGTGCCCGGCGGAGGAACAACGACGGGCTCCTCGCCCTCAATGCTGAACCTCGGGAGGATTTTGTCCAGCCACCTCGGCAGGTACCAGTTCGCCTCTCCCAGCAGCTCCATGGTTGCCGGTACCAGGATCATCCGCACCAGCGTGGCGTCGATCAAAACCGCCGCCGCCAGTCCCAGCCCGACGAGCTTGGCATTGGGGTCCTCGCCCAGGACGAACGAGAAGAAGACCGTAACCATGATCGCCGCCGCCGCCGTGATGACCCGGGCGGTTGAGGCCAGACCATCGGCCACGGCTTCTGCGTTGTTCTTGCCGCTGTCGTGTTCCTCTTTGATGCGCGAAAGCAGGAAGACCTCGTAGTCCATCGACAACCCGAAAAGGATGGCGAACAGCAGCATCGGTGTGTAGGCGGCTATGGGGCCCGTCCGGTCAACGCCGATCAGCTCCGCCGGCCACCAGCCCCACTGAAACACGGCGACCAGAACCCCGAAAGCTGCGGCGATGGCTATGAGGTTCATTAGAGCTGCCTTCAAGGGGACCAGGATCGAGCGGAATGCCATCATCAGCAGGAGGAAGCTGAGCAGGATCACCCCGCCGAAGAAGTAGGGCAGGCGTTCGGTCAGCTTGTCGGTGAGGTCCACGCCGATGGCTGCCGGTCCCCCGGAATGTATCTCCAGGCCGTCCCCGTCCGCCTGCGAGATGATGTCGTCCCTGAGGTGGTGGACCAGCTCATCGGTCCGTTCGTCCTGCGGTGCGTACCGGCCGATCACCTGGATGAGGGCGGCCGTGGGGTTGGCGGGATCATTGGGTATCACGGGGCTGACCGATGCCACGCCGGGGTCCGCCGCCAGCTCTGCCGCCAGTGCCTGCAGGCGGGGGAAAGCGTCGGAGGCGTCCTCAAAGCTCGCTGCAACCAGCATCGGGCCGTTGGAACCGGGTCCGAAGGCCTCGGAGAGCAGGTCGTATGCCCGCCGGGTGGTCAGCTCAAGGGGGCCGTTCCCGGCATCCTGGTTTCCAAGCCGGATAGACAGGGTCGGGGTGGCCAGCGCTCCCAGGACGGCCAGACACAGGACTGCGGAGAGTACCGGGTGCCTCTGGATACCGCGGCTCCACCGGTACCAGAAACCCGACTCCTTGGGCCGGGGCGGCTTACCCTTGCGGCTGCGGTGGATCGACAGGCTGTCGATGCGGCGCCCGACCAGACCCATGAGGGCGGGGAGGAGCGTGATCGACGCAAGCATGGTGATGAGAACCGCAATTCCCGCCCCGACGGCGAGCCCGTAGACGAACGAGAGCTCCATGATGAACATGCCCAGCAGGCTGATGATCACCGTGATTCCGGCGAATACCACCGCCTTCCCCGCCGTAGTCATGGCCCTGACCACGGCATCCTCGGTATTCAGGCCGTCCTTCAGCCCCTGCCGGTAGCGGGTGACTATGAACAGGGCGTAGTCAATGCCCACCCCGATCCCGATCATCGCTGCGACAAGGGGTGCAAACGTCACCACATCCATCACGTTGGCCAGCAGGGTCAGGCCGGTTACACCGATGCCCACGCCGAAGAGTGCAGTAAAGATCGGCAGGCCCATCGCCAGCACGGAGCCGAAGCTCACCAGCAAGATCAGCACCGCGGCGCCGATTCCGTAGAGCTCGTTTTTACCGAGCGGAGGGGCAAGTTCCTGGAACGGGGGCCCTCCGTACTCGACGGTCAGCCGGTCGTCCGGCTCCACGGCCTCGTCGACCGCTTCAATGATGTCGTCGGAGAGTTCGAGCGGGAGCTCGGCGAACCCCTTGTTGAACTGCAGCTCGGCGTAGGCGATTTTGCCTGCCGACGGACCGGCCGGAGCAATTTGCCGGGCCCCTTCGGGAGAATATGGGCTGGTCAGGGCTGCCAGGTGCTCTCCGGAAGCTTCTTCGGCGGCGGCGAACCCGGCTTCCATCCGCTCCTGGACCGACTCGATGCCGTCCTCGGCCCGAAAGACGATCTGCCCGGCGTCCCCGCTTCGCGCGGGCATCTTCTCGGCGAGGATGTCGAATGTGCGCTGGGTCTCGGTTCCGGGGAGGTTGAAGTTGTTATTGAGCTTGCCGCCGGCGACCTGGCTGAGGCCCGCCGTCCCGCCGAGCAGAATGATCCAGATGAACAGCATCAGCCACTTGTGCCGGAAGCTGAAGCGGGCGAGACCCTCTAGCAACGTCTACCTCCACACTCGTCAGGAAATGGAGCGAATTTCCGGCAGGCACCGGAAGGAATTCCTGCGACCATTATGGGTCGGAATCGGAGGCAAATTGTAGTCAGGAAATCCCCTGACCGGCCGGATCAGCTTCCGTGCTTCTCGTTGTGGATCTTCACGCCTTCCAGGAAGGTGTTCCAGCCCAGCAGAGCACACTTGATACGGACCGGGTACTTCTGGACCCCTTGGAGCGCCAGCAGGTCGCCGAGGGCGTCCTCATCCTTGGCGTCCTCGCCCTGCATCATCGATTTGAAGGTGTTGGCCAGTTCCTCCGCCTCCGCAATGGACAGGCCCTTCAGCTTTTCGGTCATCATCGAAACCGAAGCCTGGGAGATGGAGCAACCCCTGCCCTCGAACCCGACGTTGGTGACCCGGCCGTCCTCGATGTCCACGTAGAGGTCGATCTCATCACCGCACAGCGGGTTGTCACGGTGCAGGTGGACGTCGGCCCCCTCGATCTTCGCCCGGTTCCGCGGGGTCCGGTAGTGGTCGAGGATTACTTCCTTATAAAGGTCTTCAAGGTCGCTCAACGAAAAGCCCTCCTTAGCCGAACATCTCCCGGCAACTCTCCAGGGCGTCAACAAGGGCGTCGACATCGCTATGAGTGTTGTAAATGTAAAAAGAAGCACGATTGGTCGCGCCTACCCCCAGTTTACGCATGAGCGGCTTGGCGCAGTGGTGGCCTGCCCGGATGGCTACCCCTTTTCCGTCCAGGATGGTTCCTACGTCGTGCGGGTGGATGTCTCCGATGTTGAACGAAACCAGGCCTGCCTTGATGTTGGCGTCCTTGGGGCCGTACACGGTGATGTCGGGAAGTGCGGCCAGGCGGTCCAGGGCGTAACGGGTGATCTCCACCTCGTGCCGGCGGATCGCATCCCAGCCGATGTTGTTCAGGTAGTCGATGGCCGTGCTCAGCCCGACCGCCTGGGAGATCGGCGGGGTGCCGGCCTCGAACTTGTAGGGAATGTCGTTGTAGGTCGAGTGATCGATCCAGACGTCCAGGATCATGTCGCCGCCGCCGTGGAAGGGCTCCATGGCCTCCAGAATGCTTTCCCGTCCCCACAGAAAGCCGATTCCGGTCGGGGCGCACATCTTGTGGCCGGTTCCGGCGTAGAAGTCGCAGCCCAAGGAAGGGATGTCCACCGCCATGTGGGGAACCGCCTGCGCTCCGTCGCAGACCACGATGGCTCCGGCTTCGTGAGCTTTGGCGGCCATCTCGGCGATCGGGTTGATGGTGCCCAGGACGTTCGAAACATGAGTGACCGCCACAACCTTGGTCCTGGAGGACAGCAGCCGCTCGTACTCGGCCAGGTCCAGAATGCCGTTCTCGTCAACCGGGATGGCCCGGATCACCGCACCGGTGTCCTTGCAGGCAAGCTGCCAGGACACGATGTTGGAGTGGTGCTCCATCTCCGTTATGAGGACCTCGTCGCCTTCGGTCAGGTGATGACGTCCCCAGGCGTAGGCCACCAGGTTGAGCGATTCGGTTGCCGACTTGGTGAAGATCAGGCCCCTGGTCTCCGGCACGCCGAGCAGCGCCGCCAGCTTGGTGCGGGCTCCCTCGAACAGGACCGTAGCCCGCTGTCCCAGGGTGTGAACCGAGCGGTGGACGTTGGAGTTGTCCTCCTCCTCGAACCGCTTTACCTCATCAATCACCGACAGCGGCCGGTGGGCGGTGGCGCCGTTATCCAGGTAGACGAGCGGGTGGCCGTTGACCTGCTGGAAAAGTACCGGGAAGTCCTTGCGAATCGCTTCGGCGTCCATACCGTAAATCCTACCCCTCACGGCAGAACTAGATAGCTTGCGGACGGCGGTGTTACTCTCGGGATAGGTAAAGATTTGAAGAGGAGACTTAAGTGAAGACGGGAATTCACCCCGATTACAAGACCGCCACGGTGCACTGCTCCTGTGGCAACACGTTTGAAACCCGGTCGACGGTATCGGAGCTGCGCACCGAGCTCTGCTCGCAGTGCCACCCCTTTTACACAGGCAAGCAGAAGATGGTCGACACCGGTGGACGGATCGAGCGATTCGAGCGCAAGTACGGCAAACGCGCCGGCGCCGCCCCTCCTGCTGAGTAGGAACCGCTTGAGCCGAGCGATCACAACCGTGCACTCCTGTGCTCGCTTTCCCATGAGGTCTCACCATGGCCAGTAAGCCCTCCATAGGAGGACAGGCCGTGATGGAGGGCGTGATGATGCGCGGTCCGGAGTCCTGGGCCGTGGCGGTTCGCAAGCCCAACAAGGAGATTGCGGTCCACGCCTTCCCGCTGCCCCGCTACGCCGCGGAGCACAAATGGACCCGCAAGCCCCTCCTTCGGGGGGTGTGGACGCTCGCCGAGTCTCTGAATCTCGGTTTCAAGGCGCTCAAGATCTCCGGCTCCTACGCGGTGGAGGAGGAGGACGACAGCCCGGAGGACATTGCCAAGGTCGAAAAGGCGATGAACGCCAGCCTGGGTATCGGCATGGTCATAATCCTGGCCCTCTTCGTGACCATTCCCGCCTTCATCTCCAAGTGGGGCGGCAACCGGATCGGCGTGGAGGGAGACCTCCTGCAGAACATCTTCGAGGGCGGAATCCGGATCAGCTTCTTTTTGGGATACATCCTGCTGATCTCGCTGGTGCCCGACATCAAACGGGTTTTTCAGTACCACGGCGCCGAACACAAGACCATCTACGCCTACGAGAACGACGACCCGATGGAACCCGAGGTCATCGACCGCTACTCGACCCTTCACGTGCGGTGCGGCACGAACTTTTTGTTCATAGTCATGTTCGTGGCGATCATCGGCCACTTCCTGGCCGACGTGCTGCTGTCCGACGCGCCGCTGGCGTTCAAGCTCGCCGCCCGGGTCCTGATGATCCCGGTGGTTGCCGGGCTGTCCTACGAGGTGATCCGGGCCGCCGGCAAGAACGACAGGTCGGTCATCTTCCGTACCGTATCCCTGCCGGGTCTCGCACTGCAGAAGATCACCACCCGCCCGCCGACACATGACCAGATCGAGGTGGCAATCGCCGCTATGGAGGGCGTTATCAACCGCACCTCGGTTACCGAGGCGGAGACGGTCACGGTCTACGAGGTCAAGTCCCCGGTGGAGAGTCCGGATCACATGCTCCAGCCGGAAAAGGGTCTTCCCGGGGTAGAGCCCGCTTAGCGACTCTCAATTATTTTGAGGACTACCGGCGCGTCCGGATAAAGAATTCTTCGAGGTGAACTGGTGAGCAAGGAAGTTTTGTTCGGCCGGCTGGACGAGATCGACACGCGCTACCAGGAGGTCCAGGCCCGGCTCATGGACCCCAATGTGACGTCCAACGCCACCATGTTGAGGGAGCTGGGCAAGGAGAACTCCGAGCTTGAGCCCACCGTGTTGACCTATCGCAGGTGGAAGGCCGCGCTCGAGGAGGTGGAGGAGGCAAAAAAGCTCCTCAACGAGACCTCCGACCCCGAGATGAAGGAGATGGCGGAGGCCGAGATCTCCGAACAGGGGGCGCTGGCAGCCCGCCTCGAGGAGGAGCTGAAGGTCCTTCTGGTCCCGACCGACCCCACCGACAACAAAGACGTGATAGTCGAGGTCAAAGCGTGAGAGGGCGGTGACGAATCGGCGCTGTTTGCCGGCGAGATCTTCCGGATGTACGAGGGATACGCCGAGCGGCGGGGCTGGAAGACCGAGATCTTGAGCTCGAACCCATCCAACATGGGGGGCTTGAAGGAGGTGACCTTCGCGGTCAAGGGCAAAGGCGCCTACTCCCGGATGAAGCATGAGGCCGGTGTGCACCGGGTCCAGCGGGTCCCGGAGACCGAGTCCCAGGGACGCCTTCACACCTCCGCCATAGGCGTGGTGGTGATGCCGGAGGCGGAGGAGGTCGAGGTTGAGATCCACCCGAATGACCTGAAGTGGGATGTTTTCCGCTCATCCGGCCCCGGAGGGCAGTCGGTCAACACCACCGACTCCGCCGTGCGCCTGACCCACCTCCCGACAAATACCGTCGTGACCTGCCAGGACGAGAAGTCCCAGCTGCAGAACCGGGACAAGGCTCTGCGGATCATGAGGGCCCGCCTGCACCAGATCGAGCTGGATCGCCGGGCCGCCGAAGACTCGGCCGCTCGCAAGGGCCAGGTTCGCAGCGTCGACCGTTCCGAGAAGATCCGTACCTACAACTTCCCCCAGAACCGGGTGACCGACCACCGGGTGAAAGTCTCGGTCCACAACGTGCCGGACGTGATGAGCGGAGGAATCGACCCGTTCATCGACGCGCTGATCACCAAACTGCGGACCGAACAGTTGACCGGCGAATGAGGTGCGGTACACGGTAGCCGGCCTGCTCGGCGCAGCAACCCGGGACCTGGAGCGGTCCGGGATCTCCGGCGCCCGGAACGAGGCGGAGATTCTCATCGGCCACGTGCTCGGCCGGCGCCGGGCGGACCTTTACGCCGGCTCGGATGGCCCCGTGACCCTGGCTCAGGCCGCCGAGATCGACAAGATGGTGGCGGCGCGGTGTTCCGGCAGCCCGCTGCAGTACATTACCGGGGTCCAGAGCTTTCGCCGCCTGGCACTCAGGGTCGGCCCGGGTGTTCTGGTCCCCCGGCCGGAGACCGAGATGCTTGTGGAGAGGTGTCTAGAGCTCCTGGAAGGCCTGCGGAGCCCCCGGATCCTCGATATCGGGACGGGCAGCGGAGCCATTGCCCTGTCCCTGGCCACCGAGCGCCCGGATTGCCGGGTCTGGGCGACCGAGATCAGCGAAGATGCCTATAGGTGGGCGGATCGCAACCTGGAGCTGACCGGGGCGGCCAACGTTGAGCTCTACTTCGGAGACCTGTTCTCGCCCCTGCCGAAAACTGAAAGAGGTAACTTCGACTTGATCGTGTCAAACCCGCCCTACCTGTCGCAGGAGGTTCTGGCCGCTGCGCCCGCGGAGGTACGCGAGCACGAGCCGGAGATGGCTCTGCTGTCCGCAGATGCCGGGATGGCCACCAGCATCCGGATCATCCGTGAGGGGTTCGACTGGCTGGCACCGGGCGGCCGGATGGTGATGGAGACGGCGGGCTCCTCTCAGTGGCACGATTTGAGCATCTGGTTCGGAAAGAGGTACAAAAGCGTGCAGATAACCAGCGATCTGGCGGGCAGGCCCCGCTTTGCCGAAGGGCGGAAACCATAGCCACCATCCTTTCGGCCGGGTCCCGCACCGCCCTCTACAAGACTGCCAAGGTCCTTGAGGAGGGGGGAGTGGTGGTCATCCCCACCGACACCGTCTACGGGGTTGCTGCCAGGCTGGACCGCCCGCAAGCAATCAACAAGATCTTCAAGCTCAAGAACAGGCCGCGCTCCAAGCCGCTGCCCATCCTGGTTCCCGATATCAAGACCGCCCGGACCCTGGGCGAGTTCGACAAGGAAGCACTGGAGATGGCGATGAGCAGCTGGCCGGGGCCGGTGACGATTGTGGTGCGGACCACCGAGGACGTGCCGGACATCGGCGGCGACGGCACCACGGTGGGTCTTAGGATCCCCGACCACCCGTTCACGCTGGAGCTGTTACGCGACTGCGGCCCGCTGGTGGCCACCAGCGCCAACCCGAGCGGCAACCCCACCCACGCCGTCCTTCAGGAGGTCCTGCTGGATCTGGGGACCGGGCCGGGCATCTACGTCGACGGCGGAACGCTGAGTGCACCGCCCTCCACGGTCATCTCGATGCTCGGGGAGCCCCGGATCCTGCGCTAGCAGCATCGGATAGAGTGCGACAGATGAGAATAGCCATCGCTTCCGACCACGCCGGATATGCCCTGAAGACGGCCCTGGTCGAGTACCTGAACTCCCAGGGACACGAGGTGCAGGACTGCGGGACCGACTCCGAGCGGTCCGTGGACTACCCGGCCTTCTGCGCCGCCGCCGCCCGTGCCGTGGTGAAAGGCGAAGCCGAGCGGGGCATCGTCCTGGGGGGCAGCGGGCAGGGTGAACAACTGGCCGCGAACAAGGTTCACGGGGCCCGGGCGGCGCTGTGCAACGAGCTTTGGACCGCAAAGATGTGCCGCCTGCACAACGACGCCAACCTGCTGGCAATGGGAGCCCGGATCGTCACCCCCCACATGGCCCAGGAGATCGTCGACATTTTCCTGAGCACCGAATTTGAGGGCGGCCGGCACCAGCCGAGAGTCGATCAGATTCACCAGATCGAGCGTGAGGAGTGTGAGGGTCCGGCTTAGTCCTTGGATTTGCGAGGCTTGAACGGATCAAGCCTTTTCACCGTCTCCTCCGAGACTCCCATGCGCTGGTGCGGCGGATTGGGGTGTTCACGATCGAGCATGGTTTGGACGGCGGCGTCCGGGATGTCCAGCCGTTCCGCCACCTCTTCGGGCTCCATCCCCTTGTCGGCCAGAGACTCCACGAGGTCCTCGGCCTTGGTCTCCCGCTCGACCGCCACCGTCTCGAGGAGAACCACGCTTTCCAGCAGGGTCCGCGCTTCGTCTACTTTTTTGTCCTGCTCAACCTCTGACAAGTCGCAACCCCCCGGGGCAGATGTCTGGCATGTGTGCAACCCATGCTTTCGGGGCACCAATCATAGCGGCCAGTTCATCAAACCGGGGGACCGGCTTTCTTGGAGGGTGCTCTGGAGGACCTGCACGAACGTCTTTTGTGTCGTTCGGAATCGGCGGCTAAAGCCCGGGCTATGCTCGGGCATCTGGCCGTTCCCCTGTCGCGAGCCGATCTCTACGCCGCCTCCCTGGTCCTGACCGAGCTGGCTACCAATGCGATGCGGCACGGCTGCAGGGACGAGCAGGACGAGTTCGAGGTGAACATCGAGCGCTCGGACGGTTTCATTCGGATTCTGGTGACGCAGCCCGGTGCGCTTTTTGATCCGCACGAGGCGATCAACAGGCCGCCGAAGGAGCTGGGCGGCTGGGGCCTGGTGATGGTGGACCGGCTCTGCTCCGGCTGGGGAGTGGATCGGCAGCGCAACGGCGTGTGGGCGGAGCTGGCGGTGGATCCGTAGGGAGGGCCCGGGCCCTACCCGGTGATGGTCCCCGGCGCCGGGAAGCTTCGGCACAGCTCGTGGATCTCTGCGGACACCTTCTTGGTGAGGTCGTCGTCCTCGGGGTTCGAGATAACCCGGTCCATCCATTCGGCGATCTGTTCCATCTCCGGCTCCTTCATTCCCCGGGTCGTGACCGAGGGGGTCCCCAACCGGATGCCCGACGGGTCAAAGGGTTTGCGGGGGTCGAAGGGGACGGTGTTGTAGTTGAGCTCGATGCCGGCCCGGTCCAGCGCCTTGGCGGCGGGTTTGCCGAACACCCCCTTGTTGGTCAGGTCGATCAGGATCAGGTGGTTGTCGGTGCCGCCGGAGACCAGGTCGAACCCGCGCTCGGTGAGAGCGGCCGCGAGAGCCTTGGCGTTGGCCACGATCTGGTGGGCGTAATCCTTGAAGTCGGGTTGCGACGCTTCTTTCAGCGCAACCGCGATCGCGGCGGTCGTGTGGTTGTGGGGTCCGCCCTGCAATCCGGGGAACACCGCGAAGTTGAGCGCCTTGGCGTGCTCCGTCCGGCACATGGCCATGGCCCCGCGGGGGCCGCGCAGGGTCTTGTGGGTGGTGGTGGTGACGACATCGGCGTGGGGGACGGGGGAGGGATGGGCCCCGCCGGCCACCAGACCCGCGATGTGGGCGATGTCGGCGGCGAAGACCGCTCCGACCTCCCTGGCCACCTCGGCAAAGATCGAAAAATCGATCTGCCGGGGGATGGCGGTGCCGCCGGCCCAGATCAGCTTCGGCTTCTCTTTGATCGCGAGGTCCCGCATCTCGTCGTAGTCGATCAGGTGGTTGTCCCTGCGCACGCCGTACTGGACCGCCCGGAACCACCGGCCCGTGGCGGAGACACTCCAGCCGTGGGTCAGGTGGCCCCCCGAAGGCAGTGCCATCCCCATCACCGTGTCGCCGGGTTCCAGGAAGGCCAGGTAGACCGCCAGGTTGCCCGGTGAGCCGGAGTAGGGCTGGACGTTGGCGTGCTCGACACCGAACAGATCCTTGGCCCTCTGGACCGCCAGGTCCTCGATCGGGTCGATGAACTGCTGGCCCTCGTAGTAGCGCTTGCCGGAGTAGCCCTCCGAGTACTTGTTCGTGAGAAGTGATCCGGTAGCGGCCAGAACCGCCTCCGACACGTAGTTCTCGGATGCGATGAGCCGGATGGTCTGGGCCTGGCGTTTTGCTTCGCCGGTGATCAGCCCTGCGATGTCCGGATCGGTCTGCTCCAGGGCTGCCCAGTACTTGTCCATGTACCTGAACCGTAAGGCTGCGCATGGGAACGGTCAAATGCAGTTTGCCGGCGCGGACCAAAGCCGGGAATACAATGTCCGCCGATGATCCTTTACCTGATGGTCCTGGCCGTTGCGGCCCTGGTCACCTATATCGCGACTCCGCCGGTGCTGGCCTTCAGCCGCCGGCTGGGGGCCGTGGATGTGCCGAACGACCGCAAGGTGCATGCCGTACCCACGCCGACGCTGGGCGGCGCTGCCATGTTCATTGGATTCATTGTCTCTCTGGCATTCGCCTCGTTTTTGGGGCCGTTCGGCGGTTCTTTCCGGCCGTTGTTCGTCTGGCCGGCCCCCGAGCTGTTCGCCATCGTCATCGGGACCGCGATCATCTTCGCCCTCGGTGTGGTGGACGACCTGAAGGGCCTGGGGGCGCCGGTGAAGCTGGCCGGGCAGCTGATGGCCGCGGGATTCGTCTTCCTCAGCGGCGTCCGCCTGGAGTATTTCCGGGTCCCCTTCCGCGGGGTGGGTGCGCTATCGATGTCTCCGGACGTCTCCGCTCTTGCCACGATCGCCTGGATTGTTCTCATCGTCAACGCCGTAAACCTGATGGACGGGCTCGACGGACTTGCGGCGGGCGTCACGGCAATCGCTGCCGCCACCTTCTTCGTCTACACCTACCAGCTGAGGTTGCAGGGGCTGGCCGGCCCCGAGCCCACGGCCGCACTGATCTCGGCGGTCATCGTCGGCATGACCATCGGATTCCTCCGGTTCAACTTCAATCCGGCAAAGATCTTTATGGGGGACTCGGGCAGTATGGTCCTGGGCTTTTTGCTGGCCACCTCCACGGTGGCCGGCGTCGGGCGCTCCGCGACGCAGAACCAGTCGGACATCTCCGCCGCGTTTTTGTTCTACCTCCCCCTTGCGATACCGCTGATCGTGCTGGCCATTCCGCTGCTGGACACCGCGCTGGCTATCGTGCGGCGGGCCAAGAAGGGCCTGCCGGTTTTCCACCCGGACAAGGAGCACCTGCACCACCGTCTCCTGGAACTGGGGCACGGCCACCGCCAGGCGGTTCTGATCATGTATGCGTGGACGGCGGTGATCGCCGGAATGACGCTGGCACTGTCCTTTGCGCCGGTTTATATGCTGCCGTTCGCCGCCGCTGCGCTGGGGATGGTGCTGTACACCGCGCTTCCCAAGCTGAGCGGAAGGTCCCTTTGACCGCCCCCTGGCAGGCGAAGGTACCGTTGCAGGGCAGGTTTGCGGGGGATTCCGGGGGCGGAGCCCCCGGATGG
>JAJCYF010000170.1 GCA_029263035.1 Actinomycetes bacterium
AAGGGCTCGGCGACAGCAGAGGATCCGGGGTCGACGATGCCGCATTGGAAGTCGACGAGCGGTTGGTCGATGTAGACGATGACCTTGTGGTGGTCCTTGCCGGCGGGGGAGGCGGCGCCGGCGGCGGTATCACACGGCCGGACTGCCCCGACTGGCCCACCGCTGAGGCTCCCGGCTGGGCGGCCCCATTCTGCCCGCTGCCACTGCTGTCACCGTCACCGTCTGTGCCTCGGGCTCCGGGGGCAGGGGGAGGGGCAGGTGCACCGCCTCCGGGGACCAAGGCATCGATCTCGCCATCTATCCCGTCTCCGACAGATGAACCCCACGCAGAAACCGAAGATAGGGCTCCCAGCAGTAGGATGACGACGGGAATAAAACAAATCCGAAGGATTCGACGCATCGCGACAGTCTAGGACAACCGAAATGCCTGGTCGACCTTATGTCGGAATAATTGATCGCAGGGCGGTTCGCCCGGCGCATGCTAAGATCGAATGAACTACCAGCAGTTGCAGGGCATGGTCCCTCGCGCATCGGTAGACATTAGATCTGGACGACAGAAGGTTCTATGGCACTCGACACCACTGGCAGAGCTGAAATCATCGCGGACCACCGCCGGTCCGACACCGACACCGGATCTCCTGAGGTCCAGGTCGCGATCTTCACCAAGAGGATCATTGAGCTGACCGACCATCTGCGTACCCACAAATCGGATCACTCCTCACGCCGGGGCCTTCTGCGCCTCGTCGGCCGCCGCAAGCGGCTCCTTGAGTACCTGAAGAAGGAAGATGTCGAAAGATACCGGTCCCTGATCGAGAGCCTGGGCCTGCGTCGATAGCTTCATCGTTAAAGAAAGAGAGGGCCTTCTAAAACCCTGAATCGCACTCATCCGAGATGCGTTAAATCGGGAGGGAAGGATCACCTGGCCCAGTTATCAGTTGCGAGCGCTTAACAACACCTCGCTGAGCTCTCACCACTGACAACTGGTCGAAAAGGCTCCACCTCCCGCAATCATGTGGAGGTACAAATGAGCGGCATACATTCCGTCGAGCTTCAAATCGGCGAGCCTGTAGTCAAGTTCGAAACCGGCCGTCTGGCCAAGCTGGCCGACGGCGCAGTCCTGGCCTCAATCGGCGAAACCACCATCACCGTTGCGGTAACCGCAGCCAGCAGTGTCCGGGAAGGCACCGACTTCTTCCCCCTGACCGTAGACATTGAAGAGCGGATGTACGCGGCAGGCAAGATCCCCGGCGGCTTCTTCCGCCGTGAGGGCAAGGCATCCGAGAAGGCGACGCTTACCGCCCGCCTGATCGACCGTCCCCTGCGTCCCTGCTTTCCCGACGGTTTCCGCAACGATGTCCACGTCGTGGCCATCGTCAACGGGGTCGACACGGAAAACCCGTACGACATCCTGGCCATCAACGCCGCCTCGGCGTCGCTGATGCTCTCCGGAATCCCCTTCGAGGGGCCGGTCGGAGCGGTTCGCATCGCCCACCTCAAGGGTGAGTGGGTAGCCAACCCCTCCTGGGAGCAGGGCGAGCAGGCGACCTTCGAGATGGTCGTGGCCGGCCGGCGCAGCGCCGACGACGGCGTGGACGTGCTGATGGTCGAAGCCGGAGCCACCGAGATTTCGCTTGAGCTGGTCGCCGAGGGTGAAGCGGAGATCACCGAGGCAGTCGTCGCCGACGGCCTGGAATTCGCCAAGGACGCAATCCTGGACGTCATCGAGCTTCAAGAGGACCTGGTCGACGCTGCCGGCGTCAAGGAGCAGCGCAAGAAGTTCATCATCGCCACGGAGGTCGAGGAGGACGTCTACGCCAAGGTGTCCGAGCTGGCCAAGGCCGACATCCTGAAGGCGATCACCATCTCCGGCAAGGCCGAGCGCGAGCTGACGCTGGACGAGATCGGCACCAAAGTTAAAGAAGACCTGGCCGATGAGTTCGCAGACCGTGGAGGCGAGGTCAAAGCCGCCATTCGCAAGCTCACCAAGAGCCTCATCCGCAGCCGCATCGTCAACGACGGCGTGCGCATCGACGGCCGCGGCCTCGCCGACATCCGGGCGATCTCCTGCGACGTCGGCCTGATCCCCCGGGTTCACGGCACCGGGCTTTTCAACCGGGGTGAGACCCAGGTGCTCTCCACCGTCACGCTGGGCATGCTGAAGATGGAGCAGCAGCTGGACGACCTGGGCATGCAGGACTCCAAGCGCTACATGCACCACTACAACTTCCCTCCCTTCTCCACCGGTGAGACCGGCTTCATGCGCGGTCCCAAGCGGCGTGAGATCGGCCACGGCGCCCTGGCGGAGCGGGCCCTTCTGCCGGTCATTCCGGACTCTGAGGTCTTCCCCTACGCCCTGCGGGTGGTCAGTGAGGTCATGAGCTCCAACGGGTCGACCTCGATGGCCAGCGTCTGCGCGTCGAGCCTGTGCATGATGGACGCCGGGGTGCCTTTGCGGGCTCCCGTCGCCGGCATCGCCATGGGACTGATCAACGAGGGCGACAAGTTCGTCACCCTGACCGACATCCTGGGCGCCGAGGACGGCTACGGCGACATGGACTTCAAGGTTGCCGGCACGGCAACCATGATCACCGCCCTGCAGCTGGACACCAAGATCACCGGCATCCCGACCGAGGTCCTGGCCGCGGCCCTGAACCAGGCCCGGGACGCCCGCCTGCACATCCTGGGCAAGATCGCCGAGGTCCTGGACGGTCCCCGTGCCGAGCTCAACCCGAACTCGCCGAGGGTCATCGCCATCAAGATCCCGATCGAAAAGATCGGCGAGGTCATCGGCCCGAAGGGCAAGCGGATCAACGAGATCGTCGCTCTCACCGGCGTACAGATCGACATCGAGGACGACGGTACCGTCCGGATCGGAGCCATCGAGCAGTCTGCCGCCGACGAGGCCAAGCGGATGATCGAAGAGGTCGCCAACCCCAAGATCCCGGAGCCCGGCGAACGTTTCATGGGCCGAGTGGTCAAGATCGTGGACTTCGGCGCCTTCGTCAACCTGACCGGTGGAACCGACGGTCTGGTGCACATCTCCAAACTCGGCGGAGACATCCGCCTGGCGCGGGTGGAGGACGTCCTCAGCGAGGGCGACACCCTGGAGGTCGAGGTCACCGAGATCGACTCCCGGGGCAAGATCTCGCTGACGCCCGTCACGCTGCCTCCCCGGGTCGCCGAGCTGCCCGACGACTACGAGGCCAAGAACCCCCGCCAGTCCCGTCCCGGCGGCGACCGGCCTCGCCGCGATGGCGATCGCGATCGTGGCCGCCGGCCAGCCGGAAGGCGATAGCAACGACAAGCCCCGATCGACCCTTCGAGAGAACGGTTCTGCCCAGCGGGCTGACCGTTCTGACCGAACACATGCCCGAGGTGCGCTCAGTCGCCCTCGGGTACTGGGTGGGGGTCGGCTCACGCGATGAGCCGGCCCCTCTCCAGGGGTCATCGCATTTCCTGGAGCACCTTCTGTTCAAGGGCACCGAGACGAGGTCGGCCCGGGATATCGCCGAGATCTTCGACGGCTGCGGGGGAGAGGCCAACGCCTTCTCCGAGAAGGAGTACACCTGCTACTACGGCCGGGTCCTGGACAAGGACCTGCCGATGGCGGCCGAGGTGCTCTCCGACATGATCCAGAACTCGTCGATCGCTCCGGCGGATATCGAGGCCGAGCGCAACGTGATTCTCGAAGAGCTGGCGATGCACGAGGACACCCCAGAAGATCTGATCCACGACTTCTTCGCCCAGACGCTGTTCGGCGAGCACCCGCTGGGCCGGGAGATCATGGGCACGGTCGAGACCGTCGGCTCCATCGACCAGGACGCTCTTCGATCCTTTCACTCCGAAAACTACAACTCCCACAACATCGTGGTGGCGGCCGCGGGCAACGTCGAGCATGACGAGGTGGTGCGCCGGGTGAGCGACAACTTCGGTGAGAGCGCAGGGCGGGCGGTCCGGGAGACCGTCGACCCCATCCCCTCCAGCCGCCTGCGGGTTCTGAAAAGAAAGACTGAGGGGGCCCACATTGTCATCGGCGGTCTCGGGTACCCGAGCGGGCATCCGCTGCGGTTCGCCTGGGGGGTACTGGATGTGCTGCTGGGCGGCGGGATGAGCTCCCGGCTATTCCAGGAGATCCGCGAGACCAGGGGCCTGGCCTATTCGGTGTTTTCCTACCGCAACCTGTTCATGGAAACCGGCACCTACGGAATCTACGCCGGCACGGCTCCCGGCAGCGCCCGGGAGGTGGTCGACCTGATAGTCAAACAGATGGACCTGATGCTTGAATCCGGGGTCACGGAGTCGGAGCTGGACCACGCCAAATGCCACATGCGGGGTGCGGTCGTGCTGGCGCTGGAGGACCCCGCCTCCCGGATGACCCGGATGGGCAAGTCCGAGGTGACCGGCGGGGAGATCCTGTCGATCGACGAGATAATCGCCCGGGTGGACGCAGTCACCATCGACGACGTGGCCACGGTGGCCAAGGACCTGCTGCAACCGGGGAGCCGGGTCCTGACCGCCATCGGACCGTTCCGGGAAAAGGATTTCGCCGGGTGGGACCGCTCATGATCAGGGTGGCGGTAATCGGTGCCAACGGCCGGATGGGACAGGAAGTCTGCGCCGCCGTGGAGGCGGAGGAAGACCTGGAGCTCACCGAAGAGGTGGACATCGGGTTGTCCAGCCTGGAGGCGCTGGTCGAGAACGGCGTGCAGGTGGCCGTGGACTTCACCAACGCCGAAGGAGCCGCCGAGAACATCCCGTGGTGCATGAAGAACGGCATCCACATCGTCGTCGGGGCTTCCGGCATTCCGGCTTCGGTGATCGCCGGGATCGAAGAGCTGGCCCCCAAGTGCGAGGGCAACGTGCTGATCGCCCCCAACTTTGCCATCGGCGCCGTGCTGGCGATGAAGTTCGCACAAATGGCGGCCGCCTGGATGCCCGACGCCGAGATCATCGAGCTTCACCACAGCGGCAAGATGGACAGCCCCTCCGGAACCGCCCTGCAGACCGCCGACGTGATCCTCAAAGGCCGCAGGCAGGCTCCGGCCGACCGTCCGGGGACGATGAAGGAGAACATCCCCGGCGCCAGGGGTTCCAAGCGGGAGGACGTCCACATCCACAGCGTTCGCCTGCCCGGCCTGGTCGCACACCAGGAGGTCCTGTTCGGGGGGCCGGGCCAGCTGCTGACCATCCGCCACGACTCGATCGACCGCAAGTCGTTCATGCCGGGAGTGATCGTCGGAATCCGGGAGATTTCAAAGCACCCGGGTCTGACCGTGGGGCTGGAGCACTACCTGGCGTTGTAGGACCTACTGAACGGGGCCGGCCAGTCCCTCCAGGACCAGATCGACCAGCCGTTCGACCCGGTCGGCGGGCTTGTCGTCCAGCGGGCCGGCCACCATCCGCCTGACGATCACCGCTCCTGAGAGAGTGTCGGCAATCAGCTCCGCGTCGAAGCCCTCACGGAGCTCACCCCGGGCGGCCCCCCGGCTCAGGACCTCGAAGATCAGTTGCCGGCGAGGACTGATGACGGCCTGGGCGAAGGCCTCTCCCAGCGGAGTCCGGTCCCACACCTCACCCACCATGCGGGGGAAGATCTGCCCGCCCATCGAGCAACTCAGGTCGTTCTGGAGCTTGCTCATCAAGGCGATCAGGTCCCCCCTGGTGGATCCGGTGTCGGGTGCTGCCACGCTCTCCGCGCACTGGAAGATGGCGTCGCTGATCAGGTCCTCTTTGGAGTGCCACCTGCGGTAGATCGTGGCCTTGCCCACCCCGGCCCGGGAGGCTATGCCCTCGACGCTGGCCGCATCCAGCCCCTCTTCCACGAAGGTCTCCAGGGCGGCGTGGATGATGGTGTCCTGCAGCTCTTCATCCCGGGGCCTGCCCGGTTTGCGCAGCGCCGCCGCCTGGGCTTCGTTCATCCTGTAGGTACTACTTCCCGGCGACCGATTCCGTCAACCAGCATCCCGACCGCTTCCTCCAGGAAGTCCCCGCCGGCGCCGGTTTCTGCAAGGCGGTGGAGGGGGTGCTCGGCCGCCTTGGCGGCTATCGCTCCCACGAACATGTAGGCCGCATGGTGGGGGTCGATGCCGGCGTTTATCCGGTCGAACCTCTGCTCCAGCAGCAGGTAGCCGGCGAGCGGCCGCAGATCCGGTGCCTCCGCCCCCGGCCGGCCTCCGCCGTTGCCGTAGTGAGCCAGCGCAACCTGCCCGAACCGGTGCAGGTTGGACTTGACGGTTCCGGTCCCCGCCTGGAAGGGCATCTGCGCCAGCGCCAGCTGTATGGGGGAGGGTTGCCGCTGCGGCACGGCGGGCACCACCGGCTCCGGCAGCCCGATGAGTGCGTCCAGAGCCAGCTCGGCGTCCAGCAGCGGCGAATGGTGCTCCAGCGCCCCGGCGTCCTCGGGTTCGGCTCCCCGCGAAGGCAGGAAGATCAGGCAGATGAGGGCCCCGGCGAGTGCAATTCCCGCCGCCACGACAAGCGTGCTGCTCAGGCTGTCTACGAAGGCGATCTTCGCCGCCGCGGCCAGCGCCTGGCCGGCTTGCCCGCCGATCTGTCCGGCGATGATTGTCGCCGCGCCCACCGAGTCACCGGCCGCGCCGGCAAGCTCGGCCGGCAGGCCGCGAAGGGCCGGGCCGATCTCGGTGGCGTAGGCCGACGAAAATATGCTGCCCAGGACCGCGACGCCCAGGGCGCCGCCGACTTCCCGCGTGGTGTCGTTCATGGCCGACCCGACGCCGGCCTTGGCCAGCGGCACCGACGCCATGATCGACTCCGTCGCCGGCGCCATCACCAGCCCCATGCCGAACCCGAGAACCGCCAGGCCCCACCCGATGGTGGCGTAGCCGGTCACCTCGAGCGTGGAGAACAGCAGGAACGATGCGGCCACGGTGACCAGTCCCAGAAAGACGATCAGCTTGGCGCCGAACTTCTCCGCCAGCTTGGCGCTGAGCGGTGCGCTGATAATCATCGTCGCCACCGGCATCACCCGGGTCCCCGCCTCCAGAGGGCTGAACCCGAGGACGAACTGCAGGTGCTGGGTCAGCATGAACACGCTGCCGAACAGGGCGAAGAAGGTGAATGTGATCGACAGGTTGGCAATTGAGAACCGCCGGTTGCGGAAAAAGCTCATCTGCAGCATTGGATGGGGAGTCCGTATCTCCCAGATGATGAAGGCCAGCAGCAGAACGCCGCCGATTCCCAGTGCAATCAGCGTCTCATCGCCGGTCCAGCCGTGCTTGGGGGCTTCGATGAGACCGTAGACCAGGGTGACCAGCGCGGCTATCGACAACCCCGCTCCCACCAGGTCCAGCGGGGTGGCGTTGGGGTCCTTGGACTCGGGGATGAGCCAGACTGCGAGCGCCATCGCCACGGCGACGATGGGCATGTTGACCAGGAAGACCGAGCCCCACCAGAAATGCTCCAGCAGCCACCCGCCGATCACGGGACCGCCGACGATGCCTATCCCGGCCACGCCGGCCCAGATGCCGATGGCCTTGCCCAGCTCTTTCCCGGTGAAAATTGTGGTGATGATCGAGAGAGTCGAGGGCATGATAAGGGCGGCGCCGATGCCCATGACCGCACGGCCGCCGATCAACTGCGCGGAGGTGGTGGCCATGGAGGAGCCGTACGATGCGACCCCGAAGATCACAAGGCCGCTCAGCAGCGCGCGCTTGCGGCCGAAGCGGTCGCCGAAGCTGCCCATCGTCAGAAGCAGGCCGGCAAAGATGAGGACGTAGGAGTCGATCATCCACTGCAGGTCGCTTTGGGTGGCGGAAAGTTCGCGCACCAAGGTGGGCAGGGCGACGTTGAGGATGGTGTTGTCCAGGCCGATGACAACCAGGCTCAAACTGAGCACCACCAACGTCCACCAGCGTCTTGCGTAGGCCTTGCTTGCGTCCATCAATCCCCCCGGGGCTAATTCGATACGGAACCGGATCGTATCGTAATTAAGCTCGGCCCGCCGGGTCCTCTTTTCCACGTGCCCCTTGGCATCGGCCGTCTCATGGCTCATCGTTTAGGGCTGGGGCGGGCCGCTCCCGGCGGCCTGGAAGTCAGTTGGGAGGCTTTGGATGAACAGCGGCGAAAAAGTGGTGGCCACCGCACGCGAGGGGCAGGGTCCATCCAAAGATCTGGGGACCGAACCGGTAACCCGCATCCGGCGGGACATCTGGAAGCTGGAGCAGGCGCAGCAG
This sequence comes from Actinomycetes bacterium, assembly GCA_029263035.1. Taxonomy (GTDB): domain Bacteria; phylum Actinomycetota; class CADDZG01; order JAHWKV01; family JAHWKV01; genus JAJCYE01. The sequence goes on from JAJCYF010000170.1 coordinate 8,193, forward strand.
TGGCATCCCGCGATCACCGCCTATGCCGAAGCCATCCGGATAATGAATTCCCGCCCGGCCAGCAACCCGACCAGCCTGGCTTACCAGGCGGCCATCCACGGCAATACGGCCGCCGACACCTGGCGCAACACCTGCCAGCACGCCACCTGGTTCTTCCTGCCCTGGCACCGGATGTACCTGTACTGGTTCGAGCAGATCTGCCGGGCGGCGATCCAGACCAGCGACAAGGTCGACTCCGCCACGAAGGCCGGCTGGGCGCTGCCGTACTGGAACTACGACCGGGGTTCTCCCACCAACCAGCTGCCGCAGGCGTTCCGGGACCCGGAGACTCCCGACGGCGACCCCAACCCGCTCTTCGTCCCCGGCCGCAACCCTTCCATGGCTGCCGGCGGCGGGATGCCTGCGTCGGTCACCTCGGCAACCGCTGCCCTGGCGAAGCACAACTTCACCGGCGGGTCCGGGGGCCCGGCGACCAGCGGAGGCTTCGGCGGGCCCATCACCGGGTTCAACCACGGTGGGGGTGCCATCGGTGAGCTGGAGAACGTGCCGCACGGCGCCGTCCACGTGACGGTGGGGGGCCAGATGGGCAGCTTCAACACCGCAGGGCTGGACCCCATCTTCTGGCTGCACCACTGCAACATCGACCGGCTCTGGGAGGTCTGGGATCGCCAGACCAGCCCGGGCCGCAGCAACCCGGACACGGACAACTGGACCACCGACCAGACCTTCCACTTTCGCGACACGTCGGGCGCCGATGTCACCCAGGTCTCCGGAGGGGTGGTGAACACCCGCGACCTGAACTACGTCTACGACCAGTTCTCGGTGCCCTTCGCCCGCCCGGACATCCTGCAGAAGGTACAGAGGATCCCGCTGCTCTTCCCGGGAGCCCGTTCGGCGCTCCCGGAGGGATTTGCGGCCCCGGCGGAGGAAGTCCGGCCGGACCGCCCGGCCGAGCTGGCAGGAGCCACCGAGGAGCCGGTGGTGCTGACCGGTGAAACGGTGGCAGCCAGCTTCTCGACCGCTACCAACGCCGCCTTCAGGGCCAAACCTGCAGAGCCGGAGCGGGTGTTTCTCAACGTGGAGGAGATCCGGGCCGAAGGGCCGCCGGGAACACCGTACGAGGTGTTCGTCAACCTGCCCGACGACGACGAAACCACCGACGACCACTACAGCGTGGGGCTGGTCTCCCTGTTCGGGGCCGCAGAGGCGTCGGACCCGGAAAGCGAGCACCCCGAGGGCCTGAAGTATGTTTTCGACATCACCGACCTGTACCAGGCGATGAAACAGGCCGGTCTGTGGAACGAGGCGGACGTGAAGGTGACATTCAAGCCGGTACGGGTTGAGATGCCAGAAGGCGCCTCCGCCGCCTTCGCCGAAGCCGAGCGCCGCCCCGAGCCTGCGGTGACCATCGGACGGGTGAGCGTCTTCTTCCAGTGACCAAGAGCGTTGCCGGGTGTCCGGCCGGTCTCCTCTTCCAGTGACGGCAACCGCAGCCCGGAGCCCGGAGCCCGTCCGTATCGGTTGGGTGTGCTCTCTGCGCCGCTTCTGGCACCGCCACCCCGAGAGGGGGCTGGCCGCGGTCGCCCTTGCCGCCTGGGTTGCGCTCCTCTTCGCCGGCCACTCCCACTCGTTCTGGGGCCGCCAGGCCAACTGGCTGTTGATGCTGGCGGCCATGATGATCCCGCCTGCGCTGCCCATGGCGCGCCACGTCATGCAAAACAGCAAGCGGCACCGGCGGCAGCGCGCAGGCTTGCTTTTGGCCGGCTCCTCCCTGCTGCTGTGGGCAGTGGCCGGGGCGGCCGGGGTGGGCCTGGTCTGGGTGATTGGACTGGAGGGATACCGGCGCTGGCTGCTGGGCGGTTCGTTGCTGGTGGCCGCCGTCTGGGAGCTGACCCCGGCCAAAAGGCGAGCCCTGAAGGCCTGCCACCGCACGCTGCCCCTGCCTCCCGACGGCCGCAAGGCGGACCGGGCGTGCTGCCGGCTCGGCGTGCGGTACGGGGGGGCCTGCTTTAGGGCGTGCTGGGCGCTGATGCTGCCGATGATGCTGGCCGGTCACCCCGGCGTTGGGTTGATGCTGGTTTTGACCGGTATCGCGGTCGCGGAGGAGGTCGTCCGTAAAGGCTACCGGCTGGCTTCCGCAGCGGCCGTGTTGCTGACCGTGGCCGGCATGATGGTGCTGGTCCTGGGCTGAGCTCGGCGCCGGGCCGGTCGGGCCAAGAAATTTCTCAAGAAATTTCTGCATCCCGCCTTTCCGGGTCCGGTTTTGTCACCCCTGTTGCCTACCATTGGGGTATGGATGCGGGGATCCTTGAACAGTGTTCAGCCGAGGAACAAGACGTTGCCCTGCTGCAGTTTGCGGTGGCCGAATGTGCGGTGTCCCAGAGCCTTCTGGAGCTCATCCGGGCCAAAGACCGCAGCGGGAGCTACACCAGGGACGGCGCCGCCTCCATGGCCGCCTGGCTGTCGTTAAAGCTCGGGTGGTCCAACCACCGGGCGAGCCGGGTGGTCAAGGTGGCGGCAGCCCTGGAGACCCTGCCCCAGGTCCGCCAGGCCTACGGCCAGGGACTGATCTGCTGGGAGCGGACCGAGGCCCTGTGCTGCTTTGCCACCCCAGACACCGAAGATGAGCTGCTGGAGCGGGCCCTGGACCTGGGGGCCACCAACCTTAGGGGACTGCTGCGCAGCCTAAAGCCGGTACCGGAGCCCGATGCCCGGCAGGCATACCAGAACCGGTCGCTCCGCTACTTTTGGGACCACCGGGAACGGATGCTGCACATCAAGGGCCTGTTGCCCGATGTGGAGGGCTCGGTGGTGGCTCACGCCCTGGATCACCTGGCGGGCAAACGCACCCCCGAACCCGACGAACCGGGCGAGGAGGAGGCGTCTGGCGGACCCGAGGACCGGGCCGCCTTGGTGCCGTCCTCGGCACCTGATGGCTACGGTCATCCGGCCGGCAGCCCGGCTGTCTTGGTCGAGCCTCCGGACCAGCGCTCGTTCGAGCAGACCTGTGCCGACGCCCTGGTTGAGCTTTGCTCCTGCTACCTGCACACCTCGGCCGAGGCGGTGCGGGCAACCGTGGTGATCCACGCCGAGCTGGATGCCCTGGTAGGGGCAAGGACCGGGATTGCTTCACTACAAGACGGCCCGATGGTCTGCGGGGAGACCGTGCGCCGGATGTGCTGCGATGGGCACTGCGAGTTGGTGGTTGAGGGACCCGGTCACCAGCCGATCGGGATCGGCCGCAGAAGCCGGCAGGTTCCCGGTTGGTTGTGGCGGGTGCTGTGGCACCGGGACCAGGGATGCCGGTTCCCCGGCTGTGAACGGCAGCGCTGGATCCAAAACCACCACATCGAGCACTGGACGAACAATGGTGCGACCGACAAGGACAACCTGGTGCTGCTTTGCTGGCACCATCACCACCTGGTGCACGAAGGCGGGTGGACCCTGGAGGGTGACCCGGAGGGCTGGCTGGACTTCGTCAGCCCGGACGGCCGCAAGATCACCTCCCTGCCCCCGCCGGCATTGGACCCGGACCTGCGGAACCGGCTATTTGCCACCTTCAGCGGGGACCCATCCGAAGAAGAACCGCCCGAAGAAGACCCGCCCGGGGGAAACCCACCCGGGGAGAGACCGCCCGACGAGCGGGACTCGAAAGACGGGGGAGCGCCCGCTGCGGGGAAGTCTAAGAGCGGGGCTCCACCGGATGCTGCATCCACACGTTCGGCTCCCAGTAGCAGCCGATATCCCGAAGGCGGTCGATCTCCAGGGTCGCCAGGCCGTCCGGGATGACGTAGGTTCCGGTTGCCGGGAACGGCATGCCGGTCCAGGCCTCCCATTCCGCCACCGTCCCGGAGATCTGCAGGGACCTGGGCGCCGGGCGGAGGATCTTTGCCCCCAGCAGGACGTGGAGGCGCATCCAGGGGTCGAACGGTAGGCCGTCATCCGCCTTCCAGTGCATGTACTGCTCGATCGGGGTTAATGGGTAGCGGAACTTGCGGGTGGGTCTCAGCGGCGCCACCAGGCGGTTCAGGCGGTGGGCAGTCGCCAGGGCCGACATCGCCCTCAACAGCGCCGTCCCCAGGCCCCTCGACCGGTTCTCCGGTGGGACCTCCGCCGCCATGGCCGACAGGGCGTTGGGCGCCGGACCGGATGGATCGCCGGCCAAGGCCTGCTGTACCAAGGCGTCGATTCCCTCCGGCAGGTGGCCGGGGTCCCCGTCCCAGTGGAAGGGCAGGGTGTTGCCCCGGGCCATCAGGGAGTTGGTGCGGTCGTTCACCAGGACGAACTGGAAGTCCGGGTGGTCCTCGTAGAGCCGTCCCCACAGCGGCTCGAGAACGTCCCCGTGCTTATTGAACTCGGGCCATACGCTGGGGAACACCTGGTCGAACCTCGAGGTGAGGTCCGGCTCCTCGGAGTGGGGGATAACCCTCACAGATTCTTCGCCCCACTTCAGCAGAAAGCTCACGCAGCGCCAACCCGGGCACCGCCCGCAGGGCGGTTAATCAAGACAAGACCGCCGCAGGCGTCCAAATCCCGGGGGGTTGCGGGGGCGGGCCCCCGCATGGTTGGTACAATCGCCTGGACGACTCTTTCGAGCAACATTCGAGCGCGGTCCCTTCAGCCGTAAGGCGATAGGTCAAGCCCCGGCGAACGCAGGAATCGGCGGCCGGTCCCATCCGATGAAATCCGTAACGGTTTGGGAAGTCCCCTGGAATAAGGAGCAGCAATGGGCGGGCGTTTCGGGAATCTCATCACCGCAATGGTGACTCCCTTCGACACCGATGGCAACGTCGACTTCGACGAGGCACAGCGCGTCGCGTCCTGGCTCCTGGACCACGGCTCTGATGGAATCGTGGTCGCCGGCTCGACGGGGGAGGCTTCAACGCTCACCGACGGCGAGCAGCGAGACCTGTGGCGGTCGGTCAAGGAGGCGGTGGGGGACCGGGCCGCCATTATCGGAGGCACCGGCAGCAACGACACCGCCCATGCCATCAAGCTGACCAAAGCGGCGGAAGAGGACGGCCTGGACGGGGCCCTGGTGGTCACGCCGTACTACAACAAGCCCCCGCAGGCGGCCTTGCTGGCACACTTCAGGGCGGTTGCCCAGTCCACATCCATTCCGTTGATCCTGTACGACATCCCGGCTCGGAGCGTCGTCAAGATCGAACATGCGACGATAATGGAGCTGGCTCAGATCGAGAACGTCGTAGCGGTCAAGGACGCGGTCGGAAGCGTCCAGGGTGCCGCCCGGCTCGTCGCCGGCGCCCCCGAAGGCTTCCAGGTCTACTGCGGCAACGACGCCGACACGCTTCCCTGGCTGAGCGTCGGAGCGGTGGGCGTAATCGCCGTCGCGTCGCACGTGGTCGGCCCCCAGATGGCGGAGATGATCCGCCTCTACAACTCGGGCGACCCGGCCGGAGCCCGCAAGATACATCTAGATCTCATGCCCGTGTTCGACGCCATGGGCATAACAACGAACCCGATACCCGTGAAGGCCTCAATGGAACTTCTCGGCCACAAGGTAGGCGGACCCCGCCTGCCGCTGATTCCTGCAGACGATGCGCAGCGAGCCCTACTCAAGGACGTGCTCACCTCGGCAGGAGTCCTTAAGTAAGGAGCAACTCTTGACGCCACGAAGGCGCACCACCAACACCAGCAACGGCACCGCCGGCAAAGACACCACCAAGATCGTCTTTTTGGGAGGACTGGGGGAGATCGGCCGCAACATGACCCTGTTCGAGCACGGAGGCAAAATTCTCGTGGTCGACGTGGGCCTGATGTTTCCCACCGAGGAGATGCTGGGCGTGGACCTGGTCCTGCCCGACTTCACCTATCTCAAGGAACGTAAAGACCAGGTCGTCGGCGTCCTGCTGACCCACGGCCACGAGGACCACATCGGCGGACTCGCCTACCTGCTGAAGGAGATGGACGTCCCGGCGATCTACGGCGCCAAGCTTACCCTCGGAATTTTGCGGGCCAAGCTGGACGAGCACCGGGTGCTGGACAAGGCCAAGCTGAGGGAGGTCGAGGCGCCGGGGACCCTGTCGCTCGGCCCCTTCGACCTGCGTTTCTTCAACATGGTGCACTCGATCCCCGACTGCCTGGGCACCCACATCTCCCCCCCCGCGGGGACGATCTTCTACACCAGCGACTACAAGTTGGACGCCTACCCGATCGGCGACCGCCCCACCGACCTCGAGGGCATCGGCGAGGTGGCCGCCCACGGCATCGACCTGTTCCTCGGCGACTCCACCAACGCCGACCACCCGGGACACACCCCGTCCGAGCGGACGGTCGGCGAGCCGCTTCACGATGTGATCCGAAGCGCCAAGGGCCGGGTGATCGTGGCGTGTTTTGCGTCGAACATCCACCGGGTGCAGCAGGTGCTGACCGCCGCCGAGGCCGAGGGCCGGGTGGTGGCCTTCCTGGGCCGCAGCATGCTGAACAACATGCGGGTGGCGCAGGAGCTGGGCTACGTCAAGGTCCCCGACTGGATGGTGATTCCCATCGACCAGGTGGGCCAGTACCCCGAAGAGAAGGTGGTCATCGTGTCCACCGGCTCCCAGGGTGAGCCCCTGTCGGCGCTTTCGTTGATGTCGGCCCGCGAGCACAAGTGGATCCAGCTTCACCAGGGCGACACCGTCGTCCTGTCGGCCACGCCGATCCCGGGTAACGAGTCGGCGGTGCGGCGGGTCATCGACGGCCTGTTCCGCATCGGCGCCAAGGTCATTGCGCCGCCTCTGAACAAGGTCCACGTCTCCGGGCACGCCTCGGCTGAGGACCTCAAGCACATGCTTGAGCTGGTCGGGCCGAACTGGTTCGTGCCGGTTCACGGTGAGTACCACCACCTGGCGCTGCACGCCGAGCTGGCGCACCAGGTGGGGATAAAGCCGGATCACGTGATCGTCATGGAGGACGGCAACGTCCTTGAGATGACCGCCGGGGTGGTCAAGAAGTCGAGCCAGCACGTGGAGGCCGGGTTTGTGTTCGTCGACGGGCTGGGCATCGGCGACGTGGGCGACGAGGTTCTGAGGGATCGCCGTGTTCTGGCAGACGAAGGCGTGGTGGTCTGCGTGGTCACCATCGACTCCTACAACGGAGACATCCTGGCCGGGCCCGACGTCATCTCCCGGGGGTTTGTTTTCGGCGACGAGTCGTCGGAGTTCCTGGAGGAGGCCCGACAGGTGGTGCGAGACGCGCTGCACAACCTGGCGGACGATGAGATCTCCGACCCCACCGCGGTCCGGCGCAAGATCCGCAAGTCCCTGGGCAGCTTCGTGTGGAAGCGTACCGGACGCCGGCCGATCATCCTGCCGGTTGTGACGGAGGTCTGAGGCTCCGGGCGGACCTCCCGCCCGGAAATCCGCCAACCTGGGGCCCGCGTGGCCGAAGATGGGTTCCGGACTGCACATTGATCGGGCGAAGGAAGCCCGTACCCAACCCATGGGCCGTGCAGAAGGCACCAGCCGGACAATTTTGCCGGCTGTACGGAGGTTGGATGCCCCCCTCAAAAACGTCGAATACCAGAACCAGAACCGCCCCCGCCCGCAAACCCGCTGCCAGACGCCCCGCGTCGGGCCGCCCGCCGGCGCGCCGGCCCCCGCAGAAGGGTCGCGGGAAGAAGAAGCCGTCCCCGCTCGCCGGGATCTTTGGGCCGAACACCGATGGATTCGCCGTGGTGCTGCTGTTCCTGGCGATTCTGGGCGGGCTGGGCATATTCGCCGACCTGGCCGGTCCGGTTGGACGCCAGCTCGAGTGGGGGATGCGCTGGGCCTTCGGCGCCGCCGCCTTCGGGGTGCCGCCGGCACTGGCCGTGGTGGCAATAACCATGATGAACAAGAAGAACTCGGGGGAGGCGGGACGGATCGCCACCGGCGCCTTTATGTCGATCGCCGGGGTCGCCGCCTGGATGCACATGCTGTTCGCCAACGACAGCCGAGGCTTTCGGCTGGATGAGCTGCCGGAGCTGGGCGGCGGCGTCGGCGCGCTGATTGCGTGGCCGGCGGAAACCCTGCTGTCGGTGTGGGGCGCCGGGATTCTGATCATTCTGCTCGTGGGTCTGGGGCTTCTGGTGCTGACCAAAACCCCGGCCGCCCGGGTTGTAGCGGGGGTCCAGATGCTGTTCTCCGGTCTGGGCAAAGGCGCCGCCCACATGGGCCGCTCGGTTAACGATGTCACCAAACGCCAGACCTCCAAGATGATCTCCGAGCTGAGCCCCAAGGCCGCGCAGGCCCCCCGGCCGGTTGCGCCCCCCGAAACCATTCCCGCCCCCTCCCCGGTCTCAAAGCCGGCCAAGGAATCGCCCACCTCGCTGTTCCAGGAGTTCGAGGAGCCGGAGGCAATTGCCTTCGAGGACGACCACTCCACGCCCGACCCCGATCCGGAGGGCTACAAGACGCCTCCGGTGTCGACGCTGTCGACCGGAGACGTGGCCGAGGTGTCCAAGCGGATGATCGACGACACGGTCGCCGCCCTGGAGCACACCCTTCAGCAGTTCGAGGTCGACGCCCGGGTCACCGGCTACACCGCCGGGCCCACCGTCACCCGCTACGAGATCGAGCTCGGCCCTGCGGTCAAGGTCAACCGGGTGGTCAGCCTGGAGAAGGAGATCCGCTACGCCCTGGCGGCCGGCGATCTGCGCATCCTGGCCCCCATCCCCGGCCGCTCGGCGATCGGGATCGAGGTCCCCAACAAGGACCGGGTCGCGGTCACCCTGGGCGACGTCATGCGCAGCCCGCAGGCCCGCGTCTCCGACCACCCGCTGATCGTGGGTCTCGGCAAGGACATCGCCGGGGTGTCGATGGTCGTGAACCTGGCCGACATGCCTCACCTGCTGATCGCAGGAGCCACCGGCGCCGGCAAGTCGACCTGCATCAATGCGGTCCTGTGCTCGCTGCTGCTGCGCACCCGCCCCGACCAGGTCCGCATGCTGCTCATCGACCCCAAGATGGTGGAGCTGAGCAACTACAACGGCGTGCCCCACCTGCTGACCCCGGTGGTGACCAACCCGAAGAAGGCCTCCGAGGCCCTGGGGTGGGTTGCCCGGGAGATGGATGCCCGGTACGAGGTGCTGGCGTCGGTCGGCTACCGCCACTCCGACATGTACAACGAGGCGGTCCGCTCCGGAGCCCTCCCGCCCTTTGAGGACGGCACTCCCCGCACGACCTTCCCCTACTACCTGGTGGTGGTCGACGAGCTGGCCGACCTGATGATGGTCGCGCCGCGCGAGGTCGAGGACTACATCTGCCGGATCGCCCAGAAGGCCCGCGCGGTCGGCATCCACCTGATCGTCGCCACCCAGCGGCCGTCGGTGGACGTGGTGACCGGAGTGATCAAGGCCAACATCCCCAGCCGGATGGCGTTTGCGACCGCCAGCATGCAGGACAGCCGGGTCATCCTGGACGAGGGAGGCGCGGAGAGGCTGATCGGCAAGGGAGACATGCTCTACAAGCACGCATCCGCCCCCCGGGCGGTCCGCCTTCAGGGGGCCTACATCTCGGAGAAGGAGACCGCGGCCCTGGTCGGCTGGTGCCGCCGGCAGCGCAACGTCAACTACGTGGAGGGCGTCGTCAGCTCGGGGACCGAGACCAAGGGGTCCGGCATCCGCAGCACCGGCGACGACGCCGACGAGGAGCTGATCACCCAGGCCACCGAGCTGGTGGTGCGGACCCAGCTGGGGTCGACCTCCATGCTGCAGCGCAAGCTGAAGGTCGGATTTGCCCGGGCCGGGCGGCTGATGGACTTCCTGGAGGAGCGAGGAGTCGTCGGGCCGTCGCAGGGATCCAAGCCCCGGGATGTCCTGATGACCCTGGCCGAGCTGCAGGGCGAGGAAGCCCCGGCAGAGGATGCGCTGGAGTCCGAAGAGGTCTTCGAGTCCTGAGCTATCCGAGTAGCTCGCACCCGTAGGCCTCGGCAACCGCCGCCACCCGTTCCCAGTCCGGTTCCTTGTCCATCGGCGGAGGCAGCTGCCGGGTCGGGGCCGGCTCACTCATGTCCCGGACCAGGCCTTCGAATCCTCCCGGGGTGCAGATGAACAGCATGCGGCAGCCGGAGTCACCCACGGTGTAGCGGTGGGGGATGTCGCGGGGGCCGAAAGCGTAATCACCCGCCCGGGCGTGAATGGTCCGGTCGCCGATCTCGATGGTGGCCTCGCCCTCCAGAACCCAGAACGCCTCGTCCTCACGGTGGTGGACGTGCAGGGGTCCCGCCGCCCCGGGGGGTTCGGTGACCTCCACGATTGCCATCTGCCCGCCGGTGTCGGCGGCCGTGGCCTTGATGACTGCCAGGGCGCCGAACCACCAGCGGGCCTCGCCCTCGGATGAGGGAACCGAGTGGGGTTTCAGGGTCTGCGTACCGGATGCGTTCATGCCGTGCTCCTCCTTCTCATCGCCCGTTCCTTCCGGGTACGGGCGTGTGCGGTCATGGCACGAAGGTTAGGCCCGCCCCGGCGGACCCGGCCATTCCACAAATGTGGTGGTTTTCCCACGGCTCGGCCGGACGTAAAATCCCCTGGCGTGAGCTACTCGATGGAGGTCGCGGAGAGCAGGATCGCCGGGCTGGCCGTCCGGGGTCTTGACCTGCCGGGTTTCTGGCACGAGTGCAGCGAAGTGATCGCCCGGGTCGTGCCGCACTTCCAGACGCCGTGCTGGTTCACCCTGGACCCTGCGTCCCTCCTGGCGACCAGCCACTACCAGACCGAGCTGCCGGAGCTGCCCCGGGAGTGGATGGCGTACGAGTACCTGGAATCCGACTACCACTCGCTGGCCAGCGTCGCTCGTTCCCCGATCGGCGCCTCCACCATGCATGAAGCCACCGGGGGAGACCCCAGCCGGAGCCGGGCATGGCGGGAGTTCATCCGGCCCTACGGGGGCGACCAGGAGCTGTTGGTGGCCCTGCGCAGCCGTGCAGGGGCGGTGTGGGGAGTGGTGGGCCTGTATCGCGAGCCCGACCGGGACCTTTTTGATGCCGACGAGATCGGGTTCATGCGGGCGATCGCCCCCAGCCTTGCCGCAGGGGCGCAGCGGGGCCTGCTGGTGGGAGAGGCATCCGACCCCGAGGGGCCTCAGGCTCCGGGCCTATTGGTGCTGACCGACGATTGGGAGGTCGATTCGCTTACGCCCGGGGTAGAGCACTGGCTGGAGGACCTGCCGGACGGAAACTGGAAGGGAACCGGCAAGCTGCCGCCGTCGGTGCTGGCGGTCGCCGGCCGAGCGCTCCGCCTCGCAGAGGAGCAGGGCGCCCCGGGTGAGGTCGCCTTCTCCCGCGTCCTGTCGAGGGAGGGAAGGTGGTTGGTTCTCCACGGAGCCCCGATGCTGGGAGCCGGCCCGCGGCGGGTCGCAGTAATCATCGAGCCGGCGCATCCGGCCAGGATCTCACCATTGCTTATGAACGCGTACCAGCTGACCGAGCGGGAGCAGGAGGTGACCAGGCTTGTGCTGAGGGGCGACTCGACGGTGCAGATAGCCGAGGCGCTTTTTGTATCTCCGGGCACGGTGCAGCAACACCTGAAGGCCATCTTCGAGAAGACCGGGGTGCGCAGCCGCCGGGATCTGGTCGGAAAGGTGTTCTTCGCTCACTACGAGCCTCGCATGCGTGACAACGAGGCCAGGGTGCTGGAGGGACTGCCGGTGCGAGGAGGTCCCCTGGCCGCGGCCTCGGGTTAATCCGCCGGCAGGGAGCTGATCCGGATGGGCTTCGGGGGACCGGGGGGTTCCTCGGGTTGAGGCGGATCGATGGGCTCGTCGATGAAGGGGTCGATTTCGTCCGCCGGGGGCGGGGGCGGGGCGACCATCGTCGATAGCTGCGCCGCCCTGGCCTGGTAGCGGGGGTCCTCGCGGCCGTAAAGGGTCTCGGTGATGGAAACGGATCGCTGCATGCGCTCCCGGGCGCCGGCAACGTCGCCGATGGCCTGCATCAGGCCCGCCAGGCTGGCCAGCCTGGCTGCGACCTTGGGGTGATCGGATCCAAAGGACGCCTCCTCGATGTTCAGCGCCTGTTCGACGTACGGCCGGGCGGCAAACGGGTCGCCCAGGTCCCTAAGAACGCTGGCGAGATTCCCCATACGGGTCGCCACCTTTGGATTGTCGGATCCGAGGGTCGACTGGGTGATCGCCAGGGCTTTCTGCAGGCAGGACTTGGCGCCGAACAGGTCTTTTTGCGAACGGAGAACGCTTCCGAGGTTGTTCAGCCGGGTGGCAACCCGGGGGTGATCCGGTCCGTACGCCTTCTGATCGATGGTGAGCGCCCGCTCCAGGGCCTTTCGGGCGCCGGTCAGGTCGCCCTGAGCGCTTAGAACCCCGGCCAGGCTGTTCAGGTCGGTGCTGAGCGTCGGGTGATTGCTGCCGAGGGCCTTCTCGTGGATCTCCAGCGCCCTCTCGAGCGCGGTCTTCGCCCCGTCGAGGTCCCCCAGGTCGTGCAGCACCCCGCCGAGGTCGCTGAGGTCGTGAGCCAGCGCCTGGTCGTCGGGCCCCGACACCTTCTCGTTGATCTTGATGGCCCGTGCCAGGGCTTCGTGCGCTCCTGCCAGGTCGCCCATGTCCCGCAGCACGCCGCCCAGGCCCCTCAGGTCGATGCCGACTGCCGGGGCCTCGTCGCCGAACTGGGCCTCATCGGCGACGAGCGCCCTTTCGAACAGGTCCCGGGCACCGGCCAGGTCGCCCAGATCCCGAAGCAGCCGTCCCTGGTTGTTCAGATCTTCACCGTTGCCCTCGGGAACGGAGGTCTCGACGGGCTCGGGGAGCGGTTCGGTTGCCGTGGGGAACAGGTTTTCGATGCCGTCCTCGGGCGGGGAGCCCTCCTCCTCTTCCGAGCCGTTGCCCAACGAGAGCAGTTCTTCGTCCTCCGGAACCGATCGCTGCGCTTCGGCGGCCGCGGCCTGCTGGAAGAAGATGTCGTCGAACTCGTCGAACCCGACGCTCTCCGGCTCAACCACGTGTTTGGGTTCAACCAGAACGTCCGGGATCCCCCAGGCGTCCGAGGCGTCCTCCGTAGCCTGCTGCCGGGTCAGCAGCAACTCGGTGGTGAGGTGAACCGCGGTTACCTCGACCTTTGGCTCCGCGACCTCGGCTCGGGGCTTCTCCTCCGCCTGGGGTCCAGGCTGGGGCTCCGGCGCGGGTGCCTGGGGTTCGGCCGGAGCCGGGCTTTCCTGAAGCTGGAAGGCGGCCGGGATGGGCGGGGGGGCGGGTGGTCCGGGGGGGCGCGGAGCGGTCCGCTTCCAGCCGGGCTCGCGCTGGCGAACCGCCGAAAGGTCGGACGGCACCAGCCCGAGTGCGCCCAGCACCGACTTGAGAGTGGGGTGGCTCGGCTCCTCCTGCGCCGCGAGCGCGGATTCGAGCAGCGACGGGTCCACCGAAACCTCGCCCAGCTCGCTCAACACACGGTAGAGGTTGCTGAGGTCGGCAATCGACCGGGCGTGGGCCGGTCCGTACATCGACTCATCGATGGTAATCGCACGCTGGTAGAAGGACTTGGCGGCGGCGTACTCTCCGAGATGTTCCATGGTCCCACCGAGGTTGGTCAGATCGGTGGCGACCTCCGGGTGGTCCGGACCCAGGAGCCGCTCGTGGATGTCGAGGGCCCGTTCGAACATCGAGCGCGCCTCGTGGAGCCGTCCCAGGCCCTGAAGAACCAGGCCGAGCTTGTTGAGGTCGCTCGCCACCTGCTCGTGGGCGGGACCGTAGGTGGCCTCATCAAGGGCCAGGCTCTGCTCCAGAGCTTCGATTACGACCGAATCAAAGTTGCTCATTAATGTCGAGTAGACCACGGAAACGCCGCTTGCCGCTACCCTGGTCACAGTAGTTGTCACACGTCACGGCTGAACAAGCGGCTGAGCCACGTCGCTTTCGCCGGAAGTTGAGTCCTATAATCGCGGCTAGGAAGTGCTCCGGCGAGCACTCGGCCCAAAATCCCGGGGACGAATGAGTCAGCACACCATCGGTCAGTTGCTGAGCGATTCGAGAGAAGCGATACGCGCTTCGTTGTACCAGGCATCCCAGGACACGAAGATCCGCGTCGATTTCCTGGAGTCAATGGAGAACGACGACTTCGAGTTCGTGTCGGGCGGGCCCTACGTTCGCGGGATGCTCCGATCCTACGTCCGATGGCTGGGGCTGCCGGAGGACCGGGTCCTCGCCGAGTTCGACCGCCTTTACAACGTCGGTGCCCAGACTCCGCTGGCCGAAATGATCAGCAGGCCCACCGACGTCGGCCCGAAGGCCCGCAAGCCGCAGTGGCTCATCGCCGCGGTTTCCGCGGCGTGCTTGCTTCTGGCTTTTTCAATCATCGGGCTGATCAACCCCAACGACGAGGTGGCCAACCCGGCAGACCCGGTTGCAATCGAGGAGACCCAGACCGAGGCTCCCCCGCCTCCGCCCGCCGACGTGGCTGTGGCTCCGCCGGATGCCCCGGTTGAGGGTGTGAACGTTGCCGTCACGGTGACGGGCGAACGTTCGTGGATGCAGGCGACCGCCGACGGTGTCGAACCTCCGGTGTTCACCGGGACCAAGGTGGAGGGCGATGTTCTGGAACTAAGCGCCGACGAGAGCCTGAAGATCGTCATCGGCAATGCCGGAGCGGTGCGGGTCAGCGTGAACGGCAGGGACCTGGGCCCGCCCGGGGCACCCGGCGCCGTGGGCACCTTCACCTTCACCCCCGAGTCGACAAACTTCGTCGGAGGGTAAGCTCCCTGCGGTGACGTATGCCGCAATCCCTGCGAAAATTGTCTTAAGGGGATCCGGTTCTCTGCCGATAGCCATGCCGGAAAAGGGAGACGGGGTTGGCCATTCCTGAAGCGCTCACCAAACAGATGACCGTGGTGGTCAACTACCGTTTTTCTTGCCGTGCTTTCAGCAGGGCCACGCACGCCTCCTGGAGGTCCCAGCCGGTTTTCCAGGTCCTGGCGGCCATGTTGGTCGTATTGTTCCTGGCCTCGCTTTTTGTCGTAAGCCGGGGTGCCAGCATCGAGGACCAGCTGCCGGTCCTCATCTACATGCTGGTCGCGGTCGTCTTCTATTTCACCTACCCGGCCATCGCCTTCGCCAGCGACCCCCGGCACCGTATGGCGCTGTTCTTCGAGTTCACCCGAGACGCCTTCCGCTTCCGCCGCGGGGAGACCGAGCAGACCCTGCCCTGGTCGGCGCTCAAGGCAGCGGTCGAGGCCGGCGACTTCTACGTTCTCGACCTGCCGGACAAACAGAAGGTTGCGGTCCCCAAGTCGGCCTTCGA
>JAJCYF010000171.1 GCA_029263035.1 Actinomycetes bacterium
GACGCCTCGCCCGATATCTCCCTGGGAGGGCAGATCACCGACACGGCAACCCTGGCCGGCGGCAACAACCCGACCGGGACGATCACGTTCAACCTGTACGGTCCCGACAACGCCACGTGCAGCGGGGCGCCAATCTTCACCAGCCCGAAGGCGGTGGCCGGCAACGGCGCCTACACCTCGGACGCGTTCACACCGAGCGCGGCGGGGACCTACCGCTGGGTGGCGGTGTACAGCGGCGACGCCAACAACACTGTGGTGACGACGGCCTGTAACGACCCTGCCGAGTCGGTGGTGGTGACCGCCGGCCCCGGACCGGTCACGCCGACGATCACGACTCAGGTTGTACCGGCGACGGCGCCGGTGGGTCAGGGCATCGTCGACACGGCAACGCTTGCCGGCGGGAACGCCCCCACGGGGACGATCACCTTCAACGCCTACGGTCCCGACAACCTGAACTGCACCGCAGCGCCGGTCTACACCGCGATCGTTCCGGTGAGCGGCAACGGCGCCTATCCGGCGACGCCGGCGTTCGTTGCCACTGCGCCCGGTCAGTACCGGTTCATCGCCTCCTACAGCGGCGATGCCCTCAACAACCCAGTCACCGGAGCCTGCAACGACCCCGACGAACTGCACGTCGCGACGGTTTCGCCGCTGCCCACCATCACAGTCGACAAGACCGCCACTCCCGGCAGCCTGCCGGCCCCGGGCGGTCTGTTCACGTTCTCCGTCTCCATCACCAATACCGGCACGGTTCCGATCGTGATCACCTCGATCAACGACAGCGTCTACGGCGACCTCGGGACCCGGACGGGAGTCAATACATGTGACGACCTCATTGCGGGCACACTAGCCGCAGCGAGCACCACCGGCTGCTCGTTCCAGGGCGCCTTCGCCGGAGTCCAGGGCGCCGCTGAGACCGACGTGGTTACGGTGGTGGCCACCGACGCCGGCGGAAACCTGGCAACCGGACAGGACAGCGCTACGGTGACCCTGACTGCTCCGGTGGAACCCGACACTCCGAGCGTCCAGATCGACCTCGCTCCAACCCCGGCCGCCCGGCCGGAGCCGGGTGGTGCCTTCAGGTATCTGGTTACCATCACCAACACCAGCAACCCGGTGGACCTGACCATCACCTCGATAGTGGACAGCGTCTACGGCAACATCGCCCTGCTGCCGGAGCCGAACACCTGCGACTCTTTGATCGGCGTCGTCCTGCCCTCCGGTGAGTCCGCTACCTGCGAGTTCACGATCCAGCTTGCGGGCGAAGCCGGGCTCTCGCGCACCCACACCATCTCGGTAACGGCGACCACCGCAGGAGGGGTGGTGGTCTCCGACAGCGCCGCTGCAACGACCATCAGCATCTCCGACGCCGCGCCCCAGATCACAGTTGGCAAGCGAGCCACTCCCGCAAGCCGGCCCGAGCCCGGAGGCGACTTTGTCTTCGAGCTGAGCATCACCAACAACAGCGGAGAGCCGGTGGCGCTCACAACCCTCGGCGACGACGTTCACGGGGACCTGAACGGCAGGGGAACCTGCAGTACCGGAGTCACCCTGGCGATCGGGACGACGTACACCTGCAGCTACACCGCCCGCTTCACGGGTGAGGACGGGGATCGCCAGGAGAGCACCGCCATCGCAACAGTCGTGGACGACGAGGGGAACACGGCGACCGGATCCGACTCGGCGACCGTTCGACTGACCGATCCACTACCCGCAGGCCCCGGCCCGACGCCCGGTGCAACTCCGACGCCCGGTGCAACTCCGACGCCCGGTGCAACTCCGACGCCCGATGCAACTCCGACGCCCGATGCAACTCCGACTCCGACTCCGACTCCGACTCCGACTCCGACTCCGACTCCGACACCAACGGTTTCCGCCTCCCCCAGCCCGTCTCCGACCGCCCCCCCGGCAGGGGTCACCCCAAAGGATCCGCCGTCCGGGGGCCTGGTCCGGACCGGCATCGACAGCCTGGAGTGGTTTGCGCTTGCGCTCGCCCTGATAGCTCTGGGGTCGCTGACCCGCCGGAGTGCTCCCCGCAGACGTTCCGGCCGCTAGCCGATGTCCTCCAGCGCCTTACGGTAGACGGCGTAGACCGAGTCCCAACTAAATTCCCGGAGCACCATCTCGCGGGCGCACGACCCGAGCCGGCCGGCCTCACGGGGATCGTCCAGCAGCCGGTTGATGGCCCCTGCGGTTTGCCCGACATCGGAACCGTCGACCATCAACCCGGTACGACCGGGGCGGACCGCATCACCCACTCCCCCGACATCGGCGCCGATGAGCGGCAGGCCCGCGGCGGCCGCCTCCACGTAGACAAGAGGCAGACCCTCGGTCTCTGTGCCGAGGAACCGGTTCCGGGTTGGGAGGGCAAAGATATCCGCCGCGGCAAGATACGAAGGGATCCGGTCCCATGGTTGTGGTCCCGCCAGGGTCACCGACCGGCCGAGGCGTGCTTCATCGGTCATCCGGCGCAGGCGGTCCAGGTCCGGTCCGCCGCCTACGATCAGAAGATGCGCGTCTGGATGGGAGCCGAGTACCAGCGGAAGGGCCCGGATCAGGGTCCGGCCCCCCTTCCGGGGGAC
>JAJCYF010000172.1 GCA_029263035.1 Actinomycetes bacterium
CTGGACCAGCGACCTACCGAGCAGGACTGGACCCTGGTGGGCTGCGCCCGCTCCCGCCAGATCCACGCCTGGTTTTACGGGACCGAGCCGCCGAACATCGACTTTTGCCCCCGCAAGCTCGCGGCCGCCTCCGGGGACGCCTCGGTCCCGACCCTGACCAAGTGCTGCCTGCTGGAAACCGGGTTCGAGCTGACCGGCTCCACCGTCACGGTTCCATGGGGCTCCTCCCTGGCCGAGGTGTACGAAGCCCTGGAAGCCCTGGTCAAATCGATCGAGCCGGCGTGGGCTCCCGAATAACCGACTCGGCCCTTTACGGCCACCTGTGGGGAACGGACGAGCTGCGGGCAATCTTCGACGAAAGCGCCCGCATCCAAAGCTGGCTGGAGATTCTGGCGGCGCTGGCCCGGGCCCAGGCGGACACCGGCCTCATCCCGCAGGGTGCCGCGGCAGCCATAACCGGCTCCGCCCGGTTCGACCTGCTGGACATGGACCTGGTGGCGGAACAGACGCGCAGCACCGGTCACTCGACCCTGGGCCTGATCCGCGGCCTGCAGGCGGTCCTGCCGGACGACGCTGCGGAGTGGGTCTACTACGGTGCCACGGTCCAGGACCTAACCGACACCTGGACCTCACTGGTCATCAGACAGGTGGGAGCAATCGTCTGGCGGGATCTGCGCCAACTGGAGGTCACCCTCCTGGACCTGGCGGAGCGCCACGCCGGAACGGTGATGGCCGGACGGACGCACGGCCAGCCCGGCTCCCCCCTCACCTTTGGGTTCAAGGCTGCCGGGTGGGCCGGCGAGGTCCGCCGGCACCTGGAGCGGCTCCGCGAGCTGGCCGGCCGGTGCCTGGTCGGGCAGTTGGGCGGTGGCGTGGGGTCGCTGGCGTTCTTCGGGGACCGGGGCATCGACCTGCGCCGGCGGTTCTGCGCCCTCCTGGGCCTGGATGACCCGGCCATCTCCTGGACCTCGTCCCGGGACCGGGTGGAGGAGTTCACGCACCTGCTGGCTATGGTGGCCGCAACCCTCGGCCGGATGGGCAACGAGGTGTACCAGCTTCAGCGGCCGGAGATCGGCGAGCTGCGGGAGCCGGCCGGACCCGCCGGGGTCGGCAGCATCACCATGCCCCACAAGCGCAACCCCGAGCTGTCGGAACACCTGGTCACCCTGGCCCGGCTGGTCCGCTCCTCGGCCGGGGTGATCCTGGAGGGAACCGTCGCCGAGCACGAGCGCGACGGCCGGGCGTGGAAGGCGGAGTGGGTGGCCTTCCCCGAGGTGTGCCTTCTCACCGGCGCCGCCCTGAAGTTTTCGCTGACGATCTTCGAGGGTTTGGAGGTCGACGAGGAGGCAATGCTCGGGAACCTGACCGGCTGGGAGGTGTCGGAGCGGGCCCTGGCGGTGCTGGCACCCAGGATGGGCAAACACGCCGCCCAATCCGCCCTGCAGCAGGCTCTCGCCGGCGGCCGGCGCCGGGGAATGCCGGTGCAGGAGGCGCTGGCTGCGTCGGAGGTGCTTCGGAGCCGCCTGGACTCGGACGCCCTGGATACCCTCTTCGCAGCCCCCGACCCCGGGATGTGCCCACAGATGGCCGCCGAGGTGGTCTCCCGGGCCCGGCGGGATCGATCGACAGAGCCGGACCGGTGGCCCCCAACCGGCCCCAGGAAGGAGCCCGACAATGCGTGAAGTGGCACTGGGATACCCCACGGAAGGCCCCGCCCCCGAGCTGATCGAGGCCGGCTTCGCCATCGAGGTCGCCGACGCCCCGTTCCTGCACGAGGGCTACAACCTGGCCGACATGGCCCACGTCCTGGCGCTCATCGAATCCGGGATCATTCCACCGACGGCCGCCGCCCGGCTGCTGACATTACTGCTGGAGGTCCAGGAGATCCCGGCCTCCGACTTCCCCTACGACCCGCTCTACGGCGACCCCTACAACTGCCGGGAGAGGTACTTCGTCCAGCAGATCGGCGACGACGCCGGTTGGCTGCACGCCGGGAGGCCCCGCCGGGAGGCCGGAAGGGTGGCTCTGCGGTTGTGGCTGCGCACCGTCGTCACCGGACTGGCCATCGATGCCGCCGGCTTCGTGGAGAAGACCGCCGGCGTTGCCGAGCGGCACGCCGAAACTGTGATGCCGGACCAGACCTACCTTCAGCAGGCCCAGCCCTCGACCTTCGGCCACTACATCCTCACCTTCGCCTACCCGGCCCTGCGGGACGGCACCTGGCTGGTGCCGGGGGCGGACTGGGTGAACCAGAGCCCGGGCGGCGCGGGCTGCGTCAACGGCAGCCGGCTGAACCCCGACCGGGCCCGGATTGCCGAGCTGCTGGGGTTCGACGGGGTGATCGAACACACCCGGGACGCCATGTGGCAGACCGACACGCTGGTCCACCTCCTGGCGACCGGCACCAGCCTGGTCACCGGGCTCAGCAAGCTGGCGGAGGACCTGGAAATCTGGGACAGCCAGGAGTTCGACTTCGTCGACCTGGCGGAGGCCTACACCCGCTCCAGTGTGCTCATGCCGCAGAAGCGCAACCCCTACGCCCTGTCGATCGTCCGGGGCGCCGCCGGGGTTCTGATCGGCCGCCTTACCGGGCTGCTCGCGGTGGTCAAAACCCCCTCGGCGCGGACCGACAACCTCATCTTCGCCTACGGCGAGGTCCCCCGGTCACTGGACCTGGCCGCCCGGGTCACCCGCCTTATGGGCGGGGTGGTGGCCACCCTGCGGGTCCGTCCTGAGCGAATGTGGGAGTCGCTGGTCGGCGGTTTTTCCCAGGCGACCGATCTGGCCGAATACGTCATGCAGACCTGTGAGGTCGACTACCGCACCGCCTACCGGGTGGTCGGCACGACGGTCAGGGATGCGGCCCAGAAGGGGCTGCGGGGCATCGACCTGACCGGGCAGATGCTGGACGAAGCCGCGGTCCGGGAGATCGGGCGACCCCTGGGCCTGGCGGAGCGCAACCTCGACGACGTGCTGGACCCCCGCAAAATAGCTTTCGGCCGGACGTCACCCGGCGGAGCGGCACCGGGGATAGTGCGGGAGATGGCCGGGAACTGCCGGGCCGAGGCGGGCAAGCTGGAGGAGGAGGCCCGGCAGCGCCAGGCCCACTACCGCGATGCGGAGGCCCGGCTGCTGGAGATGGCCCGGACGGCGGCTCAGGCCGGAACTTCGTCGATCGAGTAGTCCAGCTTCACCTCGCTGTTGAGCGTGTTCGACACGTAGCACCAGGTGATCGCCTTCTCAACGAACTTCTGCAGCTCCTCCCGAGGGTGGCTGGAGACCACCTCGACCTTGATCTCGCTGAACCGCAGGCCCTCGTAGTGCCCGGTGGTCCTCACCGCCAGGTCGGCCAGCTCGACGTTGCGCTTTTTTGCCGCGTGGAAGACCGCCATCGTGAAGCAGGAGCCCAGGGCCGCCAAGAACAGGTCGGTCGGCGCCGGACCGGCGTCGGTCCCGCCGTCCTCGGGGGGTTCGTCGGCGATGATCTCGAACTTCCTGACCGGGATGCGGCAGCGGTAGCCACCCTCCCAGTAGGTGGTGATGACCTTATCCCCCAAGGTTTCGCCCCACCAGCTCGGGCTTGCGAAGCGCTATCGCCGCTGCGGCCAGTGATGCCCGGGCGTTCGTAGCGGCCACGGTGCACCCGGCTTCCCGCAGGGTCGCTCTCTGCTTGTCGTAGCCCTGGGGGTCCTGGTCGGTTCCCAGGACGTAGGCGACGACTCTGGCTCCCTTCGACACGATCTCGGCGCACACCGGTGCCAGTTGCCCGGCCGGGTCGTCGTGGGCGCCGTAGCCGAGCACCACGTCGATGAGCACTACCGCCAGTTGGTCGTCCGCGGCGGCCTCCCGCAGCCACTCGATGCGGGCTTCCGGGTCGATCATCGGGTGAGGCCGGCCTTTGGTGTACTCCTCCTCGCCCAGGTCCAGGAAAACGTGGGCTCCTTCGGGCGCCGGCACCTTCAGCTTTTTGTCGAGCGGGGTGTTGGACCAGATCGGTCCAAGGATGTCCGACAGGATCACCAGCGACTCGTAGCAGAGGGTGCCGCCGGAAAACAGGCCCCGGACCAGCGTTCGCTCCTTCGCCAGCCCGTCGCCCGCCGACTTCACATCGGACGACAGGCCCTCGGTCAGATCGGGGGGCTTCTTGCCCAGGCCCTCCAGCGTCCGGACCACGCCCTCCTCGAGGGTGGTCACCACGGTCACCCCCTCCGGGAGATCCATCTTCGTCTTCAGCCCCACCATCGAAGCCACCATCGGCGTGGCACCGGCGAGCTTCACTACCTCTTTGGCTACCCGCTCCGCCGGGGGTTTGGACACCAGCAGGATGGCATCGGTCCCGGGGTCCTCCCGCATGGCGGTCACCGCCAGCCTGGCCATGCGGCCGTCCACCTCGTCGCTCAGGTCCCGGCCCCCCAGCCCGATTACGTGCGACACGCCAACCCCCCACCGGTCGAGAAGTGTCATCGCCTCCTGGGCGCCGGTCCCGGCTGCGGCTATCACGCCGACCCGCCCGGGCTTGACCACGTTGGCGAACCCCAGGCCGGTACCGCCCAACATCGCCGTTCCGGCGCCGGGGCCCATCACCAGCCTGCCGACCTCGGTCGCCCGCTCCTTCAGGTCGACCTCGTCGGCCACCGACACGTTGTCGCTGAAGAGCAGGACGTGCAGCCCGGCGGACAGAGCTTTGTGCGCCTCGAAGGCGGCGTAGTCACCGGGGACCGAGATGATTGCGACGTTTGTGCCGGACTGAAGGTCGATGGCTTCGTTCAGGGTCCGGGGCTTCTGCGCCTCCTCCTGCCCCCCGCCTCCCGAAGGCGCCGAGAACAACCTGCGCTCTCCCTGCTCAACCGCCCGGTCGCCGTCCTCGTCGCTCTCTGCGTCGACCGCGATAAACAGGTCGTTGGGCGACGCTCCCCCGAGATCTGCCTTGTCGAATCCCTTGCCGGTCAGGATCTCGATGTTCGCCGGAGTCGCCATTGCGGCGGCCGCCCAGCTCACCCCGTCCAGCTCGAGCATCGCCCGGGTGGCGGCCATCTGCAGGACCGAGTCGACGTACCTGTCGTTGAACACCTTCACCCGGCGGGCCATCACATACCCGCAATCAGCGGCCTGACCCGCACGATCTTGGTTCCGGTTTCTCCCTCCAGCTCGGTCACCGACTCCTTGAGGGAGGCATAGACGAGCTCGGGCGACGTGATCACCGCGTGCTCGCCGCCGCTGCGCAGGAAGCGGATGGCCGCCCGTACCTTGGGGCCCATGCTGCCCTCGGGAAACTGGCCGGTTGCCAGGTACTCCTCGGCCTCGGTGACCGCCATCTCGTGGATCGGCTTCTGCTCCGGGGTGCCGTAGTTGAGCAACACCGTATCGACGCCGGTGACCAGCACCAGGGCCTCCGCCGGTATCGAGTTGGCCAGCACCTGGGCGGCGTAGTCCTTGTCGATGACCGCGTCGATGCCGCCGAACCCGGATGGGTAGCGGACGACCGGCACTCCCCCTCCTCCGGCGGCGACGACGACCTGGCCCTGCTCGACCAGTGCCCGGATGGCGGCGGCCTCCAGGATCGCCACCGGCTCCGGCGACGGCACCACCCGCCGGTAGCCGCGGTTGGAATCCTTCTTCACGACCCACCCCCGCTCGGCCGCCATCGCATCGGCCTGCTCTTTGTCCAGGAAGGGGCCGATGAACTTCGTCGGGTCGTCGAAAGCGGGGTCGTCGGGGTTGACCACGACATGGGTGACAACCGCGACCGCCCCCCGACTCCTCGCCCCGTCGGTCATCCGGCGCAGCGCCATGACGATGATGCTTCCCAGTTCACCTTCGGTCATCGCCCCCAGCGAGAACAGCGGTTGGGTCGGGACGAGCTTGGTCCCCTCCTCCTGATGGATGGCCAGGTTGCCTACCTGGGGACCGTTGCCGTGCACCACCACCACCCGCCACCCCGCTCGCATGAGCGAAGCGACCGACCGGGCCATGGCGTTGGCGTTGGCTTCCATCTCCTCGTAGGTTCCCGCCTGCCCCTCCCGGGTCAGAGCGTTTCCGCCGAGTGCGACAACCGCGGTCTTCCCCATGATCGTTGTCCTCCCGCAATGAGGATTGGAAACGTTTCGTTTATTCTAGTGTATGGTTTCGGATGTCATGAGCGGAATCCCGTTTCCCTCTGAAATCGAAGTCGTCAACCTCGGCCTGTCGCTGTTCGGCGACGCCGTACGGGAGCAGGGCCGTCCGGTAATCCAGGTCGACTGGCGCATTCCGGCCGATGGGGACCCGGCTCTGGTCGCCGCCCTGACCCGCCTCTACGGCCGGAAGTCTGAGCAGATCGACGAGGCCAACGCCGAGGTCGCCCGCCGGCTGGACGAGGGCTCCCCCAAGCTGGTCGGGATCGAGACCGCGCTCGACGTCGTGCCCGGGATCGACGACCGGACCGTCTTCCACAGCGGCCCCGCCATCGGCTGGGAGGACGCCGCGGACCCACTCCGCCGCTCCATCCGCGCCGCAATCATGGCCGAGGGCTGGGCGGACACCCCCGACGGGGTCGACAAGCTGATGAAGCGCAAAGAGGTGCACCTTGAGCCGGCCAACCACCACCAGGCGGTCGTCCCGATGGCCAGTGCGATCGGCCCGTCGGCTCCCATGTTCGTGGTCGAGGACGAGGCGGGCGATACCCGGTCGTTCTCGAGCATGAACCAGGGCCCCGGAGAGGTGGCGTGGTTCGGGAGGGAGACCCCGGCCGCAGTCGAGCGCCTGGTCTTCCTGCGGGAGGTCGCCGGGCCGCTGTTCGCCCGGTGCATCAAGGAGTCGGGCCCCGTCGATATCCTCACGCTGGCCTCCCAGGGCCTGCAGATGGGCGACGACATGCACATGCGCACCCAAGCCGCGACCAACCTGCTGATCCGCTCGCTGCTCCCCCAGTTGATGGCCATCGACCACCCGCGCAAGGTCGAGCTGGGCAAGTTCCTGGCGGGCAACCACCTGTTCTTCCTCAACATGGCGATGGCCGCCGCCAAGTCGCTAACCCTCTGGGCGGAGCAGGTCCCCAACTCCAGCGTGGTCACGACCATGTCCCGCAACGGCGCCACCTACGGGATCAAGCTGGCCGGGAACGACAAGTGGTTCATTACCGAGTCGCCCCCGGTGGGCAAGGCGATCTACTACGCCGGTCTTGGGCCCGAAGACGGCGCTCCCGACATCGGCGACAGCGCAATCCTGGAGCTGTGCGGCCTGGGAGGTGCTGCTGCCGCCGCCTCCCCCGCGGTAGCGGCGTTCGTCGGGGGAACGATGCGCGATGCGATCGCACTGACCCACGAGATGGATCAGGTGTGTGTGTCCCGCAGCAGCCGGTTCAAGCTCCCGGCACTGGAGTTCCGGGGCACGCCGGTTGCCGTCGACGTGCGCAAGGTTGTGGAGCTCGGCATCACCCCGAAGGTGAACACCGGCATCCTGCACGCCCGGGACGGCTCCGGTCAGGTAGGCGCAGGTGTGGCCGAGGCTCCCATCGCATGTTTCAAGGAGGCGCTCCTGGACCTGGACCGCCGGCTGAGCGGGTAGGTGCACCCGGCTCTGGAGCTGGGACTGGGCGCCCAAGAGGTCCTATCGGTGCCCGGGACGGGCCGGGTAGTGGGCGTGTACTCAAAAGCCGCATACCTGCGGCTCCCCGGGGGCCTGGTCGCGCTCACCACGTTCGACGTCCCGTCGGGCCCCATTCACGCCCGGACTTCCGTTCCGTTCACCAGCCTGGAGTTGGGCGAGAAGGTCGTTCTGA
>JAJCYF010000173.1 GCA_029263035.1 Actinomycetes bacterium
GTCGGGCGCGGACCTCGGCCTGTCGACCACCGGCGAGGCCGGGCCGAACCCCGACGAAGAGCCGGTGGGGACGATGTTCATCGGGCTGGCGTGGGACGGCGCCTCGCTGGCCCGCAAGTTCGTCGCCGCCGGAAATCGGGAGGACATACGTGAGTGGGGCAGCCGGGCGGCTCTGGACACGTTTCGCCGGTGGATGCTGGAGGGGGCACCGGCCTGAGACTGTTTATTGCCGTCGACGTCCCGGAGCAGCACAAGGCTTCGGTCCAGGCTGCCGTTGCGCCGTTGAAGGCGGTGCTTCCGGGGGCACGCTGGACCGACCAGGCGGCGTGGCACGTCACGCTCAGGTTCTTCGGGGAGGTAGCCGACGAACGGCTTGCCGTCTTGAAGGAGGCCGTCGAGCGGGCGCTGGAAGGTGAGCGGCCGGTGGAGTCCCGGCTGACCGACGTCGGCGCGTTCCCGTCGATGGCCAAAGCCCGGGTGTTGTGGGCCGGGATCGATGACCCGGATTTCAGTCTGGCCCGGATGGCGGAGCGGATCGGGACCGAGTCGGGATTCGGGGAGGACCGGCCGCTGCATCCCCACCTGACGCTGGCCCGGATGAAGGTGCCGGTTGCCATCGGCCCGGCGGTGGACCGGTTCCGTCCCTACGTCCTGGAAACCGGCTCCTTCGTCGTTGACCGGGTGACGCTGTTCCAGAGCTTCACCGAGCGATCCGGGCCGCGCTACGAGGCGCTTCAGGAGTGGGAGTTGTCCACAGGTTGAGGGTTGCATTTCCCTGCATTTGAGCGGGAGCAACCGTCAAAGGCTCCTATAATCACAGCTGTGTAGTTCTCTGTTGATAACTTTTCTTCAAATACTTGCGTTCGAACAGGCGTTCGATTAGTTTCTTGTCACACCCCCTGGCTAGTCTGCCTCTCAGATGGTCATTCCAGATGGCGATGACTTCAACGGTTTGCGGGGACGAAGGAGGAAGAGATTGATTGAGTCGGGACGGGGAAACAGCAGCGCAGGGGACAAAGCTCGAGCGGTAGACCTGACCAGGGCCCAGATCGAGAAGCAGTTCGGCAAGGGCGCCATCATGAAGCTGGGTGAGCGGGTCAACGCCCCCATGGAGGTCATTCCCACCGGCTCGTTGGGCCTGGATGTCGCTCTGGGAATAGGTGGTTTGCCCAGGGGGCGGATTGTTGAGATCTATGGGCCGGAGAGCAGCGGTAAGACCTCTTTGTGTCTCCACGTAATCGCCGAGGCGCAAAAGCTGGGCGGGATTGCTGCCTTCGTTGACGCCGAGCATGCCCTGGACATCGTCTACGCCCGCAACCTGGGAGTAAACGTGGACGAACTTTTGGTGTCGCAGCCGGACACCGGCGAGCAGGCGCTGGAGATCACCGACATGCTGGTTCGCTCCGGCGCCATCGACGTGATTGTGATCGACTCCGTTGCGGCCCTGGTGCCGAAGGCGGAGATCGAGGGTGAGATGGGGGACTCCCACATCGGCCTGCAGGCCCGTCTGATGAGCCAGGCCCTGCGCAAGCTGGCCGGCAACGTGAGCCGCTCCAACACGCTGATCGTCTTCATCAACCAGCTCCGGGAGAAGGTAGGTGTGATGTTCGGCTGCTTCTCCTACGGCACCCGGATCACCCTGGCGGACGGAACCCAGGAGAAGATCGGCAAGATCGTCAACCAGAAGCTCCCGGTGGAGGTCCTTTCCTACGACCCGGTGGCCGGGGCGGTAGTGCCGAAGAAGGTCGTCAACTGGTTCGACAACGGCGTCACCGAGCAGTTCCTGAGCTTCAACGTCGCTCGTCCGGGAGGAAACGGCCGGGCGCAGTTCTCCTGCACCGACAACCACAAGATACGCACCCCCGGAGGGTGGAAGGAAGCCGGTGAGCTTTCGGTGGGGGACCGGGTCCTCCAGGCGACCCCGCACTACCTGTCCGACTTTCAGTGGGAGGTTGTGCTCGGCGGGCTGATGGGTGACGGCGCCCTCTCCTCCACCCGGAGCGGGCACGGCGCCCGCTACCGTTTCGGGCACGGCGTCAAGCAGGCGGAATACTGCGACTGGAAGGCGAGCCTGCTCGGCAACATCGGGTCGTCCCGGTCCACGAACGAGAAGGGAGTCGTGTTCCATGACTTCAAGGCGCTTCCCGAGCTGGCCGAGCTGCGCAAGGCGGTCTACGTCGGGGGCAAAAAGGTCCTCAGCCACGACTACCTGAAGAATCTGTCGGCGCTGTCACTGGCCATCTGGTACATGGACGACGGCGGTTTTTCGCTTCGGTCCAAGGGGGTCCAGGAGCGGACCGCCGGCGGCAGCGGCCGTTCTGAGATCTGTATCGAGGCAATGGAGCCGGCGTCCCGGGACCGGTTGGTCGAGTACCTGGGCGATACCTGGAACCTGCGTCCCAACCTGATCGAGCGGGCGGGCAAGGCAGTCCTCAGCTTCCCGAGGTTCGAGACCGACAAGCTGCACGCCCTGGTGGCGCCGTACGTGCACCCGAGTATGCAGTACAAGCTGCTGCCCAGGTTCCAGGGTCGGTTCAACGTTGAGCCGAGGTTCGTGGAGAAGCGATACGAGCTGCTGCCCTTCCCCATCACCTCAATCGGGGTGAAGCCGAAGACCAAGAGCAGGCACCGGTTCGACATCGAGGTCGAGGGAAGCCACAACTACCTGGCGGACGGCGTGGTGGTCCACAACTCGCCCGAAGTGACCTCCGGTGGGCGGGCGCTCAAGTTCTACTCCTCGGTCCGGCTGGACATCCGCAAGATCGAGAACCTCAAGAACGGCCAGGAGGTCGTGGGGTCCCGCTGCCGGGTCAAGGTGGTCAAGTCCAAGGTCAGCGCCCCGTTCCGCCAGACCGAGTTCGACATCCAGTACGGCCACGGCATCTCGAAGGAGGGCTCGCTTCTGGACACCGCCATCGACCTGGGGATCGCGACCAAGTCCGGGTCCTGGTACATGTACGACGGTGACCAGATCGGCCAGGGCCGGGAGAACACCAAAGCCTTCCTGTCCGAGCACATGGATGTGTTCGCCGAGATCGAGTACAAAGTGAAGGTGGCGATGGGCATCATCGTTCCCGAGGGATCAGAAGAAGATGCCCCAAAAGACCCGGAGGACAAGCCGCGCCTGAACGGTAGCGGCAAAACCCCCGCCCGGTGATGGCCGCTTCAAAGACCGCGGTGCAGCCGGACGGGGTCGAGGATGCGATGAAACGGGCGATGCGGCTTCTGGCAGTCCGGTCCCGGTCACGGCACGAGATCCGGGACCGGCTGATCCGGATCGGGTTCGATGAGCCGACAGTTGAGGCGGTCGAGGTGCGGCTGGTTGACGTCGGGTTGCTGGACGATGCCGCGTTTGCCGCCGAGGTGGTGCGCCGCGGAGTGAACACCGGGCGATCGGCGCGGCTGACCCGGCAGGACCTCCGCAAGTTCGGGGTGGACGCAGAGACCGCCGACGAGAGCCTGGCGGAGGTGGACGAGGCGGGGGCCGATGAGGAACGGGCGCTGCGCCTGGCGGAGCGGAAGGCGGCCTCCTGCCGCAACCTTCATATCGACAAGGCGGTGGCCAGGGTGGTGCGTCACCTGTGCAGCAAAGGGTACGGACCGCAGGTTGCGTGGGACGTCACCAGGCGGGTATTTCGCGAACTCGATTTACCCGGTGATTGACCCTCTCCAGGGGCGAGTCTAAAATTGGCTCAGCCGGCCTGAGGAAGGTTGCGTCAAAGCATCGGCCTGAAATGAATGCGTTTTACAACCAAAGTCCGCTGTCAGACAAAAATATGGGGTTGTGAGAGGTTGAAGATTAGGGGCTCGTAACCAAGTTCTCAATGTTGTTGTTAGCCTCTGCGACCCCATACCAAACCTCTTCCCGGCCGAGCGTCGCTCGGTTTTTTTTGTGTTGAGGAGGCCTAATGAACGAAGCATTGCTCGGACTGATAGGCCTTCTTGTCGGAGTGGGAATTGGTTTTGTCCTCTATAAACAGGCGGCCAGCCGCAGCGCCGTGTCGGCGCAAGCACGAGCACGTGACCGCCTTTCTGAAGCTGAAGAAGAAGCCGAAGGGATCAGGCGCGAAGCGCTGGTAGCCGCCAAAGAAGAAGCTGCCCGCATCCGGCAAGAGGCTGAGCTACAAGTCAAAGAACGTTCCATTGACGTCCAACGAAAGGAAGCCCGGATCCTCCAGAAGGAGGAGATGCTGGACCAGTCCGCCCTGCGGCTGGAGGGCAAAGAGCAGTCGCTGGCCGAGAAGGAAGCGTTGATCGAAGCCCACAAGCTGAAGCTCGACGAGCTTTCGGTCCGGCAGAGGCAGGAGCTGGAGCGGCTTGCCGGGATGTCGGCGCAGCAGGCAAAAGAGCTGGTCATTGCCCAGATCGAGAACCAGGCCAAGCGGGACGCCATGACCCTGGTCCGGGATGTCGAGGCCCGGGCACGCGAGGAGGCGGACCGAAGGGCTCGCAAGATCGTGGCCATTGCAATCCAGCGGGTCGCCAGTGAGGAGACGTCCGAGAACTCGATTTCGGTGGTCACCCTTCCGAACGACGAGATGAAGGGCCGGATTATCGGCCGGGAGGG
>JAJCYF010000174.1 GCA_029263035.1 Actinomycetes bacterium
TGAGGACCTCCTCCCCCACCGCCTTCTCCCGGACGTGGCTGAGGAAGGTCTTTACTGCGGGGAGCGCAACGTCGGCCTCCAGAAGGGCCAGCCGGATCTCGCGAAGAGCTGCTTCAACGTCTTTTTCGGTCAGCCTTCCCCGGCCGCGGAGCTGCTTGAAGACATCGTCGAGGCGATCGCCCAGGGCATCGAACATTTAGCCATTGTAGGGGCGGATTCGGGAATCCGGCCTATAGGTGCATCACGGGTTGGGGGCGGCCACGTCCGCAACCCTTTTTCGCAGCTCGGGGAGGGCATCGCGGGGACCGGCTACCAGGAGGAGGGATCCGGCAGGCAGTTCGAGGTCCGAAATCTCACCTCCGGTAAGCCAGTCGCTCTGCCCGGGAGGACGAACCCCGACGACCGCAACCTTCAGATCCTGCCGCATAAAGCCCAGCGATGGGCTTGTCAGAGTGAGTCCACCGTGCGGCATCACCACCTGCTCAACACCGATCCGCCTACTTTCAAGGAGCGGAAGAATGCCGTTCACCAGTTCGGCCGGCGCAGCCGCCACGGCGGCCATGGCGCGTTCACGCAGATTCAGCTCGACCGGCCCGATCTTCAAGACCCCCGCCAGGCGCGACCCGAACGGAGCAATCAGCAGGGCTCCGCCGCCTATTGTTGCCAGTACCGCCGCCGCTCCGTCGCTGCCATTCCGAGCCACCTCCAACATGAGCTGCAAGACGGTCAGTCCCACCAGGGCCAGCAGCAAAGAAGTTGCGTTCTTCACGATCCAGGCCTTCTGCCTGAGCCTCTTTTCCGATTTGGTGGGTTCAGCCACCATCAGCTCCCTCCCGTCGTGATCGAATGATTCGACCGCATGGATGGATATTAGCCTCACGCAATGAGCCCCCAGGCCGGCGCTACCACTTCACCGGTCAGCGGGTACGGTAGCAGTGACATGCTTGATGTTCGGGAACTGTCCAAGAGCTACGGGGATGTCGTCGCGCTGGACGATGCCGGGTTCGCCGTCCACCCCGGGCGTATCACCGGTTTCCTGGGCCCCAACGGCGCCGGCAAGACGACCGCCATGCGCGCAATCTTCGGTTTGGTGACTCCGGACCGGGGCGACATCTCCTGGCAAGGGGGTCCGGTGGGGCCGGCGGAGCGGATGCGGTTCGGCTACATGCCCGAGCAGCGCGGCCTCTACCCCCGGATGGAGGTCGGTCGCCAGCTCACCTACTTCGCCCGCCTTCACGGGGTCGATCGTGCCGCCGGCCGGAAAGCGGCCCTTCAGTGGCTGGAGCGGTTGGGTCTGTCGGAGCGGGCGAACTCGCGCGTGGAGGCCCTCTCCCACGGCAACCAGCAGCGGGTCCAACTGGCTGCGGCCCTGGTCCACAACCCGGAGCTCGTAGTTCTGGATGAACCGTTCTCCGGACTGGATCCGCTGGCGGTAACCACGATGTCCGCAGTCCTGCGGGAGCTGGCATCCGAGGGAGCCGCCGTGCTCCTATCCAGCCACCAACTGGATCTGGTGGAGGACGTCTGCGAGGACGTGGTCATCGTCAACCGGGGCCGAATCGTCCTCACCGGCGCCATCCACGACCTTCGCCAGTCGCATCCGCACCGGGTGCTGGAGGTTGGATTTCTCGGGCCGGCTCCCGATTGGCACCTGGGGATTGATGGCGTGAATCTTCTGGAAAGTCGCAACGGCCGGGCGAAGTACCTGGTCCCGCGGGAGGCGCAACCGCAGGCGCTGATGACGGCAGCCAGCCGGGGGGGCGAGATAGTGCACTTTGCCTTCGGGGCGCCGCCGCTGACCGCCATCTTCGTCGACGCGGTGGGGACCGCTCCGGATCGGGTGGAAACGCCGTGAGCTCGCTGCGGACGGTCCGGCTGGTCGCCGGACGGGAGGTCGTCCTCAAGCTGCAGAGCAAGGTCTTTCAAATCTCCA
The DNA here is from genome assembly GCA_029263035.1 of Actinomycetes bacterium. GTDB lineage: Bacteria > Actinomycetota > CADDZG01 > JAHWKV01 > JAHWKV01 > JAJCYE01. The sequence continues at coordinate 1,934 of JAJCYF010000174.1, forward strand.
CCGCCATCACCGCTCTGCTGGTGGTGGGCATCGTCCTGTCTCCCCAGCTCCTGCCCGGCGAATCCTCCGAGTACCGCGTCGGGATTACTGCGGAAGTGCCGGCAGCCCTCAGGGAGTTGCTGAACGAGTCGGCGCTCCTCCTCGAGGCCGATCACCGGCTGGTTACCTACCCATCGGCGGCCGAGGCGGTGGAGGCGGTACGCAGCGAGGACGCCGACGCCGCCATCACCGACGGCTCCACCATGGTTTTCAAGGACGAGCGGGAGACTCAAATGCGGGCGCTGGTGTCCGATGCGGTTATTCAGCACTCCCGGGTCCAGCTCCTTGAGGCTGCCGGGCTGGACGCAGGGCAGGTGTCGGAGCTGATGGGTCCCCCCGACGTCGAGGAGACGGTGCTGGAGCCCGGCCCCGAGGACGATGGGGCCGGAATCGGTTTCGCCGCCGTTGCCGCGATGTTCCTGGCCATCGGACTGTACTCACAGTGGGTGATGAGCGGGGTGTTGGAGGAGAAGTCCAGCCGGGTGGTGGAGGTGGTGCTCGGAGCCCTCACTCCCCGCCAGTTGCTGGCGGGCAAGGTGATCGGCATCGGTGGACTGGGGCTGCTTCATATGGTGGCTCTGGCCGTCGTGGGGGCGGTGGCGGCCTCCTTCGGCGGGACCGGCGTACCTGAGGCGGGAACATCAACCTTCGTCACCGCGGCGGCATGGTTCTTCCTCGGTTACGGGTTCTACGCCGCGCTTTCGGCAGTGGCCGCAGCGCTGGTCTCCCGCCAGGACGACCTGCAGATCGCCTTCCTCCCGGTGATGGCGATAGCGATGGCCTCCTACTTCTTCTCGATCGCCACCCTGTCCGACCCGGGCGGAACCCTGGCCCGGATAGGGTCGTTGATCCCCTCGGTGGCCCCGTTTGCCATCCCCGCCCGGGCGGCCCAGGGAGCGATTACGGCCGGAGAACAGGTCGTGTCGGCCGGGATAACGCTACTGACGATAGGTGTTCTAGCGATGATAGGAAGCCGGATCTACTCCGGCGCCATCCTGCGCTTCGGTCCCCGGATCAGGCTGAGGGAGGCCTGGAAGCGAACCTAGTACGCTGCGCACCCGGTGAACCGCACGCACTTCCCATCGATCCGCTCGAACCCCCGCCGGCGTGTGTCGATCTGATCGGGGTCCGCCCGCCATCGTCAAGGACCCTACCTACCGATAAGAGCTACAAGACTGGATATGAAAAGCTTGGTCAGTGGACATGAAGTTTCGAAAGCTGACCGACAACGACCTGCCCCTGATGCACGCCTGGCTAAACGAACCCGGCGTAGTCGAGTGGTGGGAAGGCGACGACGTTTCCTGGGAGGGCGTGATCCGGGATTACGCCGCGGCCAACTGGGATGACGCCGAGCACTGGCTTGCCATGTTGGACGGCCGGGAGATCGGCTGGATCCAGTGCTGGCCGACCACCGGCTCCCCGGACGAGTGTGCCCGGTGGTGGGAGTTGGGAGTCGACAAAACGGCTGCCGGAATCGACTATCTGGTCGGCGACCCGGCAGGCCGGGGAAAAGGTGTGGGCTCGGCGATGATCCGGGGCTTTGTGCGCGACGTCGTCTTCGGAATGCACCCGGACTGGACCCAGGCCTGCGCCGACCCGTTCGAGGCCAACACCGCCTCGTGGAAGGCTCTGGAGAAGGCGGGATTCCGGTTCGTGGGGATAGTCGACGACAAAGACGGCCCCTGCAAGCTGATGGTGGCGGACCGGACTGAGGCTTCAGGTCCTCAATAGCCAAATTTTCTGGATTTTCAAGCCTTGATCAGACGATCGCCCAACCATTCTCCTAGCGCGCCTGCCAGCGGCTGCAGCGTCTTGTTCGTCCTTTCCAAAGTAGCTTCCTGGTGGTCCCGTCGGAGAGCACACCATGCGAATCGGCACGATCGTGCCCAAACCTAAGTTCCATTTAGCCTATTCCGGCGGCACGACCCATTCGCGCCTCGCCCGGTCAATTTCAGTTCCGAACCTGAATGCCCCGCACCCGGGCCGCCGCCGCCAGGCGGTCATCGAACGTCGCCAGCTCCGAGGCTTCCTCCTCTGCGGCAAGCACCACACAGCAGTCCGGCATCTTGAGTCCTGTGGCGGCCCTGATCACCGCCAGCTTTTCGGGGGCATCATCGTCCATCCCGGTGCTTCGAACTCCGATTGCGGCAAGAGCAGCCCTGGCACGATCCAATGCTCCTGTGCGAGCCGGGCCCGTCAACACCTCCGCCAGCGTGATGGGGCTGGCTCTGAACTCTTCTTGGACAGCTTCCAGCAGTAGGTTGACGGCCCTCTCGTGGTGGGCGTCCCCGCCATCCAGGTGGGCAACCAGAACGCTCGCGTCCAGGATCAATCCGGCCAGTCCTCCCTAAGCTCCTGAAGGTAGCCGGGGCCGAAAGCTCCGGTCAACGCTCCACTGGTCCGGGTTATTGCTTCCCTCCGGGCCTCGACCCTTTCTTCGTGCACCGACAACAAGGACCGATGACCTTCATGAATCAGGCGAGCCAGAAGTCTGGACCGGCTCCCGCTGTCTTCCGGCCACCGAATGGCGGCGTCGTTCAGGGCATGCGAAATGCTGTCCGTTTCAGTGACTACATGGCGAGGCCGGTTGGTAGGCATACCTCAGTGTAACACCGCCATCACGGGTGTTACACCTACTCCAGTAGGGCCGTGACGAAGGCCTTCCGGTCGCAGTTCTCCAGGTCGATGCCCTCACCGACCCTACCGCCTTAACCGGGATCCCCAGCTGCTCCTGGATCGCTATGTGGAGTTAAGAAATACTTGATGGATGACACCGCCCCGTGTCGTCCTGCTTCCCGGCATCGTCATGCCGGCAAACCTGCGCTACGCCGCCCTTGCCGGCGAACTCGGCGGTTCGGCCTTGACCCTGCTCAAAGAGCTGGAGGTCTATTCGGGAGACCAACCACCGCCGGGATACGGGATATCCACCGAGGTTGAGGGCATCTCGGCCGCCGCCGATGCCGCCGGCTGGAAGACCTTTCACCTTTACGGACACTCCGGCGGCGGTGCGTGCGCAATTGCCTACGCGCACCGGTACCCGGAACGGGTTCTCAGTCTGGCGGTCGATGAGCCGGCCATCGACTTCTCGGCCGCTGCTGCCGCCTATCTGAACCCGGAGTTGGAACGGATAAAGGCCTTGCCGCCGGGCGAACGGTTCGCTTCCTTCGTGCGGCTTCAACTGGCGCCGGGGGTCGAACCGCCGTCCAGGCCGCCGGGTCCGCCTCCGGAATGGATGGCGAAGCGCGGATGGGGAATTGAAGCCTTCACCGATGCGGTGGCGGAATCGACCGAGTCCACGGTCTCGCGTGAGTACCGGGGGCCCGTCTACTTCAGTTATGGCAGCCTGAGCAACCCGTACTGGGAACAGATGGCCCGGCGGCTCACCGGCAGGTACCGCCGGTACACCGCCGAAAGATACGAAGGCGCCCACCATTTCAACACCTCCCACCAGCACTCCCCTAAGCGGGTGGCCGCAGCGCTCAGGAACCTGTGGTCATCGGCGGAGTAGGCCGGGTTGAGGGGTAGGCCCGGTAGGCCCGGGAGGCCAGCAGGCCCGGTAGGCCCGGTAGGGCCGGGAGGGCCGCAGGCCCGGGAGGGCCGGTAGGCCCGGTAGGGCCGGGAGGG
>JAJCYF010000175.1 GCA_029263035.1 Actinomycetes bacterium
GGGGCCCGGGGATTGGGTGGGGGGGGCCTGGGGGAGGTTGGCCCCGGGCGAGCGTGGGTCCGGGGGATGGCGGGCCCGGGGGAGGCGAGGCCCGGGGGAGGCGAGGCCCGGGGGAGGCGAGGCCCGGGGGAGGCGAGGCCCGGGGGAGGCGAGGCCCGCAGGGGCCGGGTGCCTGTGGTTCCGAGGTGGCGCGGCCGGCTGACTTCTGAGCGGGTGGCTTGGGCCATCAGGGTGGCCGGCGCTCCGCGAAAGCGGGGGTCCGAGCCCCCGGGAGGAGTTACGAGGCTGCGGGCTGCTTCTCGACCTTGTCGATGGCCGACAGCTTGGACAGCAGGCTGTGGAGCGCCTGGAGCTCCTCGATGGAAAGCTCTAGCAGTGCCTCCGGCGGCTGGGAGTAGTGCTCGGTCAGGGTGACCGTGGTCTCCGAGCCTGCCTGGGGCGGTCCCTCGCCCTTGACCCTCCGGTCGGTGGTGGAGGGACGACGCTCCACCAGGCCCCGCTCCTCCAGGCGGTCGATCAGCCAGGTGGCAGTAGAGGCGTCACACCCCATCTCCTGGGCGCAGGCCCCCATGGGAAGGGCCTCGCCGGGCTCCAGGGTCATCAGGGCCTTCATGTGGCCGGGGGTCAGGCCGATGTCGTTCAGCCCCCGGCTCTTTTGACGGAATTGGGCCATGGAGTACTCGGACATGATTTTCCACACCTGGGTGGCGGTGTGAGCCTTCTCGGTACCGGTCACATCTCCATATTACTCGGAGACGCCTAATGTTGTATAGACCTAAATTTGGTGAATCAAATGATTTGACGACTAGAACTATCTGTGCGAGCATTCCCGCTATGAAAAGTCCGGCAATCCTTGTAGAAGGCCTCAAGAAGAACTTCGGCTCCGTGGAGGCGCTGAAGGGCGTCGACTTCGAGGTGCCCGAGGGCACAATTTTTGGACTTCTCGGGCCGAACGGCGCGGGAAAGACCACCGCGGTTCGCATCCTCTCCACCATCATCAAACCCACGGGTGGACGGGCCATGGTGCTCGGCTACGACGTCGAAAAGAATCCCGGCGAGGTCCGCCTGAGAATTGGTCTGGCCGGCCAGAGCGCGGCGGTGGACCCCAACCTGACCGGCCGGGAGAACCTCAAGCTCATCGGAACGCTGGCCCAACTGCCCCGCAGGGCCATCAACTCCCGGGCGGACGAGCTGCTGGACCGCTTCCAGCTGGTGGAGGCGGCCAACCGGCCGATTCGAACCTACTCCGGAGGCATGCGCCGCCGGCTCGACGTTGCGGCAGCGCTGGTCGGCAAACCCGCGGTTATCTTTCTCGACGAGCCCACGACCGGGCTTGACATCCAAAGTCGCACCGAGCTGTGGCGGGTGATCGAGGAGCTGGTGGCGGAAGGCTCGACTGTGCTATTGACCACCCAGTACCTGGAGGAGGCGGACGTGCTCGCCGACCGCATCGCAGTGGTTCACGGCGGCGTGGTCGTGGCCAACGACACCGCCGCCGCGCTCAAGGCTCGGCTGGGCAGCACGGTTATCGAGCTGACGCTCCACAGTGACGAGGAGGCCAGGCGGGCACAGTCCCTGCTGGCTCGGCTGGTAGCGGACCATCCGGAGCGGGAGGGGGTGCGGGTGCGCCTGTCCACCGCCGAAGCGCCGCGGGTGTTGACCCAGGTCCTGAGGTCTTTGGACGCCAACGACATCAATGCCCTGGGAATCACCGTCCGGGACCCCAGCCTCGACGACGTCTTTCTTGCCCTAACCGGCCACCATGTCGAGGAGAAGCAGGACGCGCCCGGAAAGCCCGCCAAGGGCCGCAAGGGCCACCGGAAGACCCCGGCCATCGAGGAGGCGGCGAAGGCGGTCGATGAGTGGATCGGCGGTATCGAGCAGGGCAAACAGCCGGCGGTGCCCGAGGTGGCGGCGTTCGATGAACGCTGGCATGAGGACGAGGACGAGCTGGAAGGGGAGCCCCAAACCGAGGAGCTCACCGATGGATTGAGCGACGATGCGGCTGCGCGCCTGCAGAGTATCCTCACCCGCCTGCCCTACAAGGCGGGGTCGGGAGACGTCCAGCTGCATCTGAGGGAGGTCGCCGAGGCAGCATTGTCCTACTACCGGGATGCAACCGCCGGCCGGGAGCTCGACATGAAGCCGGTTGCGGGGTACCTGGCGCTGGAGCAGCGCTTCGGCCGGATCAGCGAGGAGGCCTCCGCCGAACAGGCGGCATCCCTGCTCATCGGGGCGGCGGTTGCCAAGGCGGTGGGGCTCGGATCCTCATCGGGTCCCCCCAACGGTGAGGCGGCCGATTTCGCCGAGGGCGCGGTAAGGATCCTGCTCGACGGAATTGGGGAACGGGTATGAGTGCGGTCGATGCCGGACGGGTCCATACGCCGGTGAAGGGTGGAAACGCGCTGAGGGACATGCTGGCGGTGACCGGGCGCAATCTGACATCCATCCGGCGCGTGCCCCAGCTGCTGGTGTTCACACTCATTCAGCCGGTTATCTTCGTCGTGCTGTTCCGGTACGTGATGGGCGGCGCGATCGATGTCCCCGGCAGCTCATACGTCAACTACCTGATTCCCGGCATCTTCATCCAAACCGTCACCTTCGGCGCTCTTCAAACCGCCATCGGCATGGCGGCGGACATCAAGAGCGGGCTGCTCGAAAGATTTCGCTCCCTGCCTATGTCCCGGGCGGCCGTGCTCGCAGGGCGGACCACCGCCGATCTGTTTCGCAACATCGTCGTCGTGGCCCTTATCGCCGGCGTCGGCTTTTTGGTCGGCTTCCGGGTCCAGACCAGCGCCATCGAGTTCATCGGCGGATTGCTGCTGTGCATCCTGTTCGCCTACGTGCTGTCGTGGGTGTTCGCCACCGTCGGCCTGCTGGTCGGGGACCCGGAAAGCGCGCAGGCGGCGGCCTTCCCGGTGATGGCACCGTTTGTATTTGCCTCCTCGGCCTTCGTCTCCGTCCAGAGCATGCCCGACTGGTTGCAGGGCTTCGCGGAGCACCAGCCGGTGTCCGTGGTCGCATCGGCGGTACGGGCACTGTCCATCGGGCAGCTCCCGGGACAAGAAAGCACCTCCTACTACGTCACCACAGCGTTGTTGTGGTGCGCAGGCATCCTGGTGGTCATGGTTCCCCTGGCCATCTGGAGGTATCGAAAGACGGTTTAGGCCCCGGCTTCGGTGTTTGCTCCACCGCTTTGTCGGTTACCTGTCAGGTAAGGAAACCGACAGAGGAGGACGTCATGGCAGAGCCAGTGCACACTGTTCCCCACGACGACGAATGGGCCAACGAACGGGAAGGCTCCGAGCGGGTCAGTAAGGTCTTCGACACCAAAGCCGGCGCTGCCTAGGCCGGCCGGGAGACCGCCAGGCGGGAGGAGACCGAACACCTCCTCCACAAGCGGGATGGAAAGATCGGCGACAGGAACAGCTACGGCAACGACCCGTACCCGCCGGAGGGCTAGAGCCGGCGCCGTACCGCGGCGCAGATCCAAAAATCCATACCTTGTGCTGAGCGCCGGTCTGACGCACAATCGGGCTTTCGGTGCAAAATCAGGAGGTATTACAGATGACCGTGGCGGTCTCCGACCCGAGGCTCACCCACGAGGCGGCCCTAGCCGTGGCCGGCCGGGTGGGAGACCTGATCCGGCCCCTGCAGGACACATCCACGCCGGTGCCCGGGACCGAGTGGACGGTGGGGGAGACCGCGGCCCACCTTGCCTTCGCCAAGGACCTGATGGCGCGGATGGTGACCGGAGAGGCGCTTGTCTACTCCGACGGGTCCCGGGAGGGGCTGGCGGCCGCCAACTTCGAGTCGCTGGGAGGGTTCACCGAGCGCAACGGGGAGGTCCTTGCCGGAATGATTCAAGCCTCCGTGGAGGCATTCTTCCGGACCGCCGGGTCGTTGCCGCCGGGAACCCGGCGCAACAGCCCGCTGGGGCCGCTGCCGGTGGAAATCTACAGCTCCTACGTGCTGGCCCACCTGTTGATGCACGGAGAGCCGATGGCCCGGGCCCTGCGTAAACCCGGCGTGATGGACAAGCCGAGCGTCCTGGCTTCCATGCCCTTCATCATCTTTGCGATGGAACGATTCGTCGACCCCAAGGCGGTAAAGAACCTGACCGCCGCCTTCGCTCTGCATGTCCGCGGCGGATCCACCTACTACATTACGTTCGACAAAGGGGAGCCGAGGTTCACCTCGGAGCGGGTGCGGCGGGTCGACTGCCACGTCTCGGCGGACCCGGTGGCGCTGCTGAAGGTGGGCTTTCGGATCATTCAGCAGTGGGGACCCATCGCCTCGTTCAAGCTCACCACCTGGGGGCCCAAGCCGTGGCTGGCATTCAGGTTCGCCGGGCTTTTCCTACCCCCCTGATCTCAAGGCCGCCCGCGCAGCGGTGACGGCCTGCCCGGCGTAGCCACCCCCGAATAAAACGGTGTGCACCAGCAGCGGGAACAGCTGGTGCAGCGGTACCCGCTCCCGCCAGCCGCCGGCCAGGGGGGCCTCGGATTCGTACGCGGCCAGGATCGTCTCCAGGTGGGGACACCCGAACAGGGCGAGCATCGCCAGGTCGGTCTCCCGGTGGCCTCCGTGAGCTGCCGGATCTATCAGCCACGCCCGTCCGTCCGCACCCCACAGCACGTTGCCGCTCCACAGGTCTCCGTGCAGGCGAGCCGGGGGTTCGGGGGGCCCGGCGATCTCATCCAACCGGTCGACGACCTGCTGGAAGACCTTCGCTTCACCGGTCCCTATCGTCCCCCGGCCGACTGCGGTTGCCAGATACGGCTCGATCCGGTAGCGGCCGTAGAACTCGGCCCACGTGTTGCAGGCGGTGTTGCGCATCGGGGCAAGCCCGATCGAAGCATCCGCCGGTCCACCCTCGGGCGGGCAGCCGAACGCCGGGGCTCCGGCGGCGTGCAGCCGGGCCAGCCCGCGCCCCAGCTCCTCCGCAGCCCGATGGTCCGGGACGCCGGGCGGGACCAGATCGGTGATCAGCCAGCGGTCGTTCTCCGCCCGCAGCCCCGGGACCGGCACGCAGGCCGGCTCGCTCAGCCACACCAGCGATGCGGCCTCGGCCCTGACGGCGTTGGGGTCTTCGTGGCTCTTGGCAACCACTTTCTCTCCGGAGGCCAGTCTCACCTCGTAGGCCGAACCTCCAAGAGGCGAGGTTCCGTCCACGGGCTCGCCCAGCAGTTCGGCCACCACCGCCGATGCCGCGTGGTTGCTCATCGGCAGATTTTACGCAGCGCGGACGCGGTTTACCGCCGATGTGCCGCGGGTACCTTCTGCGCCGAGCCGGGTCCCGGCAAAAACTTCTTACAGGGAGGTTGGAATGGATGCCGTTGCGCTTTTGAAGAAGGACCACGACGAGGTCAAAAAGATCATGGAAAAGCTGGACAAGACCACCGAGCGGGGAGTCAAGACCCGGGAGGAGCTATTCTCCAAGCTCCGCTCCGAGATGACCATCCACGAAACCATCGAGGAGGAGATCTTCTACCCTGCCCTCAAGGAGCACCCCAAGGCCAAGGAGCTGGTTCTCGAGGGATACGAGGAGCACCACGTCGTCGACCTGATCATGGGCGAAATCTCCCAGACGCCCTACGACGATGAGACGTGGGCGGCAAAGTTTTCGGTAATGAAGGAGAACATCG
>JAJCYF010000176.1 GCA_029263035.1 Actinomycetes bacterium
TGGTCAACCCCAGCGGCAGCGGAGTGGTGGGGTGGGTCCCCGACTGGCAGGAGGCGAAAATACAGACGGCCGGAAGCGGGTCGGGCAGGCCGACCGGCGAGATCAGGGTGCCGCCGGCATCGATGGCAAAGTCGTACCCGTCGCCGCTGCCGTGGCCGTAGGCCACGAGAACATCGGCGATCGGGCCGGAATCGCCGATCGGGCGATGTTCGACCAGCGGCTCGGAATCGAGAGCTTCCGCCAGTCCGGCACCGGGCCGATCCGGCCGTCGATCGCCGAGACCACGACCAATGGAGAGCCGGCAGGCCGGGGGGAGAGTTTCCCCATTAACGACAGCGAGGGGATCACGCTGATCGTGGTGAGCTCGCCCAACTCGCGGCCCTCCCCAACCGGTAGAGCAGCCCACGGGACTCCCCAGAATCCCCTGTCCGGTACCACCACCAGCCCGGGGAATCCCTCGGTACCGAGTTGTTCCCGCAAAGAAGGCGGGATCAGGGCTGCGCCAAGGTGGTCAATTGCTTGCCGTTCGATACGGATTACCCGGTAGTACGAACCGGTCAGCAGGTCCCTGCGTGCCTTACGGGCCGCCCGGCTCAGCGATCGGTGGTCGATACTCGCCCGGCCCCCGGGCGTCAGGTGCACCGAGATCGCCTCCTCCCGTCCATCGGCATAGTCGGCCAGCTGAACGTAGAGCGCGTGGCGCCCGTCCATCGCCCGCCAGAGGGACTGGCGGGTCGGGTAGGCGCCGGCGGAGGCGGCCGTGAGCCCCAGGCGGCTGGCGACCTCCAGTGGTGAGGCTCCCTCGGCCGGTACCGGTTCCCGTCCGACCATCGTGGAGAATCCGGAATCGGCGGCAGCCTCGAAGAACTCGACGAGGAGTTCGGCGACCTCAGCAGACGGGTCGCGAGCAAGGATCATCCCGGCCAGCCGGATGCCGGATCGGGCGGGGCGGGGAACGATGTGGTTGCCCTGCAGAAGTCGAAGGTGCCCGATCATGCGCCTCAGGCCGCTCCGGCAGGCCGGCGCATCGACCGGGTCCGACTCTACGGCCGCCAGGACATCGTGCAGGCCGAACAGCAGGTCGTCGCCGTGCTCGAGGTGGGGGCCGATCACAACTCGCAGCCGGGCCGCAGCCGCCTTGAGGTCGCCGCCTCCGAACTCGCCGGCCGCCCGGCTGATCTCGTCGGGTTCGGTCGCCGGGAGCCGGGCCGGCCGCAACCCCAGGATCATCCGGACCACGGGCAGCTCCTGGGAAAGCAGGCGCGCCCGGCGTTGGGCCTCCTCCAGCTCGGCCGACCGGTTGGAGGTGACCCCTATCACGGCCAGAGCCAGGGCGGCCTCGACCGGGGAAAGCTGGTCCTCGTGCTGCAACGCCGCCTGAGCCGCAAAGGTGGCCAGCACATGGTCCTCCAGGCTCTGCGCCTGCCGGGCGGCCCTAAGAAGGCGGGGCCCCCGCCGTTCGATATCGAGAATGCTCCCGGCCACCACCAGTGCGGCGCTGCCCACCCGGCGATAGCCCACGGGCAGGGGGCCGTCACACAACGTCTCGGCCGCCTGGGCGATCCTCTCCGCCGTCTCCGCAGACGGCGGGGGACGGACCTCCGCCTCCACCGTCAGGGCGCCCAGTAGCGCCAGTTGGAGATTGGCCGAAAGGGGGGCCGTCCGGACCCTGTTCGCCAGCTCCAGCAGCTCGCTTCTTTCGCCGCCCCGCAGGATGTGCTCGATCAGGGTGTGCGACGCTGCGGCGACCAGCTCCGAGTCCTCCGTCACAGCCGTCATCCTAGATCGAATCCCCAGTCGTTTTTGCGCTGTCAAAACTTGCATGTAGAGTTCCCGACACATGACGACCAAGCCCCAGACCGGCGATGTTCTGCTGTTCGCCATCATGAAAAAGGCGAGCCCCATCTCCGACGCAATCCAGCAGATCACCGGATCCTGGTACTCGCACGCAATTGTGGTGCTGGAGGAAGGGCGCTACGCCCATTCGGTGCCCGGAAAGTCGGGAGCAGTTGCCTTCATCGAAGGCGACGCCGCTCTTGAGGAGCTGGTCAAAAGCGGGACATTCGTCGATCTGTACCGCCCACTGCAACCCCCGGATCCCGCCATGCTGCTGGCGGCGGTGGAGGACTTTGACCTAAGAGCCCGCGAGGACTCCCAGGATCACGATTGGCCCTGCGGCAAGATCAACCGCCACCCGTCGGTCTTCTACTCCGACGGCAACCTGCTGGCCCTGACTATTGCCCGGGTCGCCCAGAAGGACCCGGAGTTGAAGAACACCAACCGCGGCCGGCGGCTGTTCAACGCGGCGGTGGTCGCGGCGGAGGACGGGGACGACCGCAGGATCTTCTGCAGCAGCTTTGTTCACCGGGTCCTGGACAAGGCCGGTACCTACCTGCAGCCCCCGAACCCGGATCTGTCCTTTCTAAATCGGTCCGCCTTTGTCACCGACTCCACCGCCTACCGGGGCCTGGGCCCGTCGTTTCTCACCGACTGGCTCAACCGGTGGCTGGAGAAGGCGCTGGGCCTGGTGGACCTTGACCCCCAGTCGCTCAAGACCGTCTCTCAGGTGCTGGGCTCCATCAACTGCCACTACAACAACCGGACCCCCCTGCCCGAACCACTTCACTGGGCCAACTTCGTAACGCCGGCGGACCTGGGTGAATCGGAATCCCTCCGGCGCATAGCCCGCCGCAGTCGTCTCCCCAACGGGCGGCTGGAACCCTGGAAGTAGGGGCGGTCACGGCCGCTATTTACCCCTAATCTTCTCGGGTCAGCGCCGCCAAAGGGACAGCCCACAACCGGTCGCCCAGGGACAAGATCTGGTCTCCCAGGTGTATCACCACGCCCAGACTGAACCGGTCCCCCAGCGCGTCACGAAGCCGCAACAGGTGGCGCCCGTCGATCGGTCTCGGCGTTGACGTCGCCTTGGCTTCGATCCCGCAGACCCGACCGCTGTGGCCATCCTCCAAGATGGCATCGACCTCCACCCCGTTGCGGTCGCGGAAGTGGAACACCCGTACGCTGCGTTCCGCCCACAGAGTCTGTTTGCACAACTCCCCGATCACCAACGTCTCGAACAATCGACCGATGACCCCGCCACCCGCCTCAACGGCCGTAGCGCCCACGCGTCCGAGAGCGGCTGCCAGGCCGACATCCGAAATGATGATCTTCGGATGGCGTTTCGCCCGGGTTGTGGCGCTAGCCGACCACGCAGGTATCACCGTGACGAGGTGCAGGGCTTCCAGCATGGATACGTACCGACTTGCGGTTTCGCGGGCGATTCCAGCGTCGCGCGCCAGATCGGAAATCACCAGCTCCCCTGCGGTCCGCGCCGCCAGGAGGCGGAGAATGGTTCGCAGAGCAGCCTCATCACGCAGGTCGGCAAGCGGCCTGAGGGCTTCTCGGGTGACCACATCGGCGACGTAGGCGTCGAACCAGCGATCCCGGATCCGGGCCGGCATCTCTTCCGTCACCACCTCCGGATACCCTCCGGTCACCATGAGTTCGGCCGCCTCCGCCCTATCGATAATGCGCGAGACCGGCCCGGGCCAGACCGTAGGGTCGAATACAGCTTCAATAAAGCGTTCGCGGAGCCCCCACCGCTCACCCAGCGACAGCGTGCGCAGCTCCAGCCGTCCGGCGCGACCGGCCAGGGTTTCAACCGGTTCCCGGGAAGCCGCAAAGCCGGCGGACCCGGTGAGCACCAACTGGCCCCTGGTTCGGTCGGCGTCCACCTTGCGTTTGACGGCCAGCAGAAATTCGGTTCCTGCCCTTTGGTACTCGTCGATGGCTGCCGGGACTGGCAGACCGGCCAGAAAGCCGATTGGGTCCTGCTGCGCCCGGTTGAGCGTTCCGGGATCATCAAAGGTGTACCGGGCAGAAACTGGCAACCCCGAGAAGTGGCTGACCAATGCCGTCTTGCCGACCTGCCGGGCACCCTCGACGATAACCAGCCGGAACCCGGTTAAGAGTTCCCGGAGTACTGGTGCGGCCCACCGCTCGATCATCATGCTGCGAACGTACCACGGACTAACCTACAAAACGCTGGATCTCTACCTTACAAAACGCTGTATCACTAGCTTACAAAACGCTGGAATGCCGGCCTGGGCAGCTGCCGCCGCAACGTCTGGATCCTGACCCGGCGGTAAGACTTCGCCAAGAATCTGCCTAGGGGATGGCACAGGTACAGGACCTGAAGTAAGTTGCAACGGATGACCGGGGTAGCTGGACAAACCACACTCGCTTTTTTCATTGCCTTGGCGTTGAGCCTGATCCTCATGCCCCTGGCGATTGCGCTCGGACCGCACCTGGGCACCATGGTTTCCGCCCGGCTGTTCCGCAACAGCCGCAGCAAACGCAAGATCAGCTACCTGGGCGGACCGGCGCTCTGCCTGGCGGCGGCGGCCGGGGCGCTGGTGGGCGGGGGCCTGGACCGGCCGGCTCTGGTGATCCTGGGCGGCGGGCTGGCGCTGGTGTTCATCAGCTTTCGGGACACCAAGAGACGGAGCACCCGGACGCCGGCGGCGATAGTCGGGGCGCTGCAGGCGATTGTGGCCACCGCGGTCTGGTGGATGGAGTTCCGTGCGGCTCTGCCCGGCTTCAGCGGCTGGCTGATGACGGTGTTCCTGCTGGTCGGCGCGGCCAATGCGCTGAACATGCTGGACAACATGAACGGAGTGGCCGGCTCCACCGCGGCCGCCACCGCCGGGGGACTGATGTTCATCGCCTTCATGGGCGGCACCCCGCAGGCGGCAATCCCGGTGGCCGCCCTGTGCGGTGCCAGCCTGGGGTTCATCCCCTACAACCGCAAGC
>JAJCYF010000177.1 GCA_029263035.1 Actinomycetes bacterium
CACCAGGGCAACCACCACCGCGGTGGCGAGGGCGCCGATGACCTTGCGATTGTTCACTTTGACACCTCCGGCTCGGCGGAACTTACTCCGTTGACCTGCGGGATCGCCTCCAGCTCGCTGCGGTAGTAAAGGTAGATCAGCCCGACGATCCCCAGCACTCCCCCGGCCCGCATCAAAAACCGCGGCGTCAGGTCGCCGGCCAGGAAGGCGTGGACCGTAACCATCAGCGTTATCAGAGCAGTCGCCGTAACCACGAACAGGTTGACGTAGACAAAGCCGGTTCGAAGTGTCGCCAGCGGGTCCAGCTCACCGGTTTTGACGCGCCGGCGCACCAGGACGCTCAGGTAGACGAAGATTGGGAAGGCGACGATGGCCATCGACACCCCTCCCCTGACCGCGCCGCTGTCGGGACCTGAAGAACTGAAGCTGCGATAGCGGTCCGGGAACCAGTACTCCGCCAGACCCCAGATCAACACCAGCACCCCCAGGGCCGTGATGTACAGGGTGACCGCGGCCAGCAGGTGCAAGAAAATGTCCTTCGGCGAGATCGGCTCGCCGCGGTCCGCCCCCTTTTCGCGGCTGCGGTTCACCGAGACGACCACCACGGTCACCACCAGGCCGATGAGTAGGAGGGGGATCAGCAACCCGATCAGGCCGAACATCTCAGCCCTCAACCTGCTCTGCCGCCGGGGGCGGGCCGGCTTTCGCGGCAGGCGGTTCGGCAGGGTCCTTCAGGTCGGACAGGTAGTAGGCATAGACGAACCCTACGATCATCAGGATTCCGCCCCCCCGGACGGCAAACCGGGCGGTCAGGTCGCCGCCCAGGAAGACGTAGATGACGGCAATCAGGTCGATGATCGTCGTGATCGCCAGCACAAAAAGCGTGAGGTAGGTCAGGGCCTTCTTCACCATCGACGGCTCGGAGATGCTTCCGCCTCCGGCCGGCCTGTCGATCACCCGGTTCAGATACAGAAACAGGGGGAACGCGACCACCAGCATGGCGACGCCGCTGCGGATGGGCCCGCTGCCGGCGTAGGTATCCAGGGGATCCTCGAACCAGTGGTCCGCCAGTCCCCAGGTCAGCAGGGCGGCGCCGACGGCGCTGAGGTAGAGCGTGAGGAAGTTGAGAAGGTAGACAAAGACGTTGCGGGGGCCAGGATCCGGCACCGGTAGTTCTCCTTCCAGGGCTTCCCTCAGTTTACTCCTGGTTTACCGCGAAAAGGCGCGTGCCCGAAAGCCCGCGCCTTTTCTTAGGGAAACTAGCCCTTTTCTACGGGCACTCCGACCAGGGACCCGTACTCGGTCCAGGAACCGTCGTAGTTCTTGACGTTGTCGAAGCCCAGCAGCTCACGCAGCACGAACCAGGAGTGCGAGGAGCGCTCGCCTATCCGGCAGTAGGCGATGACCTCGGGCAGGTCGGAGGTGATGCCCTCGTTCTTGTAAAGCTCGGTCAGCTCCTCGACCGACTTGAACGAACCGTCGTCCCGGGCGCACTTGGCCCAGGTGATGTTGGCGGAACCGGGGATGTGCCCGGGAACCTGAGCCTGCTCCTGCGGAAGGTGCGGCGGAGCCAGCAGTTCGCCGCGGAACTCCTCAGGCGAACGTACGTCGACGAATGCGCCCTTGGCGTCGACCGCCTTGATCACTTCGTCACGCAGGGCCCGCAGCTCATCGCGGGTCCCGGAGGTCTTGGCCGGGTTGGAGGCGGGGGTCGGGGTAACGGGCTCGGTCTGCAGCTCGCGGCCCTCCAGCTCCCACTTCTTGCGTCCGCCGTTCAAAACCTTCACGTTGTCAAAGCCGCGGTACTTGAGAACCCAGTAGGCGTAGCAGGCAAACCAGTTGTTGTTGCCGGCGTACAGCACCACGGTATCGCCCTCGTTCACGCCGGAGCGGGCCAGCAGCTTATCCACGCCCGCGGAATCGATGAACTCACGGCGGGGCAGGTCGTGCAGGTCCGAGGCCCAGTCCCACGAGATCGCTCCCGGGATGTGGCTCTTCTGGTACAGGGTGGTGTCCTCGTCGACCTCGACCAGGACCACGCCCTCCTTGCTGCCGCCCCAACTTGCTACCTCGTCGGTTTCGACGAGCACATCATTTGCGTACTCCGCCATCTAAGCTCTCCCTTTCTCAACACTTATTCCGTTAGTTGACTTCCTTCGGATGACCTCTCTACAGACCGGGTCACCCCGTGCTACCGATGCTTCCGTTTCAACCTCGCTCGGGTGTCCAAGTGCCGCCATCGCTCCCTCCTTGAGGGCGGGGTCGATGAGAATCACCAGGTCCGAGTGCTCCAGGGCGATATCCCTAAAGGGACAGTCCGGAGTTTCAATCTCTGCGTAGTCGTGCTCCAGGCGGACGACGTCGGTCAGGGGCGAGAACCGCCGCAACTCCTGCACGAGCGCCCCTACCGCCGCCGCAAAGTCCAGGCCCCCGGCCCGGTATCCGAGCATGAGCTTGCGGCCCTCGTCGCGGGCGACCTGCTCGGCCAGTGCGTAGACCTCCTCGCTGTCGATCTTGCCGGCCAGCCGGACGAAGATCTGTGCGATCAGCCGGTAGGGATTCGGCGCGGCCGACCGGGCCTCGGCGACCGCTGGGATCAGCTCGGGGACGATGGCCTGGGGACCGCTCTCGTCGGCGGGAGGTGAGACCTCCCAATCCTCCAGGTTGCCCATCTCGCCTTCCCAGGTGAAGTACACCTTGGAGGGCCTGCCCTTGCCCTTTCGGCGGATGCCGGTTGCCAGGAACCCCGCCTCGACCAGCAGGTCCAGGTGGGCTCGGGCGACGTTGGCGTGAAGTGAAAACTCGTCCGCAACCTCCTTGGCGGTCAAGGACCCCGCTCTCAAAAGGTGCCCCAGAATGGCCGACCGGGTCGGCAGCGCCAAAGCCTTGGCGGCTTTGACCGACTGATCGTCACCGACCGGCATCTGATGTCCCCTCCTCGCTCACCCGACCACTCTAAAGCCATTTTATATAGTTTGCACAGTGAAAAAGGATTAATAGGGTAAATGCGGTTGGCGAGCGGGCCGGAAGGGCTGATCTGTAAGAAAACCGGCCCATAAAAAACCTCGCCGGGCTGCCTGTGAGGGCTAACCCGGCGAGGGATACATCCGTTGGCCGATCAGGTGCGCTTGGAGTCTCCGGCGCATTCGCATAGGCCGAACTTGCGGTAGAAGTCGTGAAGGGTGGTGGCCAGGGGCGTTGCCGGGTTGCATCCGGAGGACGACTGGTCCTTGTCGATCCTCGTTGAGATCTCCTTGCGGATTTGGGTGTTGTGCCTGCTCATGGGGCGCTGTCTCCGGATCGTAATGGTAAGCAAGTGAGCCTTGCTTCCCTACGACGTAGCAAACCGCGATTTGCTACCGATTCCTAGGTGGCTGGCACCCCAATTTTGGTAGGGCTAGCCCTACTCCTTCGACTCCACGGTGGCGTAGCGAACCGCCCGGGCGCGCCGGAACCCGGAGGAATCGCTCGGAGGCTGTTTAGGCGGCGGAGCCGGCCAACTCGGGAGCCCTGGCAACGTCGTGCACGACCCCGGCGACGGAGCACCGGCATTCGGGCTCACCGTCGGCAGGGTGCGACCACACCAAGGTTCCACAGAGCAGGCATTGCGACAAAGTTTCGGTGTTCCGTCCGCCGTTTACGGTGCAGTCACCGAGGGGGATCTCCAGAACGCCCATTCGTATAGGTAGCATGCGTGATTGCTACCCCCGTACCGGGTATTAGAAACGCTCAGGGCTGACGCGGGCAAAAAGCAGGGATAGCTTGGCGGACATAACGAACACGTTTCACCGGATCGATGCCTTACGGCAGCGCCACAAGATGCTGGGTTTCGTTGTGGACGTCGTGCGGAAGTTCCGTCGCGACCAGGCGGGGTACCTGGCCACGCTGGTCGCGTATTACGCATTCTTCTCACTGTTTCCACTTCTTCTGGTCCTGGTCAGCGTCCTGGGGTTCGTCTTGGGAAGGGACTCCGAGCTTCGACGGCAGATCATCACCGCACTTTTGACCCAGATTCCGGTCATCGGCCACCAGGTGAACCGATCCATCTCGGAGATCAGGGGAAGCGGGCTGGCGCTGGGGCTGGGAGTTGCCGGCACCCTTTTGGCCGGGACCTCCGTTATCCGAGCCCTGCAGCACGGCCTGAACGAGATCTGGGGGGTTCCGCACCACCACCGGCCCAATATCATCGTTGCCCGCCTGCAGTCCCTGGCCTTTTTGGCTCTACTGGGGACCGGTGTCGTGGCCTCTACGCTGGTGGCGGGAATCGGCGGCACCACCGGCGGCGTGCTTCCGCTCGGGCTGCGAGCCGCCGGGATCGCTACCTCCGTCGCCCTCAACTTCGGCATGTTCCTGGTGGCGTTCAGATTTCTCACCTCGGCTCAAATCACTATCGGGCAGGTATGGCCGGGCGCCGTCTTCGCCGCGTGCGGGTGGGCCGCAATGCAGACCATGGGGGGATTTGTCGTCCGCACGCTCCTCCCGCGTGCGACCATCCTCTACGGATTCTTTGCAATCGTGCTGGGACTTATGGCCTGGCTGTTCGTCGGATCAAACATGACTCTGCTGGCCGCCGAGGTGAACGTTGTGCGGGCCCGCAGGCGGTGGCCGGGGAAGGACCCGGCCGGCGAGGACTAAGACGACATTTTTATGAAAAGGGCCGTCTTATCCTGTCAATGACCGGCCGGGAGAACTATTTTGGTAACACATAGTTCGGGAGGCAAAAATCATGTTCACCGAATGGCCTGATATCGAGCCCGAGCAGGACAACCCCCTCCTACAGGTCGCCGAACACAACCTGGTGGAGTTCCTTCGCAGCAGCTGCCCAAACGACTCCTCCAACCCCCCGGTAGACCCCAAGATCAGCCCCCCGCCGCTGATCTGCAGCAACTAGAAGTGCGTTAGGCAACTTTGCTCCGCACCTGCTCTCCCTCAATGAGGGAGAGCACGGCGGCGTCAACGGCCTCCCGGAAGTCCCACTCCCCCATCGCGTCCTGGTCCAGCTCCTCCAACGCCGAAGCGATGGTTCTGCCCGACAGGTAGTCATCGATGATCCGAGGGTAGATGTACGACGATCGGCACACCGCAGGCGTGTTGCCGATGGAGGCTGCCACCGCCTTGACCGCACCCGCCACCGCGCGCTTGCGGGCAGTCGCGGATCGGGCATCCAGGCGGGCGGCCAGCTCGACCGCCGCGAGTACCGTTGCAGTCCAGGTCCTGAAGTCCTTTGCGGTGAAGTCGCCTCCGGTGATCTCCTTGAGGAACAGGTTGATGTCGGCGGACTTAACGTCGACCCAGCGGCCGTCCACCTTGTAGGCCAGAAGCTCGGATCCGGTCCGGCGGCGCTTCAGCTTTGCAAGGATGTCGTAGATGTCGGGGTCCACGATGGTGTGCAGCTGGCGCTGCTGGTGCTTGGCGACGAAGTCGAAGGTGATCGTGTGGTCGGGACCGAGCTTGACGTGGCTCTTGAGGATGGTCGCGATGCCGAAGGTGGCGTTCTTGCCGGAAGCGTACTGCTCGCTTCCCAGCCGAAAGGCCCCGCGATCCAGCATTCGAGCGGCCGCTGCAAGGACCCGCTCCCGGCTCATGTCGGGCGCCATCAGGCACTGTCTGGTCTGGCGTCTGAGGTCGGGCAGGCAGTGGGCGAACTGGACCATGTGCTCGAACTTGAGCTGATCCCGCATCGTCCTCCACTGCGGGTGGTAGAGATACTGCTTGCGGCCGGCGACGTCGAATCCGATCGACTGGATATGGCCGTTGGGATACGGGCATATCCAGACCTCGTTCCAGGCCGGGGGGATAACCAGCGTGCGAATCCGGGCCAGCGTCTCCGCGTCCTTTAGCGGCTGCCCGAACGGATCCAGGTACTGAAATCCCTTTCCCCGCCGGACGCGGGTGATACCCGGCCGCGACTGGTCCGACCGTCTCAGGCGGGGCAAGTCGTCCTCCGGTTGCGGAGCGGGGCTGGGCTGATCATGGTGCCGGGACGTTTACCCGAGCCGGGGCAGCACCTAAACTTGCGCCGCCCGTGCGGCGGCACGGGTATCGTGAAGGCATGGCGAAGATCGGTGTCATCTCCGATACCCACCTGCCCCGGGGCACCCGCAAGATACCCGCAGCCGTCTTCGCGCTGTTCGCGGACGCCGACCTGATCCTGCATGCCGGTGACTTCGTTCGGGCCGAGGTGCTGTACGAGCTGGGCGCCATCGCCCCGATCCGGGGCGTGATGGGCAACTGCGACGGACCCGACCTGGCCCGGCAGCTGCCCCTCACCGAGTCGATCGAGGTGGAGGGAGTTCTGATCGGCATGCTTCACGACTCCGGCGACCGGGATCGCCGTCGCAAACGGATGGCCCTGGCCTTTCCCGGACACCGGGTGGTGGTCTTCGGCCACTCCCACATGCCGGTCGTTGACGACGACGGCGAACTGTTGCTGCTCAACCCTGGAAGCGCCTGCGATCCCCGGCGCGCGAAGGTCCCAACCGTGGCGGTCCTGGAGATCACCGCGGGCCGTCCGACCGCCCGGCTGGTGGAGCTGTGAACCGGCTGATGCAGGTGCGCCAGCGCCTGGGTGATGTGGTGCAGGCGCCGTTCGACCTATCGCAGCTTCCCGGAGTCCAGTACACGGACCCGCCCGGCGACCAGGGCCTGTTCGGTCCGGGGAGCATCTCCTGGCAGGTCGGATCCGACTGGCCCTCTGCCCTGGTTGGAGGGATGAGCGGGCTGATCCTGGGCACCCTCCACCCGCTGGTGCTCGCCGGCACCCTGGACCACTCGATCTTCCGCAAGGACCCCATCGGCCGCCTCGCCCGCACCGCCTCATTCGTCATGGCCACCGCCTTCGGGTCCACCGACGTCGCCAACGGGGTGGTCGACTACGTCAACCGGCTCCACAGCCGGATATCGGGGACCGCTCCCAACGGCAATCACTACTCCGCCACCGACCCCGGCCTGGCGGTGTGGACGCACGTCACCATCTACGGCGGTTTCCTGGACGGGCACCTGCGCTACGCCCCCAACCCCATCAGCGGCAGGCAGATCGACGGCTACTGGGATGAGGTGGCGCGGGTGCCGGAGATGCTCGGAGCCCGCGGGGTACCGCGCAGCCGCTATGAGGTGGAGGATTATTTCCGGCGGGTTCGCCCGGAACTTGAAGCCAGCCGGGATGCACGCGAATCCGCCCGCTGGGTGCTGGACGGCGGGAAGGGTGACACGCCGACGGTCCGCGACTCCGCCGCCGCCCTGGTCACGGCGTGGGGTGAGCTGATGCCCGGGGGCGGTCCGCACGCTCTGGAGGAACGGATTCTGCGCCCGGCCTCGGCGGGAGCGGTGCGGGTGGCCTACGCGATCCTGGCCCGCGCGTCCGTCGACCTGCTGCCCGGATGGGGCCGGTCGATGCTCGACCTCCAAAGGTCAAGGTTTGCCGGGCCGGTTACCAAGGCGTACTTCGCCACGCTTCGGCTGGCGGTTCCTACGGTGCCTCGTGCGCTCAGGGAGGCCCAGGTGCGGGCCGCCGGCCGGCGCGCTTAATCGTTCCCGCCGCCGCTCCCCGGGGCGACAGTGGTCGTCGGGCTCGGGCTGGCCGTTGCGGTCGGTGAAGGGGTCGGGCTGGATGTCGTGGTCGGGCTGGGCCGGGGGGAGGCCGTCCGGGTGGGACTCGGCCGGGGCGGCGGAGGGATCTGCGGCGTTGTGGTGAATCCGGGCAGCGGTGCCGAGTCGAACTCCGGAAGGCTGGGGGTGGGAAGCGGGGCCGGGTCGCAGACATCGCCGGAGGCAACCGTCCCCTCCGGACAGTTGACGGAAGGTGCCCCGGTCGGCACCTCGGTAAGGTCCTCGGGTTCGGTGAAGTCGGTGGCCCGCGTCCCCCGCAGGGCGTCCTGCATGAAGTTCTTCCAGATTGCCGCCGGGAAGGAGCCGCCCGTTACCCGGCGGCCCCGAACGCTGGTCATCTCGGGGATTGCGCCCGTCTCATCGGGCGCATACCCCATCCAGACGACCGCCGTCAGGTCGGGCGTGTAGCCGGCGAACCAGGCGTCGACGTGGTTCTGGGTGGTGCCGGTCTTGCCGGCGGCCGGACGACCGATGGCGGCGCCGCGAGCCGTCCCGCTCCTGATCACTCCCTGCAGTACCTGGTTGACCGTATCCGCCACCCGCTCATCCAGGGCTCGCCGGGTGATTGGCTGCCGCTCGACCAGGGTCTCTCCGTCCTGGGCGACAACCCGGGTAACCACCACCGGTTCGGGACGCTGACCCCGGGCGGCGAATGTCGTGAATGCCGTTGCCATCTCGAGCGGAGTGACCGCCGTGGTCCCCAGCGCCAGGGCGCAACCCTCGTCCCGATCGGGAATGCTGATCCCCAGCTCCTCGGCAGTTTCCATGAACTCATTCGGAGTCACCACCTCGTCCATCATCTGGGCGTAAACGGTGTTGACGGAGTTCTGGGTGGCCCGGGCGACGTCCAGCCTGCCGTAGCCCTCACTGTCGAAGTTCGAGACGGTCCAGGGTTCCCCCTGCCCACCCCGGCAGAGCGGGTTGTCGATGGTGACCTTCGACGGACCGGGGAAGGTTCGCGATATCTCCTCGCCCTGCGACAGGTAGGACGCCAGCGCAATCGGCTTGAAGGCCGATCCTGCCTGGCGCCCGCCGCCGTCCTCCGGGCGGACATTGGCGGAGAAGTTGAATCCAAGAGCCCTCACCCGGTCCTGGGTGTCCCGGCCGCCGATCATTGCCCGAACATAACCTTCGGGGTCCATGGCAATCAATGCGACCTCGGGGTCGTCGGGCTGATTCATGATCGACGAAACCGACTGCTCGGCCGCCTCCTGCATCGCGAGGTCCAGGCTGGTGTGCAGCGTGAGCCCGCCTCCGAGCAGCTCGGCATCGGTGAACCCGTACTCCTCGGTCCGCAGCAGCCGGCGGACGTATTCGATGAAGTACCCGGCCTTAGAGGAGTCCAGCTCGGTCACCCCCAGCTTGAACTGAGCCAGGATGTCCTCGCCCCGGGCGGCTGCCGCCTCCGCCTCCGTGAGCTTGCCGGTGGCCACCAGGTCGCCCAGGACCTCGTTGCGGATACGCACGACACCCTCCGGATTTTCGTCCGGCTGGTAGTTCTCCGGCGAGCGAATGGCCCCGGCCAGGTAGGCCGCTTCGCCGAGAGTGAGGTCTATGGCCGGCTTCTTGAAGTATGTAAGGGCAGCCGCCTCCGCCCCGTAGGCGCCACGGCCGAAGTAGATGGTGTTCAGATAGAACTCCAGGATCTTGTCCTTGGAGTACCGCTGTTCGATGCGGCGGGCCACCGCAATCTCCCTCAACTTGCGGGCAATGGTGCGCTCCGTCCCCACCCGCCCGTAGGCGTTACGGGCATACTGCTGGGTGATGGTCGACCCGCCCTGGGAGACCCCGCCCTCCTGGACGTTGGTGAACAGGGCCCTCACCATTCCCCGGGGGCTGATCCCATTGTGGGTGAAGAAGCTGCGGTCTTCGGTGGCGACCGCACCTTCCTGAAGGAACGGTGAAATCTGATCGAGCGGGACAATCTTGCGCTTCTGCTCACCCTTGAGGGTGCCGATGAGCTCGCCGTCGGCGTCCAGCACCTCGGTAGCGCTGCCGCCGGGGGCGGCGTCGGGCAGCGGGACGTTCACCGTGAAGTACATGTTCGCCAGAGCCAGCACGCCCAGCACCCCGGCGGCAGCGCCACCAATAAGGACCCAGCCGAAAGGTGTGGGCTTGCCTTCGGCATACAGGTAGGACAGGGCGGGCTTGGTGGTCACGTTGTTTCTAAATTACCCTGCGTGGCCCTATGCCACACAGGGTACTAGCCCTCCCCCTTCGGCTGCGACAGGTTTTTCAGCCGGTCAAGCCGGTTCCAGTGCTCGACGATACGTTGCCTGCCCACTTTCGTGAGCTCGACATTGGTGTTGGGCTTTTTCAGCACAAAACTCTTAGTGATCTTCACCAGGCCCGCTTCCTCCAACCTGGTGAGGTGGCTGGAGAGGTTGCCCTTGGTCAGCCCGGTGGTCCGCTGGAGGAAGACGAAATCGGCGGACTTGACCGAGGACAGCACCGTGAGGATCGCCAGCCGCCCGGGCTCGTGGATGAGCCGGTCCAGCACCAGTTCCTCGTTAGGCTCCGGCATGGCCGTTTACCTTCGGGCGGGACGGACCGAGATTCGCCACGAAGACCCGGTGGTCGATCGCTCCGGAGACCATCGTGGCGATTCCCATGGGAAACAGGCCCAGGCCCACATCGTCGACGCCGCCCCATACCGGCAGCAGGCCCACCACGATCAGGCTTCCCCAGACGACGGCATGGCGCAGCTTCAGGCCGATGGAGCTTGCAATGTATCCGAGCATCATCAGCCCGTAGGCAGTCACGTAACCGTTCACCGGCAGGTCGTACAGGGAGTCCACGACTGCGAACCCTATTACCGCAATCACCCCGAAAACGGTCCACGCAACGTCCCGGACCCGGGTTCCGGCGGGAGGGGTGACCCGGCCGTAGTTCTGCCGGTACCACCGGTCGACCAGGAAGCCGGCCGCCAGGCAGACCAGGACGCCGCCCCACAAAAGCCAGGGGCTGCCGAACGGTCCCCACTCGCGGTCGGTGAATCCCGCCAGAAGGAACACGGCCCCAACGGGCACTCCGATCAGACCACGAAGGTAGGTCCAGGTCTGCCCGGCGGTGACGAGGTTGTTTCGGTCCATGATCAGTCTCCTTTCTACTTTCTACTTTTGGGGTCGGACCTCAGCGTTCACGCCGGACGGGGAGCCGAAAGAGCGCACCAGCGTCAGGTGGTCGAGGGCTCCGGTGACGATCACACCCATCCCGGATACCACCAGTCCGAGGTTGGATTTCAGGTCTGGGGTCAGGCCGCCCCAAACCGGGAGCAGACTTGCGACCAGTGCAACCCCCCAGATGACCTGGTGATGGACCTTGAGCCCTGAACTGGCGGCATAGGAGGTGAGCATCAGGACTGCCCACGCCCCCAGGAACCCCCATACGGGCAGGTCCAGGCGGTGATCCAGGGTGGACCCGGCGACAATCAGCGGGGCACAAACGGCCAAGGCCACCGCGCCTCGCACCTGAGCCTTCCGGGATATCTGAACCCGGCCGTAGTTCTGGCGGTAGAAGTACGCTACCGGCAGGCAGGCCAGTGCCGACACCACGTACACCACAGGCACCGTCCACAGCTCACGGAAGGGCCCCCACCGCATATTGCCCAGCCCGGATGCGATCACGATCAGGCCCAACGGCGCCAGGAAAAGCCCGCGCAGATGGGGGTACTGAGCTGCAACCGACTCCAGTTGCTTGCGCTCCATTTTCCGTCCTTTCAAACTAGTTGGTGACACAAACCAGCATAGCCAGAAAGGGGTTAGCCGTCAACTAGTTTGCAGTGCAGACCTGATGGAGGGAATGCGGTTTGATGCCGGATGTTTCTGGGAGGGGAGGGGGCAGGAGTGCCGGAAAAAGATAGTGCCCCAAGAAACGTTCTTCCCCCCGGCCTTTGCGCCACTGGCCCTTGCGGGCCCGGCCATCTCCAGCCTGGGTTCGGTCTGCCTCTTGGGGCAAAAAGTACGATAGACCTTCCCCGTAGACAGCGTCAATGGCCTGACCAAGTATTTCTTCGCGCTCTGATAGATTTTTTCGCGTTCTAAGGGCCTCTACACTCGAGAGGATGGGTTTTGCGGACTCTACGACCCGAAGATTGCTGGCGGCGTGCCTGATGCTGCTGCTTGTGGCCTGTTCAGGCGGGGATGAGCCCGACGCCCCCAGGTCGGCTTCCGAACGCCTGCTCGCCGAGTACGGACTGGACCCGGACGCCGCCATCGACCTTCCCAGCGGGTCCCGGGTTATCTTCTTCGGCGACTCAATCACCGTCGGCGGCACAAACGAGCAAGGTTACGTGACTTTGGTCGACGAGGCTCTGGACACCCTGTACCCCGGCCGGGACATCGAGATCCTGGCGTCCGGCGTTACCGGGGACAAAGCCTCCGATCTGGTTTCCAGGGTGCAGCGGGGCGTCCTTGCAAAGGATCCGACCCACGTGGTGATCTACGTCGGAGTTAACGATGTCGCCGCCATCGCCGTCGGCAGGGCAAATCTTGAAGCCGGGGCGGGCAGGTACCGCCAACAGCTGGCCGGCCTGGTGGAGAGGATCACCGAAAGCGGCGCCGAGGTCATGCTGTGTACCCCGGCCGTAATCGGTGAGGACGTGGAACAGGGGACCCTCAGCAACTACGGACTGGAACTCTTCGCCGCCGAGGTGCGGGAACTGGCGCAGGAGATGTCCACCGGTCTGTGCGACCTGCGGAGCGCCTTTACCGAGCAGCTTGCGGGCGATGAGTCTGCCGCAAGGTCCGGCACCCTGACC
>JAJCYF010000178.1 GCA_029263035.1 Actinomycetes bacterium
CGACGGCAGCCGGGTCCACGCTCAGGGAACAACGTTGGGAGCCGATAACGGCATCGGGGCGGCCGCGGCTCTGGCCCTTCTAACCTCCGACGGGATCAAGCGGGGCCCGCTGGAGCTGATCTTTACGGTGGAGGAGGAAACCGGGCTGCACGGCGCCATGGCCTTCAACGCCGCCTATCTGCAGTCCAAGTTACTGATCAACCTGGACAGCGAGGATCCCAACGAGCTGACCGTCGGCTGCGCCGGAGGCGCCACGGTGGAGGTTCGCCCGCCTCTGAAGTGGGACTCCCTGCCCGAGGATTGGGTGGCGCGGGAGCTGGTGGTATCCGGTCTCCAGGGCGGCCACAGCGGCATCGACATCGACAAGGGCCGCGCCAACGCCATCAAGGTGCTGCTGGCGGTGCTCAGCGGCCTGCGGACCGCACTCGAAGTCCGGCTTGCCGGCATCGAAGGCGGTACGGGCCACAACGTCATCCCCCGGGAGGCGAAGGCGGTCATCGCGGTGTCTCAGTCGTCGGCTGCCGGCCTGGGCGAGGTGGTCGACAGCATCGGCGAAAGCCTGCGTTCCGACTGGGGCGACAAGGAGCCCGGTCTCGCTCTGACTCTGGCGGAGCTGAGCCCGCCGGCTCAAGTTCTTGAGGCCGGGTCGGAGGACAACCTGCTGGGCCTGCTGACCGCCATACCCGACGGTGCTCAGGACTGGAGCAAGCAGTTTCCGGAAAAGGTCGAGACGTCCAGCAACCTGGCCCAGGTCCGGGTCGGTCCCGATGAAACGGTCCTCGTAGCCAGTGCCAGAAGTCTCAGCGCCCACAAGCTGTTTCGCACCCGCACCGCCATTTCCACCGCTGGGCTCAAGATGGGCGCCAAGGCCACGGTGGTGGACAGCTATCCCGGCTGGGAGCCCGAGCTGGACTCGACGCTTTTGAAGGTGGCCGCCGAGCAGTACGAGGCGGTAAACGGCCGGCCACCGTCCATCCAGGTGGTCCATGCCGGCCTTGAGTGCGGCGTCCTGGTCTCTCTTAAGCCGGACATGCAGGCCATCTCCTTCGGCCCGCGGCTCACCGGGGCCCACTCCCCGCAGGAGTCGGTGGACGCGGATACGGTGGATGCCATGTGGCGCCTGCTGGTGGGGCTGTTGGCCGCCCTGGCCGAGGAGTAGTCAACGGCCATTCGAGGAGAAGTGCTGGTAGTCCTTGGACCCGGACCAGTCGCCGCCCCACTCCCACCCTATCGACGCAAATGCCTGGACCACCCCGCCGCCGGACAGAATCATCCCGGGACGGGCGTCGGAGCGATCGGTGTAGGCGGCGCCGGCCGGAGGGCCGGCAGTGCCCGAGCGAGGCAGGTACGGGTTTTGGACCGGGTTGATGTCAACGGCCCTCCCGTAGGAGTGTTGAGACCAGACCCCGGGCGATCGCTCGACCTCCCGGCAGTTGAACCCGGAGGTGTTGTTGGCGGCCATAGATCGGTCGTCGTCCGCGCCGTAGACATCCACCAGCTCCATTCTCTGAATCGGAAACTTCAGCACGAACAGGCGTTCCATCGCCCGGAGCATGTTCGCGGCCTGGTCCCGGTGAACAACCAGCTCCCCGGTCTGTACGGTGCCGTCGAAACCCCAGTGGCTGAGGGTAAGCAGCCGCAGGTCCTGAATCGGCACGGGGCAACCCGGCCGCCAGGAGCTTGTCAGGCGGACCGGGTCGACCTGTTCTTCGCGGCCGATGAAGCCGGCTGCTGCCGTTGTTTGAGCTTGCGCGGCCCCAGGGGAAGTAGGCGGGGATTGTTCTTCAACTACAGAGGTGGACGATGATGCCGAAGGTGTGGAAGAACCCGCCGGAGTCCGGAGATCTTCGGATCCAGAACAGAAGGCCAGGATCAGGCCCACCAGCGCGGCTGCCATCACGTTTCGCACGAATCCAGGGTAACAGTTGATGCCGTACTCCCGGCTGCTGGCGGTGGCTGTCCTGTTGGCGCTGGCCGCCTGTACGGCCGGCGAACCCGGGCCGTCTCCTTCCCCCAGCCCGCCGGCCGAGCCCACGCCGTCGGAATCGCCTCCTCCTTCGCCCTCTGTAGAGCCGTCGCCCCTGCCGACCGACATTGCAGCGGAGCCGCCGGGCAGCCTCTCCGCTCCGGGGGTGCTGCGGGTTGCCCCCGCCGGAACCACCCTGGCTTCCCAGCCGGGCGGGTCCTCGGCGGGGAGGATTCGCGGCGGGGTGCTCCTTCCGTTCTCCCGAGTGGAGAACGGGTGGGCCCGGGTCACCACCCCCTGCGAGCTCACGCGCTGGATGCCTGTGGACTCAGGGTCCCGGTTGGTGCGCCCGGCGGTGATTCTGGACCCGGGACACGGCGGGGACGAGGTGGGAGCGGTGGGCCCCACGGGTCTGCAGGAGAAGGAAGTCAACCTGGACGTGGCAACCCGGGCCGCCGCCATCCTCAACTCCAAGGGCGTTCCGGCCATGTTGACCAGAACCTCAGACTACCGGGCGAGCCTTCAGTTCCGGGTGGAGGTCGCCGATGCATCGGCGGCCGAGCTCATGGTCTCAGTCCACCACAACGCCGACCCCGACGGGCCGCTCGACCGGCCGGGAACCGAGACCTACTATCAGTACCGGTCGGCCGGATCCAAGCGCCTCGCCGGCTTGGTTTACGAGGAGGTGGCCGCCGAGCTCGCCAAACTGGGGGTGGCCTGGGTGGGTGACACGGACGCCGGCGCCAAGTGGCGGCTGAACAGTAGCGGCGGTGACTACTACGGGATTCTGCGCCGCTCCGCCGAGGCGGGAGTCACCACCACGCTGGCGGAGCTGGCGTTCGTCTCCAACCCGGTCGAGGAGGAGATCCTGCGGCGCGAAGAGGTGCGGCAGATGCAGGCAGCCGCCCTGGTCAGGGCCATCCAGCGCTACCTCGGCTCTCAGGATCCGGGCAGCGGCTTTACTACTCCGTACCCCCGCACCGCGCCGGCCGGCCCGGGAGGCGGCACCCAGGGCTGCGTCGACCCCGCATAACAAAACGGCGCCGGAATCCGGCGCCGTTTGTTTGGGCTACT
>JAJCYF010000179.1 GCA_029263035.1 Actinomycetes bacterium
GGTCAGGGTCGACGGGTAGGCGCCCCGGCCGACATACGCCTCATGCGCCACCCGGTCCAGGTGGTCGGTGGTGACGCCGGGACGGACCTCGCTGCCTACGGTGACAAGGATCTCGGCGGCCACCCGGCACGCCACCCGGAGGCGGTCCAACGACTCACCCGAGTGGATCTGAAACTCCGGCGAGGTGACCGGCAGGTTGCCCAGCACGTAGTCCGGCCGGACTATCCCTTCGGGCACCGGCAGGATCGGACCGACGCGTCCCGGCTGCACGGGGCCGAGCCGCATGGCCCGCTGGTCGCCGTGGCACCTTTTGAACTTTCGCCGGCTGCCGCACCAGCATGGAGCGCTTCCCCGGAGGCGGATTGGCGCGGGCTTCAACGGGTTGACCTTGCCTGGCGGGCCCAGCACGCGCTGTGGTAGTGACGCCGGTCCTGGGGCCTGCCATCGGGCACCGCTACCGTGTGAGGGGTGCCCGGTTCCACCCAACCCTCACAGTAGGGACATCGGTAGCGCTTCTGGTCGTTGGAGGTCCGGCGGACCTGGAAACCGTCGACCCGGCCCGCGGCCGGCCCGAGGAGGGAGTCCTCCAGCGTACGGATATCCAGAACGGGCCCCGTTCGGTTCTTCCAGGGTCCCGAGCCCCCGCGGCGGGTGCGGCTTGCCATCTAGGAACCCTCTTCCCTCTGGCTCGCAACGTACCTGCTCACTGCTTCGACCCAGGGGATCAGTCCTCCGCATGAGGGGCAGGCAGAAGCATCGGTTTCGACATCGATCAGAGCGACGTTGCGCGGCGCCAGCTGGTCCCGGAGGTGGTCCACGAGATTGTCCGGCGGCGGAGCGCCCTCCGGCGGGAGCATCCCCTCTTCGGCCATCCAGCCGGCCAGCCCCTCGACCTCCACGCCGGACAGGTCTTCGATGATCGGCGCGACCAGATAGGCCGGGATCCAGAACTGGAGCTCCTGGCCGCAGCGGTGGCGAATGCCGAGCATCATCGCTCGATCGGTGGCGGACATGTACTTATTGTCCCCCAGATTGTCGAATCTAGGCGGTGCTAACCTTTTGACGCGGGAGCCCGCCACGGTTTGATGCAGACTTCCCGGGGAAGATTTGGAGTTGGACGAGGTTTAGGAGGCACGATGGTTTCTGTGAACTCAACGATGATGCCGCTGGGCAGCGAGATGCCCTCGTTTGAACTCGCGGACCCCGCCGGGCAGACCTATTCAAGCTCCGGCTTCTCGGGCACTCCCCTGCTGGTGATGTTCATCTGCAATCACTGCCCCTACGTCAAGCACATCCGCCCGCGGCTGGCCGAGGTCACCAAGGACCTCGCAGGCAAGGGCCTGGCGGTGGTGGGAATCAACAGCAACGACGCCGAGCTTCATCCCGACGACTCGCCCGAGGCGATGGAGGCCGAGGCGGAAGAGTTTGGCTACACCTTCCCCTACCTCGTCGACGAGGACCAGCAGGTAGCCAAGGCCTTCCGGGCCGCCTGCACACCCGATCTGTTTCTGTTCGACGGCGGCGGCAGGCTCGCCTATCGCGGCCAGTTCGACGACAGCCGTCCCAAAAACGACCTCCCGGTCACCGGTGCCGACCTGGTTGCGGCGGCGGAGGCGGTCCTGGAGGGACGGCCGGCTCCTCCCGACCAGCGGCCGAGCATCGGCTGCAACATCAAATGGAAGCCCGGCAACGAGCCGGACTATTTCGGCTAAAGCCTGAACGGATGCGCCGGCCCGGACCGCGGTTGAGAAAGGTCCTGGCCACCGCGGCCGTAGCCGGCATCGCAGTTTTTGGGGCAATCCAGCTGGTCCCCTACGGCAGGGACCACACCAACCCTCCGGTCCTTGCCGAGCCGGAATGGGATTCACCGGCTACCGCAAACCTGGCCGACCGGGCCTGCTTCGACTGCCACAGCAACGAGACGCGCTGGCCCTGGTACTCGAACGTCGCACCCGTCTCCTGGCTCGTCTACCGGGACGTCATCCAGGGCCGGGAGGAGCTGAACTTCTCCGAGATGGGCCGGGAGGACAACAAGGTCGACAAGGCTGCCGAAACGGTCGAGGACGAAGAGATGCCGCCCTTCCGGTATGAGATCAACCACCCGGAGGCCCGTCTGGACGATGCGGAACGGGCGGCCCTGATCCGGGGCCTTGAGCAGACCCTGGGCACACGGGATTAGGGATGGTATCTTCGGAATATGTGCCGGAGCATCAAGAAGCTGCGCAACCCCGAAGAGCCTGCAACGCCTGAGGAGATCCAGGCGGCCGCCCTGCAGTTCGTACGCAAGATCAGCGGCTACCCCAAACCCTCCACCACCAATCGCGAGGTCTTCAACGCCGCGGTGGCAGAGATCACGGACTCGGCCGAGCGCCTGCTCGAGGGCCTGGTGAGCCGGCCGGCGCCCCGGGCACCTGTTGCCCAGCAGATAGCCGGCGCCGGGGAAGCCTCCTAATTAATCCTCGCAAAACCCGGCGGTTCAGCGGATAATCCGCCGTGGTTTTGCTTTGCCGGGATTGAAAGGAAGAGAATTCCCCACATGAATGAAGAAGAGCGTTTTCAGGCCTACCTGATGAGCAAGGATCCGCAGGGCCGGCCCGTGTGGGCTCCGGACCCCGACATCCACATCAAGCCCAAGTTCGCCGAGCGCCCGATGGCGCACTTCATCAAGGCGTTCCTGCACATCGGAGACCGCCCCTACTAGAGATTCAACCGGTACCGGTCATCGGGCGGTTCAGTCGTCGATGGTCTGGTAGACCGAGGTCCAAAAGTCCTCGTAGATTCCCGACGGGAAAACCTCGACCTGGGTCATCAAAAGGGCGTGCAGGTTCTCGGTGGGATCGGCATACCAAGACGTACCGGTCCCCCCGTCCCACCCGTAGCGCCCCGGGACCGATGCGATGTCATCCCGGCGGGTGACGATCGCCACTCCGAAGCCCCACCCCCGGTTGTCCCAGAAGCCGGGGAAGAAGGGGGAGGCCGCCTTCTGGGCGGGAGTGATGTGATCCACCGTCATCGTCTGCACGCTCGGCCGCGCCAGAAGGCGGGCACCGTCAAACCTGCCGTGGTCCAGCATCATCCGGCCGAACCTGGCGTAGTCGTGGGCCGTGGACGCCAGCTCGTCCCTTCCGAACCACCCGCCGTCCCGCAGGTCGTCGGCGTTTCGCTTCAGCTTGCCGGCCTTCTGGCTAAAGCGGTAGGAGCCGGCGAGCCGGTCCATCTTGGCCTCCGGCACCGTGAAGCCGGTGTCGGCCATGCCGAGCGGGTTGAAGATCCGGTCCCGCAGAAAGTCCTCCAGCGGTTGGCCGGCCGCCCGGGCTATCAGGACTCCGAGCACCGAGAACGAGGTGTTGTACATCCACCTTTCGCCCGGCTGCGCCATCAGGGGCAGCGATCCCAGACGGCGGATCCACTCGTCGGGGTCCAGCGGCGAGATTTCCGGCCCCAGGGTGCCGATCTGCTGCTCCTTGACCGCCTCGACGATTGGGAAGTGGTCGGAGGTCTCCATGATGCTGCCGAACCCCATCCGCTGGGTGAGCAGATCCCGCAGGGTAATCGGCCGCACGGCGGGGACGGTGTATTCGAGGGGCCCGTCGAGCAGCTTCAAGACCTTTCGGTCGGCCAGCTCGGGCAGCAGCCGGTCGACCGGCTCGTCCAGGCCCAGCCTGCACTCCTCCACCAGGATCATGGCCGCGACGGCAAAGACCGGCTTGCTGAGGGAGGCGATGCGGAAGATGGTGTCTTTGCTCATGGGCTCACCATCCAGCGACCTGGCTCCGAGAGTGTCGAAGTTGTCCACGCCCCGCCGGCTCACCAGCGTGACCATCCCGGGGACGTCCCCCCGTTCCACATAGCCGTTCATGACGTCGTGCATCCGCTGCAGCCGAACTTCCGACAGACCCCCGTCAGCCATATAGACCCCTTCTTCCTTCGCCCGTCCGATTACCCCCCTCAACCTAACCGGAGTTTGCCGGTTTACCACCGCCGTGCTCGATCCCGGCCAGGAAGCGGTCTGCCAGCCACTCGGTGAGCACCAGGGGGCCGGAATCCCGGTAGACCTCCCGCTGCCGCTGTGCCCCGTTGAGCCGGGCCATGCTCCGGGCGTGCGCCAGGTGCCCGGAGGCTTCGATACGCTCCGCCGCCGGACCGATCCGGTCCAGCAGCCGTCCCACCGCCTCCGCAGCCGGCTCGAGCGCCCCGGTCTCCAGATCGATCAACGTTGCTTCCATCCCCCAGCGCAGCGCCGACCAGCGGTTCTCATTGATCTGCCAGCTATCGACCGTGGGGGGCAGGGACCCGGCGTCGAACCGGTCCGACAGCCACACTGCAGTGCCGGCGGCAACCGTCCCCATGGCAAGTGCGTCCCGCAGGGTCGTCTGCCCGTCGGGCACCCGGATCTCCAGGGTCCCCAATGCGCCGTGGAGGCGCATCTCCCACCACCACTCGGCCGGCCGGCCCATCCGGCCGTGGTCGATGCCCCAGTTAAGGTGGGAGGCGTACTCGTCGAAGCTGTTCAGGGGCGGCGGCACCCCCATACGCGGCAGCATTCCGGACAACAACGGCCGGATGGAGGCGAGAGTGCTGTCCCGGCCGCAGTAAACGGGCGCGTTGGCCGCCAGGGCGGCAATCACAGGCAGGTGCGAGCGCAGGGCGTTGTAGACCGCCAGGGTCCGCTCCGGTCCCCCGAGGGCCACGTGAAGGTGCAGGCCGCAGACCAGCTGCTGGCGGACCACGTCGCCATAACGTGCCAGCAGGGCCTGGTACCGCTCGCCGGAGTTGACCTCCCCCGACCGGGCGCTGAACGGGTGAACGCCCGCCACCGCCAGGCGGGCACGACCCTGCACGTGGCGGGCGAGCTGGCTGCGGCACCCGGCGAGCTCCAGTTCCAGCTCCCTGAAGCCTACGGCCGGGCTGCCCGCAATCTCCACGTGGGCCGCGGGCAGCTCGGCTTTGAAACGGCCGTCAAGCCCCTGCAGCAGTTCTTCGCCCCGGGGAAGCAGGTCCAGCGTCTCCGGGTGAAGGATCATGATCTCCTCCTCCAGCCCGAAGGTGGGACGGTCCGACTCCACAAAGCGCTGCGCCAGGGAATCGCCGGTGATCGGAGACGGCCATCCCGGATTCACTGATTAGCCCCCGGCGGTTGGGGGAACGGTCCAGGCGTGAAACTAATTCGTCTGCCGGGGGTGCACCGGCCGGTAAGCGACACCTGGATGCTGGCGGAGGCCATGCGAAGTGAAGGCGTCGCCGGCAAACGGGTTGCCGACCTGTGCACCGGCACCGGCGCTCTGGCCATCAGCGCGGCCCAGGCGGGCGCCGCATCGGTAACGGCGGTGGATCTGACCCGGAGGGCGGCGCTCTGCGCTGCAGTCAACTCAAGGCTCAACAAGGTCGCCGTCGACGTGAGGCGCGGAAACCTGTTCGCCCCCCTGGCCGGCGCCCGCTTCGATGTCATCGTCTCCAACCCTCCATACATCCCTGCCGAGTCCGACGAGCTCCCCCACCGGGGTCCGAACATTCCGCTCGACGCCGGCCGCAACG
>JAJCYF010000180.1 GCA_029263035.1 Actinomycetes bacterium
CGAGGGTCGCGAGCCTTCGGGGACTTGATCCTCGGGAGCCCGCTCCTGGAGAACCCAGGTAGGCTGTGCTCGCCTCCCCGCTTGATCCCGTAATCTATGGGGAATCACCAATCAATTCGGAGACCGATGGCACTCAAACAATCCGAAGTCGAGGGCTGCCGACTAACTTAGTTACAGGCCGAAGTTTGGCCCGGTCGGGCGGATTTTGGACAGCAGCTTGATGCGCCAGTCGTTCTCCCCCTCCAGCGCCCCGCCAGCGTCGCCGCCCGCCATGGGGACGTACTCGGTGGCCAGCAGGGTGCGCCAGGTGTCGGTGTTAACCACACCGGTGCCCTCTAACCCCCGGAAGACCTGGAACCGCCGGACGCTGATGTCGGTGCGGACGCCGAAGACGCCGTCGACCGCCGGCAGGGTCCCCCGGACGTAGAGCTGGACCTGGGCTGCCTTGACCGCTTCCCCGGAGTCGCCGTTGGCAACATCGGTCACTAGTGCCGGCCAGGTGGGGGGGCCGGCGATTCCGTCGTCGGTCAGCGCGTGGGCGGCCTGGAACTGCCCGACCGCCGCCTGGGTCGCTTCGCCGAAAACGCCGTCCGGCTCCAGGGCGGAGCCGTGAAAGTTCAGAAGGTGCTGGAGGGTGCGGACCGCCTGGTCCTGATCACCAAGCTGCTTAACCGGCCATTCGACAGCCATCTCGGCCTCCCGTCGTTCGCCAGTGAATCTACTTCGATTCTAGCCGCCTACCGGCGGGCGCCGACCCGGCCGGAGGTATCGATCTCCACCACAACGTCGCCCAATCGATCGGTCCTCAGGGTCTCCGCGCCTACGCCGTCGAAAATCGCCAGCGCCTTGGCGCTGGGGTGTCCGTAGCTGTTCGGGCCGACGGAGACCGCCACCCATTCCGGGTCCGCCGCCTCCACGAACTCCGGCAGCAGCCGGCCGCTGCCGTGGTGGGGGGCCTTCATCACTGTGCAGTCGATGCGACCGGGGTCGTCCAGCAGATCGGCCTGCCCGGCGTCCTCCAGGTCCCCGGTGAACAGCACGCACTCCCCCGCCCAGTTCACGCGGACGACCACCGAGGCATCGTTCAACCCGGGCCCCTCGGCGGGGGCCTGTTCGGTCACCGACAGCCCGGCGATCTCCCGCAGATCGGGGCTCGGCCCCAGGATGTCGACGCCGAGGTCGCCGATCCGCAGCGACTCTCCCTCGGTCGCCTCCTCCATCGGCCCCTCGGCGGTCAGGGTCGGCAGCAGCGGGGCCCTCACGCCCGGATGGAGCGCCAGGCCGATGTCGAACCGGCGCATCACCGCCTGCAGGCCGATCACGTGGTCGGCGTGCATGTGGGAGGCCACCAGGAGGTCGATCCGCTCGAATCCCCGACGTTTGAGGGTCGCCGCCACCACCTCCGGCTCCCGGCCCCCGTCGATCAGGATCCGGGCGCCGGCGGGGCTTTCGACCAGGGCCGCGTCGCCCTCGCCGACGTCGAAGAATGTGACTCGCAGCCCGGCCGGAGCCGAATAGCCGAGGGCCGGCACCAGACCGGCGCCCACCAGCAGGACTGTTCCGGCGACCGCCGGCCACCGGGCCCACTTTCTGCGCTGGGCCAGCATGAGCCACACCGCTGCGACTACCAGGTAGGCCGCCAGCGCCTCGAACAGGTTGAAGTTCGGGACGTCCAGCTGGGCGGCGTCCGAGCGTCCAAAGATCTTTGCCACCCACTGCAGGGCCGAGGTCAGCAGGCCGGCCGGCTTGAGAACCGGCCACGCCAGCGTCTCGGAGACCATCGACGCCACCCCTCCGGCCAGGCCCAGCACCGTGATCGGGGCAACCAGCACGAATGCCGCCAGATTGGCGGGGACCGAAGCCACCGAAATCCGCCCGAAATGCAGTCCGATCAGGGGGAAGACCGCAACCTGGGCGGCAATGCCGATGGCCAGCGCCTCCGCCACCGGACCGGGGAGCATCCCGAGCCGGGCGATCAACGGCGGCCGCAGCCACAGGATCCCGGCGGTGGCGAGGAACGAAAGCTGGAAGCCCACCGACCACAACAGGTTGGGGTCGAACCCCAGAAGGCCGACGAAAGCCAGACCGAAGGCGTGCGCCGGCGTTGACAGCCGGCCGAACAGAAAGGCGGCCAGACCCACCGCCGCCATCACCGCGGCCCGAAGCACCGACGGCTCCCACCGGGTGATCACCGTGAACAGGACGATCGCCGCGAGCCCGATCAGAATTCCCGTCCGCCGCGGAACCCGAAGAAGCGTGAACACCACGGCAAGGGCACCGACGACCATGGCGACGTTCGCTCCGGAGACCGCGGTGAGGTGCGAGAGCCCGGAGGCCAGGAAGTCGTCCTCCACCCGGGCGCTGATCTTGCGCTCGTCCCCGATCACCAGCCCGGCCAGCAGTGCCGACTGGTTGGGGCGCAGCGCCGATTCCGAGGCGGCCAGCATCCGGGATCTGAAGAAGTTGGATGCCGCCAGCACCGGGTTGCGGGTGTGCGAAACCACCTCCACCGGCGACAGCACCACCGCAGTGGCCGCCACTCCCTTGCGGGCCAGCCGCGCGTCGAACGGCTCCGCCGGGTCCAGCCTCGACAGCTTGATCTCGGCCCGCACCCGGTCGCCCAGCGCCAACGCGGGGGGCTTCCCGTAGGACCGGACCGACAGCTTGCCGGCCACGCGCCCCGCCTGCTCCGGGTCGGTGAGCGACACCGACCCCAATGTGTACCCCCAGCCCCGGATCAGCGGCTCCGGGTCCGACGCAACCCGGGCCTCAACCGAGACAACCCGGCCGTCCAGCGACGCCAGGGCCGAGCCCGTCCTCGCCGCCTCCCGGACCGCCAGATCGCTGAAGCCGACCAGGCCGGCGCCGCACAGCAGCAGGGCTGCCGCGGCCGGGCCGACCCGCGGCAGCAGGTCCCCCGGCTGAGGATCGGGCAGCCGCCTGTGGACCAGCCAGGCACCGGCCACGAGGCAGACACCGATGAGCCCGGCCCCCAGGCCGACCATCGTGCCCGGACGCCACAGGTCGGCGGCGACTACACCCAGCAGGAAGGCCGCCGCCACCCAGACAATCCGGGGCGGGGGCGCTACACCGTTATCTGGTCCTTCAGCGCCTCGTACTTCTTCGGGCCGAATCCGCTCACCTCCATCAACTGGCGGGGGGAGGTAAACCGGCCCTTGGTTTGGCGGTGGGAGACGATGCGTTCGGCCAGAACGGGGCCCACGCCGGGCAACTCCTCCAACTGGGACGGGGTGGCCGCGTTGAGGTTGACCTTGCCTCCGGGCATCCCGGCTTCACCGCCGGCCCCGGCGTCGGCCGGCACCGCCTCCCCCGGTTTGGGGACCGTGACCTTCTGACCGTCGGCCACCACCGCCGCCAGATTCAGGGCGTTGGCATCCGCGTCTCCCAGCGGTCCGCCGGCGGCGGCGACGGCATCCTGCACCCGGCTCCCCTCCGGCAGGGTGTACACGCCGGGCGTGGTGACCTGCCCAGAGACGTGGACCATTAATTGCTTAACCGGTGATGGAGACGCGCTGGCTTCCGGCTGGGTTGCGGCCACCCGCTCGATGGGGGGCGCCGGCGGGTCGGAGCTGCGGAGGATGACCAGCGCCCCGGTCCCCACGATTCCAAGACCGAGCAGGACGACCAGGAGCAACTCGGAGCGGGACGCGCGCGCTGCGTCCGATATGCGCTGGAAAACACCCGCTTCCTGCACCCGTCCTCCCAGAAGAAGGAGACCTCGCCTTGGCTGACTTTCGAACCGGGGAAGTGCGGGGAAGTGTCCTTTGTAACCCGTGGCGACCGGTTTGGCAACATTGGGAAATTTCAGGCAAAACGCTAGCACCCACGGGTGACATTCAGGCCGGTTCGAGTCCCTCCACCGGCGTAGCGACGAAAAC
The DNA here is from genome assembly GCA_029263035.1 of Actinomycetes bacterium. GTDB lineage: Bacteria > Actinomycetota > CADDZG01 > JAHWKV01 > JAHWKV01 > JAJCYE01. The sequence continues at coordinate 3,900 of JAJCYF010000180.1, forward strand.
CGCCAGGTCGCTAAGTGCCGTCGACTCCACCAGGTAGCTTTCCGCCTGCCGCAGGGCGAGCCGCCGGGTCAGTGTCAGCATCTGCGCCACCCCCGAACGCGCCCGGACCACCTCATCCGGGGTGGCGTACTGCCGGACGTGGCCCCACATGTGCTCAACTGCATTGGCCAGCCGGCCTTCGCTCGGGCGCCGGCGAAGCAGGAGCACCAGGTCCCGGGCCAGATCGCCCACAGCCGCCTTCGAACCCAGCTCCGCCAGGTCCCGGCCTATCCTCCCCGCCTCCTCGGGACTGCGGGCCATCACCGAGTACTTGTGCTGCGCCCACATCTGCTGGGCATCGGACGGCAGCGGAATCCGCCCGCCCTCCCTGCCGGCGTACTTGTTACGGAGGATGGTGATCTGGTCGCCGGGTGGGTCAACGAAGTCGGACGGCCACACCGGTTCCTCAAGTGCGGCCAGCGGTGTCCGGTCGACGTACCCCCGCAGCGCCATCTCGGCAACCAGCTGGTTGTGGCGCTCGACCAGGCCCCCGAGAGCGCCCACCCAGCGAAGCGTCTCCGGGTGGTTGGAGTAGCCCAACTTGGCGTTGACCAGGATCGAGTGCATCCCGTGGAGCTCCCGGTGCTCCCCCAGCAGGCTGCCCCGGTTGAGGTAGCCCGGCGACAGGTCCCAGATCCGCAACGTTCAGCTCCCGGTGTCCGGCATACTTCAGCCTATCTAAAGGCTGGGCCCGCCCCGCTTCGCATCCTGGGCGGCCTTGATCCGGAACAACAGGGACAAAGGAACTGCCCCCACGGCAACGCAGCCGGACAAGCCGCCCAAGGACCCGGATCCCACACCCATAACAGTGAAGAAAAGGGCGAAGCAGACGCAGAGGACCAGGCCCACCACATAGGTGACTCGCTTCACGCCGGTTCCGCCCCCGGTGCCGACCAGTCCACCTTCCGGGTGGCGTACATGATGGTGCCGAGGATCACGAACAGGCCAACCGACCCCATCAACAGGGCGTAGTCCTCTTTGCGCAGCAGCACGTACAGGTAGGCGTAGAGCCCGGCGACGGCACCGGTGACCGTCGCCGCCCGAGCCCGCTGGCGGAAGATCACCCAGCTGTAGGCCCCGATCATCCCGACCACCGCCAGGCTGGCGATCGCGTAGGCCGGAGCGAACCCCAGGTGCTCCGAGAGCGACAGCTCCAGCAGGTAGAACAGGCACAGCGCCGCCCCCACCAGCAGGTACTGGATGGGGTGGACCCGGACCCGGCCCAGCACCTCGATCAGCCACATCAGGGCGAAGGTCAAAAGCAGGAACAGTGCCGCGTACTTCAGGCTGCGCTCGGCCATCGAGTAGGTATTCACCGGCTCCACCAGCTCCACGCCGAACAGCGACGCGTCGATCGCCGGCCTCAGCGCGGTTGCCTCCGTCCACGCCTGCGGGTAGTTGCGGCCGAGGAACGGGATGGCCCAGGAGGCCCGGAAGCCATCGGTGTTCACGGTGCGATCGGTGGGCAGCCAGTTGCCCTGAAAGCTCGGGTTCGGCGAGTTGGACTCCAGCTCGACGACGGCGTTCTCGGCAAAGGGGGCAATTGAAAGCATGGAACTGCCGTTCAGGGTCAGCGGGAAGGAGAAGCGATAGCTTTCGGTAGCAGGATCGGCGCCCACGGCGGCCTGTATCCCGGTCTGGTACTCGGGGAAGCCACCGGTGCCCGGCAGGAACGGGGCGGGGCTTGCGTTCCACTGCACCGATCCCTGCTCCTGGATCGCCCGGACATCGGAGATTGCCACCACCAGGTGGGCCCGGGACCAGTCGGCGGCCGCGGGGTCGATGCCGAGCGACCCAAAGTCGGGCCGGCCGAACTCCCCCTCAACGTTCATGTCCAGGCGGTAGACCGGTACTGAGAGGATCCCCCGCTCGCGGGTCTCGGAATCAACCTTGCCGGTCGCGTGCAAGGTCCTGGGCAAGAAGACCGCGTTGCCGGGGCGATCGGTGACCACCGGCGCTCCGGTTGGAGAAACGCTCGTGGTGCGTTCGGTGTAGGGCACCACCAGGGCCGGACCGACGATCGACTGGCTGTTGCCCCACTTCGAGGCGATCTCGCCTACCGCACCCGCGGCCCGCCCCTGGCGCTCCTTCACCAGGTCGCCGATGCGGAGGACCGGAATAAGCAGTAGGAGGGCGAGAAGGCCCACGCCGACCAGCCGAAGGGTGCGGGATCCGGAGAATGACCATCCCCAGCGGTTCTCATCTTCCATGAAACGGTCCTTTCGTCGGCGTGAAGGACCCTCACACTACGGACCGCAATCCCGGGAAACGCGAGGGCGGTGTCAAGGAAATGTGAAGACTGTCCGGCCCTTATCGCAATCGTGTTGCAATAAGCACCCGGTCGCCATAGACTCCAAAACCAACCTGGTCGGAGGTCGGAATGGTCGGCAAAGCTCGGCGTTTGGCAGCACTGGTATGCGTGATGGTTCTGGCCGCCGGGTGCTCGCAACCCGCCGGGGACGAGGACGGCGAGTCCACCTCGGGACGGCTGCAGATAGCCACCACGGTGGCCCCGATCACCAGCATCGTCGCCAATGTGGTGGGCGACTTGGCGGACGTCACCGGTATCGTCCCCGAGGGCACCAACTCCCATACCTTCGACCCCTCCCCCGGCGTCGCCGAGCTGCTCTCCACGGCCGACCTGATCTTCATCAACGGGCTGAAGCTGGAGGAGCCCACGCTGGCCCTGGCGGAGGACAACCAGAAGGACGGGGCGGAAATCATCGAGCTCGGGACCCTGACCATCGACGAGGACGAGTACGTCTACGACTTCTCGTTCCCCGAGGACGGCGGAAAGCCCAACCCCCACCTGTGGACCGACCCGACGCTGGTCCGCAACTACGCCGAGATCGTCCGGGACGAGGTTTCGGCGGCGGACCCGGACAACGCCGGCGCCTACTCGGACAACTTCGATGCGTTTTCGGCCCGGATCGAGGAGTTCGACCGGGTCATGCGCACCAGCTTCGACACGGTGCCCCGCGAGGACCGCAAGCTGCTGACCTACCACGACGCCTACGCCTACTTCGCCCAGACCTACGACTGGACGGTGGTCGGGGCCATCCAGGTCTCCGACTTCGAGGACCCGACCCCCCGGGAGGTCGCGGACCTCATCGACCAGGTGCGGAACGAAAACGTCAAGGCGGTCTTTGGCTCCGAGGTGTTTCCCAGCCCGGTCCTGGAGCAGATCGGCCGGGAGACCGGCATTCGCTACGTCGATGTCCTGCGGGACGACGACCTTCCCGGCGAGCCCGGCGACCCGGAGCACTCGTGGATGGGGCTGATGCGCTTCAACTACGTGACGATGGTGGAGTCGCTGGGCGGGGACGCGGCAGCTCTGAAGGCCTTCGACGTATCGGACGTTGCGCCGGACGAGGCCGAGTATCCCCAATGACCACCCCGCTGATCGCCGTCGACCGGATCACCTGCACCTACGGCACCGAGCCGGTCCTGGTGAACGTCGAGCTGGAGGTCGGCCCCACCGACTTCATCGGCGTCGTCGGGCCCTCGGGATCCGGTAAGACCACACTTCTCAAGGCCCTGCTGGG
>JAJCYF010000181.1 GCA_029263035.1 Actinomycetes bacterium
CACTTGGTCATCTCCATCGCCACCACGTCCTGCCCGGCCGTCTGCCGGCCGCGGGCCATGGCGAAGTAGGTGTCCAGGTCTACGTTGCCGCCCTTGTGGCCGTAACGAGCCGGGATTGCTCCCACGATGGTGATGGCGTCCAGAATCTGGTCGTAGAACGAGAAGTCATCGGAGGGGATCAGGTCGACCCCGGCATCCTTCATGAGCTTCCAGTTGCGGCTGCGCAGGTCGGCGCCGACCTGGTTGAGCTCCTCTGCCGAGGTTTTGCCCTTCCAATAGCCTTCGGTCGCGAACTTCAGCTCACGGCGAGGACCTATCCTCGGAAATCCTGAAATGCTTGAACGTGCCATCTAGATCTGTCCTCCAGTCTCAGGTCCCGTCGTGTCCGCCGGCAGATATGGGGATGATCCTTGGATGGATGCACCGGCCGGCCAACTTACCCGGGCCCTGAGGTAGGCGCAGGGGGGCAAGTCGCGAGACACGCTAGATTACCCGACGCAGCAGACTCGCGAAGCCTTGCCGGGTAATGCCAGCGTATCAATCCGTCGTGCGGGAGCGGCAGGCGGCTAGCTGGAGGGAAGCCACTTGTTGGCAGCCGCGACCAGGTCGTGCTTGCAAGGGTCCCCGACGAGGGGCCTGACGAAGAACGGAAGCTCTTTGACCATCAGTGCCATGAACTCCTTGGTCCCCCTGTCGGCACACATGCCCTCGATGTGCACCTGGGCTTCTTCGGCGCACATGTTCTTGCCCAGGGCGGAACGAAGCTGGCCGGCAACCCGGTCCGCAACCGCAGCCTGGTCGGGGTTGGCGTCCTTCGCCTTCGCCACCAGGTTCAGCAACCAGTTGATCTTCCTGTCGTCAAGGGCGGCACCGCAGTCGCCCTGTGAGCCGGAAACATCTGCAGTCCCCGGGACGGCGATGGACAGGGAAGACCCTGCGGAGGAGGTCCCGCCGGTCCTCGGAGCAGCCTGGGTCACGACACGGCGGACCGTCTTTTTTACGGCTGCCGCCGGAGGCGGCTCAGATACCTCGAGTCCGGCGGCAACGAACTGGTCTGCCGGGTTGAAGGTGGTGACCGTGGAGGGGGCGGGGACTGCGGCCGAGGCCGATGCCGGGCCCTTCATGAGCCCGAGTGCGGCGCCTCCGCCGATTCCCACGATCAACAGCGATACGGAGACCGCAATGTTGAGGGCGGCCCTGCCCGCGACAGACTTGACTGGCATTGGTTTCTCCTTAGAAGCGATTGGGGATTACGGATGCTTGTTACTCTGCAGCGCCACCGAGGTAGTTGAGGCCGGTGCCCAGCAGGCCCAGGCCCTTGCCGACCAGGTTCAGCGTTCCTCCGACCACGCCGGTCACACCGTCGACTACGCCGTTCACCAGATTCGGCGTTTCGGCCAGCTGAGCGGGGGTGAGTGCGGCCACCACCGGCAGCGCCTGGATCTGGGTCACCAGCCCACCGGCCTGAACAACCAGCTGGTTCACGGTGTCGACTCCGGCAAACCCTGCCTGCGTGGCTTCAGCGACACACCCGTTGGCCGCCGCGAGAGCGGCGTTGGTCTGCGCCAGCAGGACCTGGCCCTGCTCGCCGGTGGTAACCACCGGGATGGCTGCCGTGATGGCGTTAAGAACTGTCGTGATGTCGGCGACGCACTGAGGGGCCGACGGGGCGGCAGGAGGCGGAGGAGCCACCGTCCGGGGAGCTTGAACCACCACAACCTCTTCGACGACCTCCTCTGCGGCCGCAACGGCCGGCGGGGCGACACCATCGATGACCGATGTAGGGAAATCAAGTGCTACGCCCGGGGTGGACGGAGGCGCCTGGTTGATGGAAGCAACCGAGTAGGTCGTGGACTGACCGAAACCGGGAAGCGCTCCTGTGGCCGCCATGCCCCCAAGGACACCGGCAATCAGAAGCGCAACTGCAGAGAACTTGCCTGCTACCGAACTGAAAATGCTCTTGAACAACGAAAACCTCCCCGCTCGGGGGGCTCAGGGGAGCCCATCTCTTGCCGACTAACTCATCGGCACGAACGCGGAATAGTTTCATTGAAACTTAGAGCGATAACTAACGACCCTCCAAAAAACCTTACTGTTAGTCCCCGTACGACGTTTTCTGCTGTGCCTTGTTACCGCCTGGTTTACGGGAAAGACTGAGGGCAAAGCTGCCGCCGGAGTCCGTCCACCAGAATTCGGGCTCCATCCCGGAGGCCCGCAGCTCCGACTCCAAGCCCGACCTGCGGAACTTGGCGCTGATCTCGGTATGCATCATCTCGCCCCGGCCGAACCGGATGTCGAGGGCGAGTGTGTTCAGCCGTACCTTCTGGGGCCGGGTGGCACGCAAAAACATCTCCATCTGCTCGGTTGCGGGATTGAACCGGGCCACATGCTCAAACCCCCCGACGTCGAAGTTGGCGTCCAACCGGGCGTTCAGAACGCTCAGCATGTTGAGGTTGAAGGCCGCTGAGATCCCGGAACTGTCGTTGTAGGCCGCCTCCAGAGTCGCCGTGTCCTTGACCAGGTCCACACCCAGCAGAAGCCAGTCACCCGGCTTCAGGCTGGAGTTCAGCTGGGAGAGCAGCGACGCCCTTTCGGAGGGATTCAGGTTCCCGATTGTGCTCCCCAGGAAGATAACCAGACTGCGCCCGGGCACCTCGATCGATCCAAGATGCTGTTCAAAGTCCCCGACGATGCCCTGGACCTCGACCTCGGGATATCGCTTAACCAGCTCGACCGCAGCCATTTTCAAGACCTCGCCGTCCACGTCGAAGGGCACGAAGGTGGTAAGGCTGCCGCGCCGCTGGAAGGCATCCAGCAGGACGCGGGTCTTCTCCGAGAGCCCGCAGCCGAGCTCCACCATGGTCTTTGCTTGGGTCTTCTCCACGATGGCGGCCGCCCGCTCCCTGAGGATCTGCCGCTCGGATCTCGTCAGGTAGTACTCGGGGAGACGGGTGATCTGGTCGAACAGCATGGACCCCTTGTGGTCGTAAAACCACTTCGAGGGAATGCTCTTTTTGGCGGCCGTCAGTCCCCGGAGCGCATCCCGTCGAAGCTGCGATTCGAGGTCGGCCGGCCCCAGGTGCGAGATGAGCTCCGAGGCTTGGGGGTTGCCGGTGGTTCGGGTCGCGGGTCCAGCGGGTCCAGAGCTCATCCAACCTCCTCGAGTGGTTCTATCGATATCCGGCCGCCACAGACGTGCACAGCCGACAACTCCGGAACCGGTCGCCACGCCGGGTCGTCGTCGAACGGCTCGGACGCCACCACCACCCCGCCCGGAGCCCTTTCGCCGTTCTGCATGACGAACAGGGAATCCCCGCAGGCGGTGGCGTAGATGGAGACGCCGTCCGTCAGCACGAAGTTGAACGCACCGCTGGAAAGGCCCCGGCACGTATCGACGCACCATCGGAGCGCGTCCAGCGGGGCGCTTGCCTGATCAATCCGGTCCAGGATCAGGCCGAACATCACCTCGGAGTCACTGGTGCCTCTGACCGCGGACGCCCGGCGGTCTGAGAGCATCCGGCGGAGCTTCAAGCCCTCGGGGCCGTCGAACCCCTTGAACAAGCCATTGTGCGCAAAAAGCCAGCCGGCTTCGCTGAAGGGGGCGGTGCTGGATTCCTCGACCGGACTGCCGGTGGTGGCATCCCGCACCGCCGCCAGGATGGCTCCCGAACTGATCGCCCCCGCGATGCTGGTGAAAGTCCGGTCGCTCCAGATCGGCTTGTCCCGCCGGTAGACTGCCGGCTCCGGACGCAGGTCGGGTGCATACCAACCGCACCCGAAACCGTCTGCATTGACGACGCCGTTGCGCTGGAACTTGGGCCGGTACGACTGGTGGAGCAGGGAGTGAACAGGCGCCAGAACCAGGCTTTCCAGAAGCACGGGCGGCCCTACATAGGCCATCTGCCGGCACACGGGTCAGACCGATCTCGCGCAGCGAAAGCCGCAGAAGATCTGGCGCCGGATGGGGTGATCCCAGTTTCGGAAGGTGTTGCGAACGGCCGATGGGTGAGTTGCCCAGGACCCGCCCCGCAGAACCTTGTAGTCCTTGCCGTAGAAGACCTCCGAGTACTCCTTGTAGGGAAACCCGGTGGATCCCGGGTAAGCCAGGAAGTCGGACGAGGTCCACTCCCAGACGTCGCCTATCATCTGCCGGCACCCCGCGGGGCTGGCTCCCTGAGCGTAGGCGCCGACCGGGGAGGGCCGGAAATACTGCTGGTCGAGGTTGGCAAGAGCGGGACTCGGGTCGGTGTCGCCCCAGGGATAACGGCGCTTGGACCCGGCGACCGGATCCCAGGAGGCGGCCCTCTCCCACTCCGCCTCGGTAGGCAGGCGCTTACCTGCCCAGCGGGCGTAGGCCTCCGCCTCGAACCAGCACACGTGCTGCACCGGCTCGTCCGGCGGCAGCGGCTCCTGCCTCCCGAACCGGATACGGGACCAGCCCGACCCATCCTTCTTCCAGAACTGCGGGTGTTCCAGGCCGGCCTCATGGCGGTGGGCCCATCCGCGCTCGCTCCACCAGCGTCCGTCATCGTAGCCACCTGCCTCGAGAAAACCGAGGTAGTCGCGGTTGGAGACCGGAACCGTGTCGATCCAGAACGGGTCGAGTTCCACCTCATGGGACGGGCGTTCGTTGTCGTAGGCCCAGGGCTCGGTGCTGGTCCCCATCACGAAACAGCCTCCGGGCACCCGGACCTCCTTCGCCGCAACCGGCTCCGCAACCGCGGGGGCCGGCTCCACCACGGGGTACTCCCCCACCCGCAGCTGGAGGGTGGCGAGCATGGTCTCGTCGTGCTGGTGCTCGTGCTGGATGACCATGCCGTAGACGTATCCGTCCGCAAGCAGCGGATTCGCCGGGTTCAGCTCGATCTTTTCCAGCGTGTCCAGCACCCGGCCTCGCACATCCGCGATATAGGCGCGGGACTGCGCCGGGTCGAGCAACTTCAACCGGGTGCGTTCCCTGCGGGCGTGGCGGAATGCGTCGTAGATATCGTCCAGCGCGGGGTCCTTGGCCGGCAGACCGGCGATGGTCCTTAGCAGCCAGATCTCCTCGAAGTTGCCCACGTGGGCAAGGTCCCAGACCAGCGGGGACATTATCGGCGAGTGCTGGGCCAGCAGGTCTGCATCGGGGACCGGGTCCACCAGGCTCAGAGACCGCCGGCGCACCTCCTCCAACTCCAATGCTGCACGCTCTTTTACGTCCATGTGTCCTCCATCGAATCAAGTTCCAGCAGGCTGCTTCCCCTGGCCCAGGCCTCCAGTTGCTCGTCGGCCGGAGAGCGGCCCTTTTGCACGAACCTTCGGTTGTACGCCTCGACCGCCAGAGCGGTCTCCTCGTCCACCTCCAGCCGTTCGAGGGCATCCAGGGCGGCGTTGAAGACTGCCTGGCCGGTCTCCGACAACAACTGATTTTCCATTCCCTGCCGCGCTGCCACCTCCCAAAGGTCGGCGGTTGGCTCGACGACCTCTTCAATGATTCTCACGGCCTTGCGGTCGTAGACCATCGACGCGATGGCGATGGGCACCCGCCACCAGGGATCGGGAAGGGCGTCCACCATCCTCAATTCGAGCCAGCCCTTGGGACGGATTGGTGGGAAGAGCGTGGTCAGGTGGATTTTCAGATCCGAAAGATCCGGGAAGCCCAGAGGGTGACCGCTTTCCAGCCAGTCGGCGAAGGTGAGCCTTTCCGCAACGTGCTCGGCGGTTCCGTTGTTGCGGATGAACATCACCCGCGCCTGCAGGGCGTACGCCGACCAGACATGGACCGGATCGCCCACCGGAGCGGTCGGCAGCGTCCGGGAGGGGTCGATGGCCTGCCACAACGCCAGGCGTGAGGACTTCCACCCGGTTGGTTTGCCGCGGGCAATTGCCGAGTTGGCAAAGACTGCGCAGAGGGTGGGGCCTAGAGCGTGGACGAGTCGCCAGCGCTGTGCGCCGTCCTCGATCCCGGCGACGTCCAGGTTTACGTGGACCGATGCGGTGGCCCTCATCATGGACCTCCCCTCGGGCCAGCCGGCGTCGAAGTAGGCCTCCATGGCTTCGTAACGGGGCAGGTCCAGAACCCGCAGACCGTCCCGGATGGGGTCCAGGCCTACGCCTACCAGCTTGATTCCGTGCGGGCTGAGCTTGTCGCGCATGCATGCGAGATCGGAGTGGAGGGCGGTGCACGTGGCCGCTACCGACTGTCCGGCGCTGGAGCTGATCTCTATCTGGCCGCCGGGCTCGAAGGTGAGGGTACCGCCGCAGGGAAGGGAGCCGGAAGGATCAAGAATCTGCTGCAACCTGTCGAGCGGGACGTAGGCGCCGGGGTCATCCTCGTAGACCGGAAACCACTCGATCTCTGCACCTACCCGCCCCTCGATCGACGAGGTGAAAATCGTGGACCGGATGTGATCTGAGACATCTGCGGCCGTTAGCGACCGCGTTGATTGGGGCATGACTAGGGCCCGAGGGGAAGGTGCAGAACCTGAAAGCGATTCCGATGCAGCATGCGCGTGCTGAGCAAACGTCTTCTCATTAGGGGCTCCCTTGACGAATTATTGTGCTCCTGTAGCTACCCAAACATCATTCCATCAATCCCTATTCCAACGATGTTCGTTACTCGCCGGCCACAGGGCGCTACAGGCTCCCTTGCCTCAATCTGCATCCGACATCCGGCCCCTCAGGCGCGGGAGCGGACGAGGTTTCAGCTCAGGGCGACACGGAGAGATCAACCAGGCCAAAGTTGTGGGCCTTGAGAACCGCCTCAATTCTTGAGTGAACGTTCATTTTGGCCAGGACCCGGGACACGTGGTTTCGAACGGTGTGGGGGCTGAGGCTCAAAATTTCTGAAATGGCGCCGGTGGTCTCGCCCTCACTCAACAGGACCAGGATCTGCATCTCACGATCAGTGAGGTTCAGCCCACGGCGGCGCTGCTCGGCGATCTCCAGGAACCGGCCGACGGCCGACAGCGGAAAGGAGAGATTCCCGGATGCAGCCGACTTCACCGCAGGCACCAGGTTGTGCACGGTAAGAGCCTCCCCGAGAAATCCCGAACAACCCGCCTCGAGGGCCCGCAAAGCGAGCGTGTGGTCGCCGGATCGAGCTGTAGCCACGACTTTGACGCCGGCCATCGTCAGCTTCAGCAAGCCAACCAGCCCCATCTCGACATCCGCCGGCGGGTCCACCTGAAGAAGTATTACGTCCGGCCGAGATTGAAGTATTGGCTCAAGACCATCCTCGAATCGGTCGACGGTGCCCACCAACTCAACGCCGGCCGGCCACCGTTTGCGTCGAAGCAATTCCTGCGGTAGCGGGACGGTGCCCACAACGAGCACCTTCACGGCACGCGGGGGTACGGAACCTATTCGAAAGTCCGGTGCACGCGAAGACACTGAGTTGTCCGTCGAACACCTCCGGCCATCAGGAGTGTCCAGGAGGGGGAGAGCTTCGGGACCTCGGTACGAGAGTCCCAGTATCTCCACTTGCGCTGAAATTTCACCGAGATCCGCCCGCTCCAAGCGCCATTTGGGCGGAAATGACCCAAACGCGTCAGATGAAGTTGATGCAGGTTGGTCTACCGGAACCGGGTTCGCCGGACCAAGCTGGCTGTATTACAACCCAACTTCAGGAGGACGAACATGAATAACCGATCCGCCAGAACTTCAAGCTCCTCGGAACTGGCCGGTGAACTGGCAGTTCAACTACCCACCCGCCGGCTCACCGCAACGGTTTCCCTGCTTGGACTTCCCCTTGTGGGTGTGAGTGATGTGGGGGTCAACGTCGACACCACCGGGCCCGGATGGCTTATCGGGTCTCTCGGCTCCGTCTAGGCGCTGCCTGCTTCGTTGGAAACCGGGAGAGGACCCGCCCGGGCCCTCTCCCGAAAACCATGACTACCCAAACACAAGCTCCTCCGCTCGCTGAGGGGGTACGGTTGCTGGGCGAATTCAAGGGGGCGGGCTCGACCTGCCCGGGATACCTGCTTCGTCGCCCGGACGGCACATTCTTCATGGTGTCCGCGCTCCTTTACGGACTGGCGGAGGAACTTGACGGCCGGCGCGGCCACAACGAGATTGCCGCACGGCTCAACTCGCGATTCAACCGAACTCTCAGCCACGAAGACGTCGGGGTGCTGATCAAGAAGCTCGAACCACTAGGCGTCATCGAGGGAACGCCGGGCGCCGGGGCTGCGCGGCCGCTGCTGGGAACCTCCGCCTGCGTTACGCTCATCTCCCCCCGCTTCGTCCTCCCCGCCGCCCGCTTTCTCCGACCCCTCTTTCACCCGGCTGTTGTCCTATCCGTCCTCGCCGCCACGGTAGCCGTACAGTTCGCTGTAACCCGCACTCAACTCCCCCTGGCACCCGCGGATGCGTTCAGGGATCCAGCCGTGGTGCTGGCCGTCCTGGCGATTACCCTTCTGGGCGGCCTTTTCCATGAGTTGGGACACGCATCCGCCGCCGTTTACGGAGGAGCAAAACCCGGGCCCATCGGGGTAGGTATACACCTGCTCTGGCCGGCCTTCTACACCGACACCACCGAGTCCTACCATTCGGATCGCCTAGCTCGGGTGCGAACCGACCTGGGTGGTGTGTACTTCAACTTTCTGCTTTCGGTGACCCTCGGCCTGGCCTTCGCGATTACGGGCAATCCCATGTGGTTCTGGGCGATGCTGGCCCAGGACCTGACCGTGGTCCAGCAATTCCTACCCTTTCTAAGACTCGACGGCTACTATCTGGCCTGCGACCTGGCGGGAGTGCCCGACTTGTTCTCCGAGATGGGATCCGCGCTGAGGCGGCGTCGCCGAGGAACGCACAACAGTCCGGACGGGCCGGTCCTCAGGCGGGGCGTCGGGGCCTTCGTCCTGGCATGGAGCGTTGCCACGGTCGGCTTTCTCTGCTGGTTCGGCGTCAGGCTCACACTGGCAATACCGACCATCATCACCACCACGCTGGAGCTGGTGAGGGATTTATGGGGAACCGCGATTCAAAACCTGCTCCAAGATAATCCGGCGGCGGCTTTAGCCGGGCTGGTGGTCACCCTGCTGGTGGTGATCCAATTCTCGGCCCTCGTTATCCTGGCGCTCCGAGTGGTCCGGTTCGGAGCAGCTCGGCTCCCGGCCGGGTCTTGAGTTTTCCAAGCCGGAAGTCTGGCTTTACGCCCGCCCTTCCAGTTTTGTCTGCGCCCCCGGCGCGGTTGATACCCTGGTTGCGAGATGGTAGCGCGGTTCCACCGGGGGCGGAACCGCTGTGACAGGCGGCTAGGCTGCCTCACGAGAAAAGCCGGGGGCCCCTTTTGTACGCCAAGGTTCTGTTCGCAGTGCAGCAACTCATGATGCTCGAGGGCCTCTTAGCAGCAGTTGGTCCGTGCCCCAGCATCGACATCGTCGGCGCGACGCTCCGGCCATTCCATGCGGCCGCCCTGGTGCGATCGCTGGCACCGGACGTCATCGTCCTGGGCGTGGAACCCCAAGGGGCGAGTATCGGGTTGGCCGACGAACTTAGAGGAGATTGTGCCCGGCTGGGCGTGGTCATTCTCGCACGAACCCCGGATCACGTACTACAGCGAATGGCAATCGAGAGCGGCTGCGCCGCCGTGGTCGACCATGGGTCCAGCATTGATGAGCTGGTGGCGGCGGTTGAGGCCGCGTCCCGGGGCCGGACGACGGTGGCTCAAGCGACGCTGGAACGCATAGTTGATGGCAACGATCAGCGATCGCAACGTCCGCTGTTGACCCCAAGAGAAATTCAGATACTCACTCTTCTTGCCGCCGGGCAAAGCACGGCATCGATGGCCCGCTGCCTGACAGTGAGCCCCCACACCGTTCGGAACCACGTAAAAAATGTCCTCGCCAAGCTTGGTGCCCACACAAGGCTTGAAGCGGTTGTTCGGGGTCACGACCTGGGGTTCATCATGCAACAGCAGCATTGGAGCGCAGAGTGACGGCAATTAGATCCAATTGGCTTAACCCAATCTCTATGCTGCCGATAGATTGGCCATGGACATCTACTCGGTCAGCTGGCAGGCTGCGGTTGAATCTGCGGGAATCTGGCCGGTAACCCTCGTCCTGGGCCCGCAGCAGCGTCTGTACGTGTTGTGCTACCACCGGTCGGACGGCGAGGAGCGGGTTCTCACCGCCGGGGGGACCACCTGCAAGTTCGCCGGCATCGAGACGCTCAACGAATTTCTGCTGGGTCCCCATGCCGGGGTGCCGGCGGATGTCCACCTCGCCCTGGAGGTGCTGTCCGGCCTGAGTCCCGACGGACTGTCCCAGGAGCTTTTTCCTCGTGTACCCGTGGAGCAGGCCCTCTATTGGATTGCCGGGGGCAGAATGCTGGCCTCCGAAGCCCAGGCGCAAAACCTGCTCGATGTCCTGGCCTTCCTGAACGACTGGCACGACTCCCTCGCCGAGCTTGGTCTGCCCGGTGAGTGGCCCGAGGAGCTGGACGACGCCGCCGCCATGTTGACCGACGTGGTGGTCACGCACCAGATCACCACGCTGGAGGTAGCGGAAAGGCTTGAGGTCAAGAGCCTCCGGCCGGTGCTCACCACCGCGGTTGCACAGCTGTTGAGCTGGAGCGCGGGCCCGGGATAGATCCTCTTACTGAGGCGCCTGCGACTCCGACTCCTCCAACTCCACCCGGAACTGGTCGTAGCCTTTGGCTTCAAGGTCCAAAGCCAGGTCCTTGCCGCCGGATCGGACGATCCTGCCTTTGATCAAGACATGGATGAATCCCGGCTGAATGTAGTTCAGCAGGCGCTGGTAGTGGGTGATGACAACCATGCCGCGGGTCTCGTTGTGAACCTTCAGAACGCCGGCAGAGACCTCCTTCAAGGCGTCGATGTCCAGACCGGTGTCCGTCTCGTCCAGGACTGCAAGATCCGGATCCAGCACCGCCATCTGAAGCACCTCGGCCCGCTTGCGCTCGCCGCCGGAGAAGCCGGCGTTTACGTAACGATTGATGATCGAGTTGGGTACCTCCAGCAGGTCCATCTTGGTCTGAAGGTACTTACGAAACTCCAGGGGACCCAGCACCTTGTCCGAGTGAACCGCGTTGTAGGCCGTGCGGAGGAAGTTCACCACAGAGACTCCGGGAATCTCGGTCGGGTACTGGAATGCCAGGAAGATGCGCTTGCGGGCGCGCTCGTCCGGGGAGAGGTCCGCCAGATCCTCACCCTTGAACAGGATTCGGCCTTGGGTTACCTGGTACCCCGGCTTGCCCATCAAAACGCTGGCCAGGGTGGACTTGCCCGACCCGTTTGGCCCCATGATGGCGTGGATCTCGCCGGGAAAGACCTTGAGGTCCACCCCGCGGAGGATCTCCTGGGCGTCGTCGCCTTCGCCGACGGAAACATGCAGGTTCTCAATTACAAGTAGTGGCTCGGTCATTTGACTCTCTCCATGGGTCCTCTTACGTACACATCTCGCCCCTCGACCTTGGTCTCGTAGGGGGCGATGGACTGGGTGGCAGGCGGGTTGAGCACCTTGCCTGTGCGCATGTTGAAGCGCGAGCCGTGCTGGGGACACTCGATCTCATCTTCCTCCAGCCAGCCGTCGTGCAGCTCCACGTAGTCGTGCGAGCAGATGTCGGAGGTCGCAAGAAACTCCTCGCCGGTATACGCGAGACAAACCGGCTCTCCTTCGACCTCAACCTGGAGGGTGGAACCCGGTTTGACTTCGTCGACGGTGGCGACCCTTACCCAGTCGCTCATACTGAAAGCTTTTCTTCCAGAAGGTGTTCGACCATGCCCTGGATGTCCTTACGGCCCACCTTGCCGAGAACCTCCTCCAAGAAGCCCTTGACGATGAGGCGCTCGGCAGTGACCCGGTCAATCCCCCGGCTCTGCAGGTAGAACACCTCGTTCTCGTCCATCTGGCCGACCGAAGCGGCGTGGCTGCACCGGACATCGTTGTTCTCGATCTCCAGCTCCGGCTTGGAGTTGGCCATGGCGTGGTCGCTCAGCACCAGGTTGCGGTTGGTCTGGTAGGCGTCGGTCTCCCGGCCCTCGGGCCGCACATGGATCTGACCGGAATAAACCGTGCGGGCGTTGCCCTTGAGGGCCCCCTTGTAGAGCAGGTCGGAGGTCGAGTGGGCCGCCGCGTGATCCTGCATGGTGCGGAAGTCGAAGTGCTGCCCCTCACCGGCGACGTAGATGCCCATCATGTCCACGCTGTGGCCCTCGCCCGTGAGGGTAGAGGTGGTCTCAGCGCGGGAGAACTTGCCGCCCAGGGTCAGCAACAGGGATTG
>JAJCYF010000182.1 GCA_029263035.1 Actinomycetes bacterium
CAGGGAACCTGTGACGTGCCTGCGACCATCAACATCGCCGGCAACTACAGCTGCACCTTCGTGGGCAACTTCACCGGCGCCGCCGGAGCCACGGAGACCGACACCGTTACCGCAACCGCGGTCGACACCGACGGCGACAACAACACGGTTACCGACACCGACAGCGCCACCGTCTCCATCCAGATTCCCGGATCCAACATCCGGGTAGAGAAGGAGGCCAGCCCGGCCAGCCGGCCCGAGCCGGGTGGCGAATTCACCTTCACCGTACGGGTGGTCAACACCGGCGGCTCGCCGGTGACCATCCAGACCATCACCGACAGCATCTACGGCAACCTGGCCACCCGGGCCGGCTCCACCTGCGGAACGCTGATCAACACCAGCGTGGCCGTCGGAGCCACCGCCACCTGCACCTTTACGGTGAACTTCACCGGCGACGCAGGTGACTCCGAGACCAACACGGTTACCGTGACCGGCACCGGCATCACCGCCACCGCCGGCTCGGAAACCATCTCGATCACCAACGCAGCCCCGATGATCCGGGTTGCCAAGGACGCAATCCCCACCAGCCGGCCGGAGCCGGGAGGCACGTTCACCTTCAGGGTGACCGTCTCCAACCTCACCGCCGAGCAGGTGGTGATCTCCACCATCACCGACGACGTCCACGGCGACCTCAACGGCGAAGGGACGTGTGACAGCGGCGAAGTGCTAACCGCCGGCACCTCCTACGTTTGTGAGTTCGATGCCGAGTTCACCGGCGTGGCCGGAGACAGTGAGACCGACATCGTGACCGTCACCGTTGTGGACGACGAGGGCACCTCCTCGAGCGCCCAGGGCGACGCCACCGTCACCATCACCCCGAAGGGCACCGCCGTACCGACGATCATTGTCAACAACATCACCGGCGTGACCTGCACCAGCACCGCCACCGCCACGGCAAGCTCGGGCGAGTACCGCATCGCCCAGGTGAACATCAACAACAACAGCTCGTGCGTCTCCTCGGCGGTGGCTACGGCCGGCGCCAAGGCGACCCCGACTGCAAAGGCAACCCCGTCCACCCCGCCCAAGACGCTGGCCCGGACCGGACAGGACGCTGCCAAGCTGATGGCCCTGGCGGCGGCCCTGATGGCTCTGGGCTACCTGTTGATGGCCGGCAACCCCAAGCGCAGGCCGGGAGACGAGCAGGCCTGATAGCGGGGCGTTTAAGCAGGGGATGACTTCGGGCGAGAGCCGCCCGGAACAGGTGCCCGAACCGGCGGAGACGCCGGTTCGGGCAGTTCCGTCTGAGGGGGACGGCCCCAAGGATGCAGCTCCGTCTGAGGGGAAGGGCACCGAAGAGAAGAGCAAGCCGCCGGGCAGCCGCCGGCGCAGGGCGTTCTTCATCGTCCCCATCCTGGCGGCGGTCTGGATCGCCGCCTACCTCAATCTGGGCACCGAGGAGCTAACCGAGGCGGGGCGGGCGTCGTGGTGCGGCACGGCCGATGAGATTGAGGTCCTGACCGAGGAAGAGCTGCTGGTCTACCAGGACCCGCCGGGGGAGGGCCAGGAGCCGGACGAGGTGATCCGCGAGCAGTTTCGCCAGACCGCAGCCCGGATGCTGCTTTTGTACGTGCGTCTGGGGGAGATCGCTCCCGGGCACCTGGTCGACGACCTGGAGGAGGTCGCCACCGACTACCAGGCGGCGGTTCGTTCCCGGGACCCCTCAGTGGCGCGGGAGCTGAGGAACTCCGATGCCTCCAAGCGGGTGGACGCCTTTACCGAACAGACCTGCTGATCCAGGTCTCCCCGGACCGGCCCGGTGCGAGGCGAGCTGTGTAGCCGGTTAACGCTGGAGAGGGGTTACGGATCTTTTTCGGAATGCCTCTTGGTCTCACCCTGGAACCTCAGAGCGGTCAAGGCTGCCAGCGCGGTCCGGGAGGTCAGGTTGAGTTTGGCCAGAATGTGCGATACGTGGGTCTGAACCGTGCGGCGGGAGATGAACAGGCGCTCGCCGATGGCCGGGTTGGATAGTCCTTCTGCTACCAGGCCTGCCACCTGAATCTCCGTCGGCGTGAGGCTTTCCCAGCCGGCGGCCGGCCTTGCTCGCCGGGCGCGAACTCCCCGCCTGATGCCGGCCTCCCGCATCCGCTTGAGCACGCGTGCTGCGTCCCAGTCTGCGCCTGCCTGCTGGTATGACGACAGCGCCTCGCCGAAAAATGACTTGGCCCCCTCAGGACCGGATACGCGGAGCATCAGGACCCCCGCATCCTCGGCAGACGATCCCAGAGGCAGCGGGCGGCCGCTGTCCCGGTAGGCGGCAACTGCTCCGGCCAGGAGTTCGGTGTCCTCCTCGATCAGGCCCCGGCAATGCAGCGCAGCTCCCTGGACGCTGGGGACCGTTTCCCGGACCGCTAAGGCATTTAGCTCACCGCTGACCTCGCGGGCAAGGGAAGGTTTGCCGGTCGCCAACCCGAGCCGCACCAGGTCGGCCCCAAGGGTGCGTAGGTGAAATCCCAGCTGCAGCGCGCCGAACGCCTGCCAGATGCCGGCCAGGGTCTGGCACGCTTCGGTATGATTTCCGCCGGCACCGGCCAGGGAGGCCTTGGCCAACAGCATCCACTCCAGCCCGAAGTCGGGGCCGTTTTCGGAAAAGTGGCGTTCACATCGCTCGAGGTGAAGCGCAGCCAGAGGATGGGTGCCGCGGTGGAATGCCATGAGTGCCAGCAGGGCGTGGGCGGCAAGGGCGCCGGTTCGGTTTCTCCACTCGTCGGCCAGGCTTAATCCAGACTCGAGCTCGGCCTCGGCGTCGTCCCACTCGCCGGAGTAGTAGAGCGCCAGCCCAACCCAGTAATGGTACACGTGGGCCAGGCCGGTAGCGCTGCCCGCGTTGAGCCGTATCGCGGTGCGGAACGCTCTCCTTCCCTCGAGGAGACGGTCGGCCTCCAGCAGTGCCATGCCGCGGAAGACTTGAGGGTCGCGCAGGGTTGGGAGCAGGCGGGCTTTACCCGGAGCTGCCGTCCGGTGGAGCCGCAGAGCCTCCTCCGAGGTGGCGATTGCAGCCGACAGCTCGCCTCGGAAATTGTGCATGCAGGATTGTGCGCACAGGGCCATCGCCCTCGCGATGTCGTCCGAGGCGGCGTCTGCCAGCTCCATCGCCCGTTCAGCTTCGGCGGCAGCACCGACGACATCGCCCTCACCGAACAGCCTGGCCAGGGCGGTCTCGACATGCACCACCGACCGATCGGCGTCGTCGATGCCCGGAAGGCTGCTGGCTTGAACATGTTCGGCCACCGACTCGCTTCGGTCGCCGAGCAGAAACAACAACCGGCCCATGGTGAAGTGCAGGTCGAGATCCAGCTCATGGTCATGCTCGCGAAGCAGGACCTCCTCCAGGATCTCCCTAGCCTCGCCGGACCGGCCTGCGCCTACGAGGATCGGAGCAAGTTCCACCCTGAGCGAGTCGACTTCCGCCTGGGAAACGGAAAGTTCGATGGCTTGCTCCAAAAACCCAATAGCGATGGCGGGTGAGCTCAGGCTCGTCTCGGCTGCCGCCTCCCGCAAGGCGCCGATGGCTCGACGGTCGCCGGGAAGGGCGCCCAGTCCGAACTGAGTTGCTATCCGTGCCTTCGGAGCACCGATTCCGGATAGGGCGTGCGCTGCCTGGAGGTGGAAAGTGCTTCTCAGCCCTGTGGGAATCTGCCGGTAGAAGGCCTCCCTGACCAGGTCGTGACGAAACGAAAAGCCTTCTTGCCGGTCGGACAGCAGCTCGGCCTCAACTGCCTGCTTTAACGGGCCGATCAGGAGGTCGGGAGTCAGACCGGTCAAGGCCTGGAGCTCGACCGCTAAGAACGTGGAGCCCAGGACCGAGGCTCTGTGCAGAAGGTCCCGGGTGCCTGCATCAAGAAAGCGCAGCTTGCGGAAGATCGTTTCGCTCAAGTCTGCCGACAGGGTCGTCCTTGCCGGGTGAGCGACTCCATCATGCAATTCAATTGCTCCCTCCTCCCTGAGAAATCGCAGGTACTCCCTGAGGTAGAAGGGGTTGCCGCCCGCACGATTCATCTGGGTCATCAGTGCCGCCGTCGGTTGGGCATCTAGATCGCTGGCAACGAGCGCGGCCACCTCCTCCGGCTGCAACGGGTGGAGCCTGACGTGCAGGCAAGGCAGCCCAACGAGCTCCTCCAGAAGACTCTCCATTTCTCGGCTTCTGGGCTGGCTGCGCGTCGCCACTACGAGAACCATCGGCAGGCCGGGCAGCCGGCTCAACAGGCTGTGCAGTGTCGCCAGCGTCGAGGGGTCTGCCCACTGCAGGTCGTCAACCACTACCGCGAGGGGACCGGTCGCTGCGAACTCCTCCATCTGGTCCAGGATCCGGTCGACCATTTGCATCTCGAGGTCCAGCCGCCCAGGGTCGGACCAGTCGGTCATGCCTGCGCCGGCGAGTGCCTGCAGCAGCGGCCGGAACGGCCGGTTGGACTCCAGTTCGCAGGCTCGGCCCCACAGCACCTCCGCCCCAAAGGCCCGGGCCCGCTCGGCAAACGCCCGGAGCAACCTGCTCTTACCGATGCCCGGTTCACCCTGGACGGTGGCTGCGGTTCCTTCCCCGGCGATCGAAGCCTTTAGGCATCCGGAGAGGGCTTCGAGCTCCATCGAGCGGCCGATCAGTGCACCGTTCATCGGACCTCCTCGAACCGCGACCGAGCGGTCGCTAGTTTAACGCCTGAGTATCAGCCAGATGGCCGATGTTTCGTGGCGGTATCTCCATTTAACTAAATCGACGCCACAAGAGAAAGGGCGCCAGAACTTGTAATGAAAGGGGAGGCAGATGGCGGGAGCGTTTGACAGTGCGGTTTATGCCGAGGATCTCAAGGCCGGGGAGCGCTGGTTCAGCCGGGACCACGGCGGGGGAACGCAGGACCTTGGCCACGACCTGAGCGTACGCAGGCACACCGGCAACAACAGCTGGACCTGCAACAAGGCCGGTACGGACGGCAGCAGCAACAGTCACTCGCTGGCATGGCGCAAGCCCGTCTATGCCATGGAGGACGGATCGGTCGAGCGTTCGTGGCGCAATGCTCCCGATAACCCTGCACCCGGAGAGAAGCTGGCCGGCATCGGCGCCGACCCCGGAGATATTCCGAGCGGCGGAAATCATCTACTGGTCAGGCATGCCGACGGCAGTGTCATGCTCTACGCACACTTCGCTCAGGGCACGCTGGTTTCCGGGCTGTGTCCGGAAAGTTCCGAGCTGATACAGCCCGGCCAGAACAAAGGCTTTAGCTTCGATCCGGCTGACAGGCCGTCGATCAAGAAGGGCCAATTTCTCGGGCGGGTCGGCAACTCCGGGAGCTCCTCCGGCCCCCATCTCCATATTCACCGCCTGGATCAGAACGGCAAGCCGGTGGATCTTCCACTTTCACGCGGCATGGTGACCCCATTCGCCAAATCCGGTTCCGGAGACTGCAACGGCTCGGCGGAACTCAACCA
The DNA here is from genome assembly GCA_029263035.1 of Actinomycetes bacterium. Taxonomy (GTDB): domain Bacteria; phylum Actinomycetota; class CADDZG01; order JAHWKV01; family JAHWKV01; genus JAJCYE01. Next base: position 5,461 of record JAJCYF010000182.1, read on the forward strand.
GTGGAGCAAGCTGAACGGCGCACCCATTCCTCAAGCGTCGGTGCTGTTCTGGCCGCCGCGCCGTCTGGAGGGTGAGTACACGCGCCACAGATTTCCAGCCAAAGACTTTCAACGCATGTTCGACCATCTCGCAGACTCGGGATTTTCACCCGAGTGGATCAACGGCTACACGGTCGGCGGCAAGATCTTTTACAACTTCATTTGGAGGCCGGCGCTCAGGTCGTGGCGGGCGTTCTCGTCGCTGACGCAGGCGCAGCTTAAGACCAGGCTCGACGAGGCGGACGAGGATGACTTCGATCCGGTCCACCTCGACAGCTTCGTCGTGGGAGGGCAGATGCGGTACATCCTCGTCCTACACAAAAACCGGCCGGGCTGGCTGTTGCGCTCCAATCGTAGCCAGTCCCAGCATCAGGCGATTCTCGAGGAGGCCAAGCAGGACGGGCTTCGACCCGTGTCCATGTCCGTCGTGTCCGTCGGCGGCGATAGACGGTATTCGGTCCTATACCGGAAGGCTCCCGGATCATGGAGCGCCAAGTCGACCGTGGCCGAGAAGGACTACCAGGAGGTGTTCGACGAGAACCGCGCTAAGGGGAGGCTTCCCGTCTACCTGAAGGCCTACATGCATGGCGGCAAGCCCTTCGTTTCTGCCATCTTCTCGAGCAGTCCGTCCGGGGACTTTAGGGCGAGGCACGGCTTGAGCTCGTCGAAGCTTCAGGCAGAGTTCAAGGGGGCGATCCAGGACGGCTTTGGAACCGAGGTGGTCACCGCTTTTGACGGGGCCACCTCGCTGCATCGGTACTTCGCCGTCTGGCGCAGGTAGGACTCCCGGCGTTCCTTTGCTCTCGTCGCCGCCTTAGCTGTGCCGGGCAAAGGCGGCGGTTCGTTCCCGGGAGCCCTTGCGCCCGAGCAGGATCGGAGCCGAGGCCACGTAGAGGGCGATCGCAACCTGCACAATCATGGCGGTGCTCGCGAAGTAGAAGGTGGACAGCACTCCGAAGGTCCCGGCGTAGTAGACGGCGGCAACCACCAGGTTGACCGAGCTGCCCGGTTCCAGCTTCAGGCCCGTCAGCAGGTTCTTGAGACGTTTGGCTCCCCAGCCGGCAAAGAAGCCGGCCAGGAAGGACCAGACCCCGGCGCCGACCAGGCCAAACGACACGTAACCCCAAACCGGAGCCGGCAGTCGCAGGCCCCCGGACGGGATTCCGCCGACGTTGGGGTTGCCGGTCAGAGTCCGCAGCGCATAAAGGTTGGGCTCCCAGTAGTTTTCCTGCAGGTCCAGCCCTCCAAGGATGGTGAGCCCGCGGGTTCGTTCACCCTGGGTCTCGTACCGGGTCAGAAAGGACATGTGGTCCCGGACATCGGGAGGGCTCTCCGCCAGGCGGGAGATGAGGTTGCCGGTGACCTGGGTGGAATCCGGAAAGATCACCCCGGTGGACATCTCGCCCAGGGCGAACAGGCAGGCGGCGGCGAGCAGGATCTTGGTCGGCCCCACCTTCTTTTCGATCAGGATGGCCACCAGTACCAGCAGCACTCCGGAGAAGGCCAGGGTCCGGCTGAGGCTTGCCACCAGCCCCAGGCCCAGAAACCCCCCGATCGCCAGATCCAGCAGCTTGCGGCGCCGGTAGAAGACCACCAGAACCAGCGGGAGTGCCGCCGCGGCGACGGCCAGCCCGGTGCGGTAGATCAAAGCGCCCTGAGCAAAGCTGGCCTGGTATGCGCCCACCCCGTACTTGGCGCTCAGACGGTCCGCCGCCAGAATCGGGACGTAGCCGATGGCTACAAAACCTGCCGCCAGACTCGCGGCAGCCACCAGTCCCAGGATGCGGGCCCGCTGGTAGAGGATCGAAGTGTTCGGGTTCCGGGAGCCCAGCCTCTCGGCGAAGATGGGTGGCCGGCGTGAGCTGCGCAGGTTGCCCGGAAGGACGCCGAACGCGATGCCCAGCGCGTAACAGATGGAGCCGATCAGCAGCAGCTGGGTGTACAGGCCGGCAATCGGCGTGGGAAAGCGCTCGATGACCTGGGTGAACATCAGGGGCAGGGCCATCATGATGAGAAAGAGCCCGCCGTCCACGTAGGCAAGGACGTTGTCCCGGCGTCGCCAGACGGCCGCGTATCCCACAGACAGGATCAGCAGGCTGGCGAGAATCCCTAGACGAACGCCGATCAAAAAGCTTCCCTTCCGGGCGGGCCGGTGCTACCGCCGGGTAGCGATCATATGCAGCTCGGCGCCCATCGGCGGCAAACCCAACATCGTTGTGCGAACTCCAACCATATTCCAAGCCTTCTTGAGCGGCACCAGCAAAGAGCCGAGGCTTCGGTTCATCAGGCACTCCTCGGTGACGCCGAAGTATCTGAAGGAGAGGTCGGAGAGGCCCGCCTTGGAGGCGATGAGCTCGAGGGACTTGGGGGTGAAGTTCAAAAGATGGTCGTGGTCACGAAAATCAAGCGGCCGCCCGATGCGCGCCAGAACTCTTGCGTAGACGTTCTGGAAGAGAAAGTTTGGGCTGGTGATCAGGATCCTGCCGCCGGGTTTCAGCAGCCGGCCGGCTTCCTGCAGCAGGGCCACCGGGTCCGCGACGTGGGCCACCACACACCACAGGGTTACGGCATCGAACGTGCCCAGCATCTCGGGCGCATCCGTCGAACACAAAGAACGCTCCGCTCCCAGCCGCCGGGCGGCGTGAGAAACCGCGTGGTGGGACAGGTCGGAGGAGTAGGCGTCCCAGCCGAGCTCCAGAGCGATCTCGGCAAAGTGGCCGGCCCCGCCTCCCAGGTCCAGCACCTTGCCCGGGCCTCCGGCCTGCTCCAGGTGGTGCAGCGCCCTCCTGAACATCTGCCGCCGGGCCTGCCAGTAGACCTCGTTCAGCGTTTCGGCCGGGTCCTCCTGCGTCCAGTAGGCGTGCATCATCGGGTCGCCGGGGATGCGGCCCATCCCGCAGCGGGTGCAGATCCGCATGTGGTTCACGCCTACTTTGCGCTCGGCCTCGGTACCTCCGCAGGCGTAACAGGCGTCGAAGGTCACTGCATCATCCATGGCGGGAGCTACTTCAGTAGGAGCAGGTCGGTGAATTCATCATCCAGGTAGTATCCCCGCAAACTTCGAATCTCGGATGAGTCGATGGTCGCCTGCGGAAGGTTTCCATCGGACAGGATGCGAAGATCAACCACCGAGCGGTAGTTTTCGGCCACCAACGTCTCGAACAACTCAAGCGCCGAGTGCTCCTGCAGGCCCTTGGGCCAGTACTCGACGACCACCGGGGTTCCCTCCTTCATCAGACGCTCGGCGCCCTGCAGCACCAGGGGGTCGTGCCCCTGGGCGTCGATCCACAACAGACCTATTCGTTCCAGAAGGCCCGGGTGCTCGTCCAGATACGAGTCCAGCCGGGTTATCTCGCACACCTCGTGGTCCCGGGCGCCGGGACCGGCCGGTTCGGCGGCGGCAACCAGCTGCGAGTCGCCGAAGTTGCCGTCGGTCCTCTGGAGAACGCTCTGGCCCTCGTGGTTGGACAAGGCCATCCGGTGCGCGCTGACCTTGTCGTCCAGATCGTTTAGGACCAGGTTCATCCTGAGCGTCCGGAAGTTGCGGCTGTCGGGCTCAAAACACACCGCATCCTCGAAGCCGAATTGCATCAGCGCGTCCAGGGTTGAGATTCCGATATTGGCCCCGACGTCCACGAAGACCGGTCCTAGAGCAGCACCTCGCGCCTGCCTCAGGTAGTCGACCGCGGCGCCCATGTACCTCCGCTCGTATTCGTGGGTGATGAACACGCTGCGGCCGATCTCGCCGTCGTCGGTGTTCACCAGAATCAGACCCTTGCCGTATTCGGTGGCAACCAGCGGCGAGTAGTGGCTCACCAGGTTGAAAAGAATCCCCCGGGCGCCGGTTGACCGGGCCCCCCGGTAGTTGACCAGTACCTTGCCGGCCTCGCGGACCCTGCGGTTCCACTTCGGCGGCAGCCTGGCGGCAAGGCGTTGAGCCTTCTTCACGTTCGCAGGCGTAATTAGCTGGACCAGGACATTTCTTTCGATCGATTTCGGCTTGTGGCGTGTGGGACGATGGGCGGATGTCACCGGCACGCCCCCATAGAATAAATACAATCTGGCCGGGTAGCGAGGTCTGTCGACGAAGTTATCAACTTATTAACCTTGGGGCCGTGGTGGGGGAAGTCACGCGTCATATCCTTAACTAAATGCGCATCCCGGACATCCCTAGAGTGGTAGTCGACTGCAGATGGCTGAATTCGGGGGGTGCCGGTCGCGTCACCGAGTTGCTCCTCAAGGCCTTGCGGGGATCCGAGCTCGAGGTGAACTGGATCCTGTGGGGCCCGGGAGAGATCCTACAGAAGGCTGCCTGGGCGGGGGTCGAGATAGCCGGGGTCGCCAACGACCCGCGCGACCGGAACGGCCAGCGAAACTGGTTTCACATCCCGCCGGCCGAGCTAACACTGTTCATGCACCAGCAGCGGCCGCTGCGGCCGGTTCCGTCGGTGACCCTGGTGCACGACACCATTCCGCTGCACTACGGCGCTGCGGTCCAGAGCAGGCTGAAGAGAGCCTTCCTCCGCCGGGTTGCCGCCATCTCCCGGGAGCTGCTCACCGACTCCGACTACTCGCGCGACTGCATTGCCCGGGACCTCGGGGTCTCCCGGGAAACGGTGACCGTCATCCGCTGGCCGGCCGACGCCGAGATGGCGGAGCGCATCGTAAAACTGCGACGGGTGGCCGAGCCGCAGAAGAACGCCGTCTACCTGGGGCTCTTTTTGCCCCACAAGAACCTCGACCGGCTCCTGGAGGCCTTCGGCCGGACAAAATTCTGTGCCGAGGGTGGAACGCTCACCTTGATGGGCGGCCTCAAGGCAGAAACCGAAGCGCTCCTCGCGCGCCTGAACCCGGACCAGAAAAGGTGGGTTACGGTCCATCCGTTCTCCGGCCAGGACGACCTGGAGCACCTGCTGGCTCGCTCCAGGTTTTTGGTCCAGCCCTCGCTGGAGGAGGGATTCGGCCTGCCGGCCTGGGAGGCGCTGTGCTGCGGCCTTCCGGTCTGTGCCAGCGACGGCGGCTCTCTTCCGGAGATCACCCGGGGACGGGCGGACATCTTCTCCGCCACCTCCACCGAGCAGATGGTTACCGCCCTGGACCGCTGCGCCGCCCGGGCCGAGCTGGTGACCCCCGAGACCGCCGAGCGGGCTTCGCAGGAATTCATCAGCGGATCGCCGAGCATCCCCGACCTGGCCCGCCAGGTGGAGGGCATCGTTTCGCGCAACCTGGAACCCCGCTACGGGTTGTCCCAACCCGCCTCCCGCTCGAACAGCTGATGGGCTACTTCGACTGGCACGAGCAGCCCGGTTACTTCCGGGACATCACCCGCCACTTCCCCGCGAGCGCCAATCTGCTGGACGTGGGGTGCGGAACCGGGTGGGT
>JAJCYF010000183.1 GCA_029263035.1 Actinomycetes bacterium
AGCGCACAGCCGGCCTGCAGGCACCCCTCGGCGACGCCGGAGACGATCTGCTCGATGGTCTCCGGGACCACCTTGCCGGTGACGATGTAGTCCAGGAAGAACAGCGGCTCGGCCCCCTGCACCACCACATCGTTGGCCGACATGGCCACCAGGTCGATGCCGATGGTGTCGTGTTTGCCCATCTGCTGGGCGATCATCAGCTTGGTCCCCACCCCGTCGGTGGCGGAAACGAGCATCGGCTGCTTGAACCGGGAGCGGCCCAGGGAGAACAGTCCTGCAAACCCGCCGATCCCTCCGACCACCTCGGGCCGGTCGGTGGCCCGGACCCGGCTTTTGAACAGCTCCACGGCACGCTCACCCGCCGCGATGTCCACGCCGGCGACGGCGTAGGTGGCGGGGCGGGGACCGGAGCTGTGTGGGGGTTCGGTGGTCAAGTTTGCGGGGTCGAGGGCGTCATTGGGGGGCACCCTCAACTTCTAGCATGTTCTTGGTCAGCTTGACCTCGACCGGAACCGGAATGGGGTAGTTGGAGGAAAAACACGCGGTGCACAACTTCTCCGCCGCGGTCTCGGTAGCCTCGATCATCCCCTCTTCGGACAGGTAGGCCAGGGAGTCCGCCTCTATGTGGGCGCAAATCTCGTCGACCGTCTTGTGGCCGCCGATCAGTTCGTCCCGGTTGGCGGTATCGATTCCGTAGAAGCACGGCCACTTGATGGGCGGCGAGGAGATCCGCATGTGAACCTCCTTGGCTCCGGCGTGGCGGAGGAGGCGCACAATCTGGCGGGTGGTGGTACCCCGGACGATCGAGTCGTCCACGACCACCAGGCGCTTGCCCTCGATCAGGTGGGCGATGGGATTCAGCTTGTTGCCGATCCCCCTCTGCCGGGTCTCCTGGGAGGGCTGGATGAAGGTGCGCCCGACGTAGGAGTTCTTAACGAAACCGTCGACGTAGGGAAGCTTGGAGGTCTGGGAGAACCCTGCGGCAGAACCGCGTCCGGAGTCCGGGACCGGGATGACTATGTCCGCGTCGGCCGGACTCTCCTCGGCCAGCTTCATCCCCATCTGGTAGCGGGCCTTCTGCACGCTTTTTCCGTAGAGGATGGAGTCCGGGCGGGCGAAGTACACGTACTCGAAGACACAGAGTGACGGCGTGGCCTCGGCGTAGCGGTGGGAGCGGACGCCGGTGGAGTCGATGACCACCATCTCGCCCGGCTCGACCTCCCGGATGAAGGTGGCGCCGATGGTGTCCAGGGCGCAGGTCTCCGAGGCGAGGGCGTAGCCGGTGGAGCCCAGGGCTCCCAGCACCAACGGACGCAGGCCGTGCGGGTCGCGGGCGCCGAAGACGGTGTGGTCGTCCAGGATTACCAGGCTGAATGCGCCCTCGAGCTGGGGAAGGGTGTCCAGGATGCCCTCCTCGACGGTGGGCTTTCCGCAGGTCACGATCATCTCGGCAATCAGGTCGGAGTCGTTGGAGACCTCCCGGGACCTCTCGTTCACACCCGCAAGCGAGGCGGCAAGCTTCATGGTGTTGACCAGATTGCCGTTGTGGCCCAGGGCGGTGCCGAGTTTGCCCTGATGCCGGTAGATCGGCTGGGCGTTCTCCCAGGTGCTGGATCCGGTGGTCGAGTAGCGGACGTGGCCGATGGCCAGATCGCCGGTGAGCGTGTTGAGGACGTTCTCGTTGAAAACCTGGGCGACGAGGCCCATCTCCTTGAAGGTGGTCATCAGGCCGCTGTCGACGACGGTGATGCCTGCCGACTCCTGGCCCCGGTGCTGCAGCGCCAAAAGGGCGTTGTAGGTGAGTTTGGCAACCTCCTGCCCGGGAGCGTAGATACCTACGACTCCGCACGCCTCTTGAGGTTTATCGTCGCCCGAAGTCATCGCATCTCCTTGTAACCACCTTAACCGGAACGGGAAACTCGGCGACTGATTCTGATCCCAGAGGAGCTGCTTTCACGAAATGTTAGGGCGCCGGTGGCCGGTTGCACCGGATGTGTGCGGGGGGTTAGCGGGAGCCGCGGACGCTGGTGCGAAGCAGGACGTTGCCCATCCGGTCCTGGAGCTGAAGTTCGCCGCGCAGGCGGCGGGGGAAGGAGGATTTGGATACGCCGCTGACGGCCAGAGCGAGCTTTTTGCCGGTGTTCTTCATTAGTCCCTCCGCCGGAAAGTTGTACCTTCCTATTCGGTACAAACGGCGATCTGTAAAGGACTATTCCCCGGATTTCACCCCATCATTCCTGCGAATCCGTTTTTGTACGCGTTCTTCAGGTCCTTGAGGGTCAGCTCGGCCATCCCCCGGATCGCCAGCTTGCGGCCCCGGACCGCTCCCAGCTCAAAAACCGGGCAGCCGATCCCCTGGGCCAGGTTCCTCAGCTCCGCTACATCGCCCGGGGCCAGAGCGACCACCGCCCGGGCGGTCGTCTCTGAGAACAGCCAGCTGGTCAGGTCGTGTCCGGGCTCCGGTTTGATCTCGGCGCCGAACCTGCCCTGGGCCGTCATCTCGGCCAGAGCGACCCCGATCCCGCCCTCGGAGCAGTCGTGGGCGCTCTTCAGCAGGTTGCGTCCGATCGCCTCCCGCAGCAGCCAGCCGAGCGACGCTTCGGCGTTCAGGTCCAGCTCCGGCAGGGGACCCTCGAGGGTGCCGAGGATCGTCCTCTGGTACTCGCCGGCTCCCAGTTCGTCCTTCGTCCGGCCGAGCAGGACGATCGTGTCCTCCTCGTCCTGCAGCGCCACCGGCGGGGCGATCACCCCGGGTTTGACGATCCCTATCATTCCGATCATCGGTGTCGGATAGATCGCCTCGTTGAGGGTCTGGTTGTAGAACGACACGTTGCCGCCGGTGATCGGGGTCTCCAGGGAACGGCAGGCCTCGCCCATCCCCTGGACCGCCTCGACGAACTGCCACATCACCTCGGGGATCTCCGGGTTGCCGAAGTTCATGCAGTTGGTGACGGCCACCGGTTCGGCGCCGGCCGTGCACAGGTTGCGGTAGGCCTCGGCGACCGAGTGGCGGGCGCCCTCCCGGGGGTCGACCTGCCCGTAGCGGCCGTTGCCGTCGACGGTGACCGCGATCCGGGTGTCGGTGCCGGGCAGCCGGAGGATGGCGGCGTCGCTGCCCGGCCCGGCGACCGTGTTCAGCATCACCTGGTAGTCGAACTGCTCCCACACCCAGCGCTTGGAGGCGAGATTGGGGGAGCCGAGGAGCTTCAGCAGAGCCTGGTCCGGCTTGATCTCCGGCCCGGGGGCGTCGACCTTGTAGGGCTTGCGTTCCGCCGGCGCCGTGAACGGGCGGTGGTAGAGGGGACCGTCGCCCAGGGAGGCGGCCGGCACATCGGCCACGACCTCGCCCTTCTGGGTGCAGATCAGCCGCTGCGTGTCGGTCACGGTGCCGATCTGCGTCGCCCGAAGGCCGAGGCGGGTGCACTCATCGATGGCATCGGTGACCTTTTCCGGTTCCACGATTACCAGCATTCGCTCCTGGGACTCGGAAGTCAGGATCTCGAAGGGTTCCATGTTGGGCTCCCGCAGGGGGACACCGTCCAGATCGATTGTCATACCGGTGCCGGCGGCGGCGGCCGACTCGGATGTGGCGCAGCACAGCCCGGCGCCCCCGAGGTCCTGGATGCCCACGACCAGCCCCTTCTCGATCAGCGACAGGGAGCCCTCGATCAACAGCTTCTCGGTGAACGGGTCGCCGACCTGGACGCTGGGGCGCTTGGTGGCGGCCTTCTCGTCGAAGGCCGCCGAGGCCAGCACGCTCACGCCGCCGATGCCGTCCCGGCCGGTGGTCGACCCCAGCAGGAGGACCGCGTTGCCCGGACCGGGGGCCCGGGCCAGCATGATCCCGTCGATCGGCACCACCCCCACGCACATCACGTTCACCAGCGGGTTGCCGGAGTAGGAGGCCTCGAACTTGATCTCACCGCCGATGGTCGGCACGCCGATGCAGTTGCCGTAGGAGGAGATGCCGTGGACCACGCCGTCGGTAAGCCACCTGTTGCGGTCGGCGGTTTGGTCGGCGCCGGTGTCGCCGGGCAGATTGCCGAAACGTAGGGAGTCGAGCAGGGCAATCGGCCGGGCCCCCATGGAGACCACGTCCCGCACCACACCGCCGATCCCGGTGGCGGCCCCCTGGACCGGCTCGACGAAGGAGGGGTGGTTGTGACTCTCGATCCGCATGGCGACGGCGACCCCGTCGACCTCGATGACCCCGGCGCCCTCACCCGGCCCGATCAGAACGTGCGGGCCGTCGGAGGGGAGGTCTTTGAGGTGGACCCGGCTGGACTTGTAGGAGCAGTGCTCGGACCACATGACTGAGTACATCGCCAGCTCGGCGTGGTTGGGGACCCGCCCGAGGATCTGCTGGATCTTTTC
>JAJCYF010000184.1 GCA_029263035.1 Actinomycetes bacterium
ACGCCGACCACCACCACGACGACCGGTTGGCCTTTTGGTGCGCGGCCCCTGAGGGGGCCCAGATCGAGATGGTGGCCGCGGAGCCCGAGCGGTTCTTCGTCCCGCCCTACGTCGGGGTCCGGGGCTGGCTGGGGGTGCGACTGGACGTCGCGACCGACTGGGACGAGATAGCCGAGATCATTAGGGAGGCATATCGTCACGTCGCCCCGGCCAAGCTGGTCGCCGGGATGGACGCCGCCGCCCCCTGAAGGGCGCAAAGCGGCGAGGTTTGGAGAATGGCTCTTCGGGAAAACTGAGTCGGCCTGAAGAATCTGGGCACAGGCCTGACGCGGCCTGGGGGTACCATTTGTATCTGGTATTCCTGCGGTCGTTAGGACTAAGGTGTCGCCATGTCTTTTCGTTTGATCTTCAAATGTGAGATCTGTAACGACTGCCCGGATGAACTGACCCAGAGCAGCATCGAGCGGCAGTTGCTTCACGCAAGGTTCGGGCAGTGGGTGGATGCCTATCCGGAAAAGTGGCTGATCTGGAGCGGCAACGGCATCTACGGCAAGACCCTGTACGCCTGCGGGCAGCATCGCGGCGAGCTCAAGTCCTTCGTCCGGGAGCACTACGGCGCCATCGGGTGGCACCCCTGGTCGATGACCACCTACCCGTGCCTGCCTCCCGACGACTACGAACGGGCCCGCCGGCGCCTGCGCCACACCGGCTCCAAGTTCACCGCTACCTAGGTTTCAAATAGCTTCCGGCTACTCGGTTGAAATCGCCTCCAGGACGTTAAGACGTGAGGCGCGCCGGGCCGGCGGCATCGCCGCCAGCACACCGGCCACCGCCGCAGCGCCGACATAGGCAACCAGCTGACCGTAGGGAATGGTCAGCTCCGAGATGCCCTCGGACTCCAGGCTTTTGACCAGCGCCCAGCCGAAGAACAGCCCGATCGCCAGACCCAGCACCGCTCCGATGATCGAGATGATGACCGCCTCCCACCGGATCATCCGCCGGGTCTGGCGGCGAGACATGCCCACCGCCCGCAGAAGACCAAGCTCGCGGGTCCGTTCGAAAACCGACAGGGCAAGGGTGTTGGTAATCCCGAACAGCGCAATGACCAGCGCCAGTCCCAGCATGGCGCTGACCATCCCGAGCAGCTGATTGACCTGCTCGGCCTGGCTTTCCTTCGTTTCGGTCTGATCCTGCAGCTCCAGCGCCGGGTAGCCCTCCAGGACCCCGTCGATGGCTTCCCGGGCATCGGCCAGCGCTACGCCTTCCTCTACCTTGACGAAGACCTGCAGGTCGACCTTCTCGGGGAAATAGGTCTCGTACGTGGGTATGGCCAGCAGATAGTCGGCCTGCACCAGCGACTTGTTGTCGAACAGCCCGGTGATCTCCAGGTCCCGCTCCCCGGCGGAGGCAAACTCCATGCCCAGCGAGTCCCCCACCTCAATGCCGAGCTCCTCTGCCACGTCTCCGTGAACGAGCACCTCGCCGTCGCCGAGCGATGCCAGAGAGCCGTCGGTTACGTCGATGTCGGTGACCGCCTCCAGGCTGACCGGATCGATTCCGACTACGAAGGTATTGTTCCCGTCGCGGCGGAACTGGCCCAGCCGGACCGGCGCAGTCAGCTCGACCTCCGGCAAAGACGCAATGTCGGCGGCCACCTGAGGACTGATAAAGGAGGGAGCGAACCCGCCGGTTGCCACCGTGAAGTCCGCCTCCAGGGATTCGTCGAGAATCCGGCTGGTGGAGGACTTGATCGACGACCCCAGGATGCTGACCAGCCCCACCAGCGCCAACCCGATCATGAGAGCGGCGGCGGTGGCGGCGGTGCGCTTGGGATTGCGGGCGGCATTGCGACGGGCCAGCTTCCCGGGCATCCGGAGGACCTGCAACGGATAGCCGATGAGGTTGGCCAGCTGACCGGAGAACAACGGCGCGAGGATCGCCACCCCCAGGAAGGTGACGAACGCCCCGGCCCCCACCAGCTGAGCCGGCTCCCCAATATCGCCGTACAGGCCTCCGAACAGGATGCCGGTTCCGGCCAAAGTCACCAGCAGGCCGGCAATGGTCCGCCGGGTCGAGAATCCGGAGACCTTGGGCGCCATCTCCCGCATAGCGGCCATCGGCGAGATCTTTGCCGCCCGCCGGGCCGGTGCGATTGCCGAGACCAGGGTGACCGAGATCCCCAGAACTGCAGCCACTATTCCGGTACGCGGCAGAAAAACCAGGTCTTGAGACGGAAGCTCGATGCCGAACGCCTCAAGCATCACCTGAAGCACCAGCGCGATACCAAAACCGGCGAGTATGCCGGCGGCCGAGGCCACCAGCCCGATGACCAGCGCCTCAAGGAACACCGCCCCGGTCACCTGCCCTCCGCTGGCCCCCAGTGCCCTCAGCAGGGCGAACTCCCGGGTGCGTTGCGCCACGGTGATCGAGAAGGTGTTGAAGATCAGAAAGGCCCCCACGAACAGCGAGATCCCGGCGAAGGCCAGCAGGGCGGTGTTGAAGAACCCAAGCGCTTCCTTGATGGCGTTGGAGATCTCTGCCGCCACCTCCTGGGCGTCCGCCGCTTCCACGCCGTCGGGAAGGACCCGCTGGATCCGCCGCCTCAGCTCCTCCGCCGTCACGCCGTCCTCGGCGGCAATGTCGATGCTGTCCACCTGTCCCGGCTTGTTGAACAGCTCCTGGGAGGTCGGCAGGTCGAAGGTGGCCAGCGTTGCGCCTCCCAGGTTGTCGGCCTCGCCGAAACCGGCGATACCGGAGACCTCGAACTCCCGGGGGCCGATCTGGGTGATCACGGTGACCGTGTCCCCCAGCTCAAAGCCGTGCTTGTCCGCCGTCGCCGCGTCGACCAGCACCTCACCCGGCCCAACCGGAGCCTCACCCTCCCGGATGACCAGGGAGCCCTGCGGCTCGTCGTACCAGGCGCCGCCGAGGGTAGGAGCCCCGCCGGTGGTGACCGCTTCACCGTCGTCGGTTACAAACTGCGCGTACCCCTGGATGTTTCCGGCCGCCGCCTCCACCCCGTCCACGTCCCGGATCGTTTCGATCAGGGACTCGGAAACCGGCTGCCGGCTGCCGCCGAGCTGGCTCTCAAACTCGCTTTCGGAGCGAACGATGACATCGAGGCCTTCGTTTACGTCGCTGAACAGGCTGTCGAACGAGGCGTTCATCGTGTCGGTTAGGACAAACGTCCCTGCGACGAAGCCGACTCCCAGCACCACGGCCAGCGCAGTCATCGCAAGCCGCAGCTTTCGGGCCTTGAGATTCTTGAGAGTCAGCTTCCACATGGGTCAGCTCTCAAGGTTCTTGATGAGGTCCAGGATCTGGTCCACCTTCGGATCCAGCATCTCCTCAACCACCCTGCCGTCCGCCAGGAACACCACCCGGTCGGCGATGCTGGCGGCGAAGGGGTCGTGGGTAACCATGACTATCGTCTGGCCGAACTCGTCCACCGTCCTGCGAAGAAAGTCGAGCAACTCGTGCCCGCGCCGGGAGTCCAGGTTGCCCGTGGGCTCGTCGGCGAAGACGATCTCCGGCCGGCTCGCCAGCGCCCGGGCGGCGGCAACCCTCTGCTGCTGCCCGCCGGAAAGCTCCCCCGGCAGGTGGTGAAGACGGTCCCCGAGCCCCACGGTAGAGATCAGGTACTCCATCCATTTTTTGTCGGGGGATTTCTTGGCCAGGTCCATCGGAAGCGTGATGTTCTCCAGGGCGTTCAGGGTCGGCACCAGGTTGAACGCCTGAAAGATGAATCCCACCTTGTCCCGGCGAAGCCGGGTTCGCTCCTTCTCGTCCAGGCCGGAGATCTCGACTCCGCCGACGAAGACCTTGCCCGAGGTAAGGTCGTCCAGCGCCGCCACGCACTGCAGCAGGGTGGATTTGCCCGAGCCCGAGGGGCCCATGATCGCGGTAAACGTGCCCTTGGGGACCACCAGGCTGACGCCGTCGAGCGCACGCACCGCGGCTTCGCCCTCCCCGTAGATCTTTACGAGGTCAACGGCCACCACCGCTGCCCGGCTCAACAGGTCCTGTACGCTGCCCGGCGCTGCAGAGTCAGTGCTCTGAAGACTCATAAACCCCCCTGAATATGCTCGTCCGGCCGTCGCATTTCAGACGGGCCCTGCACAACGGTACCAGGGGTTTAATTACATTCGGGCAGCCTGCCCGAGTTGCCCGGGCACTAGCCTGCCGCGATCCTCACAATTGCCAGAATTCCCACCCCCAGAACCGCCGCCCTGAGGACCGCAGCCGGCAGGCGCCGGCCCACCCGGGCTCCGATCTGACCGCCGATCACCGAACCGGTTCCGAGCAGTAGGGCGACCTGCCAGGAGACGTCGGCCACCAGGATGAACAGAATCGCCGGGATGATGTTCACGGTGGCGGCAATCACGTTCTTGGCGGCATTGACGCGCTGAAGGTGCTCATTCAAACCGATGCCCAGAAGTCCCAGGAGCAGTACCCCCTGGGCCGCGCCGAAGTAGCCGCCGTAGATACCGGACAGGTAGACCCCCACCAGCAAGCCCCACCCGACGTCGCGTTTGGGAGCCCCCGCCTCCGCCTGCCTTCGCAGCAGCCGCCGGGCGATCGCCGGCTGGAGCAGGACGAGCACGCAGGCCAGGGCGATGAGAAAGGGGACCACTCCCTCGAATACCGCCTCGGGCATGGCCAGCAGGATCAGTCCACCCGACAGCCCGCCCAGGCCCGCGGCCGCGCAGAGGCGCACCAGGCGCGTTCGCTGGCCTTCCAGCTCCCGCCGGTAACCGAAAGCACCGGAGACCGATCCCGGAATCAGGCCGACGGTGTTGCTGACGTTGGCGACCACCGGGGGGTACCCGATAGCCAGCAGCAGGGGGAATGTGATCAACGAACCGGCCCCGACGATGGTGTTGATCGCTCCGGCGGCCATGCCTCCCATCAACACCGCGGCCTGTTCCCAGCCGGTCACCTTGGTTTCACCCCGCCGGCGTCCCCGGCGACCCGGGCCCGGCCTCGTCTGGTTCGCCTTCGGGCCGCGCCGTCGCCGTCCGCCTGGCGGCAGACTCGCGCATCGCCTTCAGGTTTTCGGCCACGTCGTCCGGCTCCAGATCCGCAGACAGCTGATCCGGAGGCCCGGAGACCAGTGCCTCCTGCTCGAAGAACTCCCTGCGGTCGGCCACCACCGGAATGTCGAAGTCAAATCCCTTGTCATCTTCGGCGCCCATGCCAGCCCCCCCAAAGTCCGGTCGGATGATGGACTAGAGGCTAGCAGGCGCCCGGGCAATTCCCGGACCGCGCCTACCCCGGCTTGCGAGCCCGGATGATGGCCGAACCTGCGCTGCGATGGACCCGGTGGGTCTGCTCTATGTCGCCCTCGACCAGGCCGGCTGCCCGGAGGTGGTTCAGGAACTCGCTCCGGGTGAGAGCGCCGGCCACGCAACCGGTCCACTGCTGCATGTCACGGCGGGTCTCGTCGTCCATGTCGTCGTCGGCGATGACGTCGCTGACCGCGAACCGGCCCCCGGGGCGGAGCACCCGGGCGACCTCGGCCAGAACCTTCGCCTTGTCCGAGGAGAGGTTGATCACACAGTTGGAGATCACCACATCGACCGATGCGTCCGGCAACGGGATCTGCTCGATGTGACCCTTGAGGAACTCCACGTTGCCGGCCCCTGCCTGATTCGCGTTGCTCCGGGCAATAGCCAGCATCTCGTCGGTCATGTCCAATCCGTAGGCCTTTCCCGACGGCCCGACCCTCCCGGCGGACAAGAGGACGTCGATTCCGCCGCCCGATCCCAGATCCAGGACCACCTCGCCCGGCTGCAACTCGGCGATAGCGGTCGGGTTGCCGCAGCCCAGCGATGCGATGGCCGCAAGTTCGGGGAGGGCCGCCAGGTCCTTCTCCGCGTACCCCGACGGACCGAAGCAGCACTCGCTTCCTTCGCCGCAACAGCTGACTCCTCCACCGGTGGCCACCACCGCCAGCTCGGCGTACCGGCTGCGTACTTCATCACGAACGTCGGTTGGTTCCACTACGTCTCTCCTTTTAGCCATCGGCCGTCAACTGATCTATCAACCGGCGTACCCGCCGATCGATCTCATCTCTGATGGAACGGACGCTGTCGACGCCCTGCCCATGGGGGTCGTCCAGCTTCCAGTCCTCGTAGCGCTTGCCGGGGTAGACCGGGCATACATCTCCGCAGCCCATCGTGATCACGACGTCCGCCGCCCGGACCCCCTCGTCGGTGAGCGGTTTCGGGAACTCCTGGGACAGATCCAGGCCGGCCTCGGCCATGACCTGGAGAACCGCCGGGTTGATGCTGTCCGCCGGGGCGCTGCCGGCGGATCGGACGAGCACCCGGCCCCCTGCGTGGTGGCTGAGGAGTGCTGCAGCCATCTGCGACCGTCCGGCGTTGTGAACGCAGACAAAAAGCACCTCAGGCACCGCCTTCATCGTTACCTCCCACCATTCTTGGAACAACGACAGACCCGGCCGACGCCTCCATTGCCGGGTACAAAACTCGAATGGCGGCCACCGCCAGGGCACCGCCGATGACCTGAGCGGCGATAAACGCCGGAGCCGACGATGGGGAGATTCCGGTGAAGGTGTCCGAGAGCGTTCGGCCGGCCGTCACCGCCGGGTTCGCGAAGCTGGTGGAGGCGGTGAAGAAGTAGGCGCCGCCGATGTAGGCGCCCACCGCAAAAGGGGCCGCCGAGCTGCGGCCTGATCGAACGACACCGAAGATCACCAGCAGCAGCCCGAAGGTTGCGACGACCTCCGCCAGCCAAAGAGGGCCGGAGGAACGGGTGGTTGAAGAGAGTTCGATTGCCGACAGCCCGAACATGAGGTTGGCTACCACCGCACCGGTCCCGGCACCGAGAAGCTGGGCCAGCACATAGGCGCCGGCCGCATTGGGCGCAATCCCCCGAAACACCAGGTTGGCCAGGGTAACCGCCGGGTTGAGGTGGGCACCCGACACGGGACCGACCGCCAGGATGACCGCAACCAGGACGCCGGCGGTTGCGGCAGCGTTCTGAAGCAGTTGCAGACCCGCATCATCCGGCGACAGCCGGACCGCCATGATTCCAGAACCGATGACTCCAGCGGTGAGGAAGGCAGTTCCCACAAACTCGGCAAAAGTACGCCGGTACAGGTTGACCGCAGTGTCCACACCCGAGCTCCACATCGACGCTGATCAATATCGGCATCTTGGCAGATGCATCGATATCCGTCAATATAGGGGGATGAAGCACGAGCTTGGAGTGATTCAGGACCCCGAAGGTGATGACTGCTGCCCCGCCCCGCTGGAGCCGCCCCTCTCGGAGGCACAGGCGGCAGCCCTCACTCGGGGATTCGCCGCCCTGTCCGATCCCGCAAGGCTCAGGCTCTTCTCACTGATCGCGTCGCAGCCGGGCCAGGTGTGCGCCTGCTCACTGGTTGAGCCGGTGGGGCGCTCGCAGCCAACCGTCAGCCATCACCTCAAGGTCCTTTACGAGGCGGGCCTGGTCGACAAGGAGCGGAGGGGCTCCTGGATCTGGTACTGGGCGGTTCCCGGAAGGATTGATGAGCTGGTCGCCGCTCTCGGTCTCCCGGTGCATGCCGGGTCTTCCCGGCCCTAGACCGTCTCCAACTCTCCGGCGCCTCCACCAGGCAAAGGAGAGTTATGCTTAAGGCATGCAATTTCGCTTTGGTTGACCTTCCCTAAGCCCTGAAGCCCGCCGGCTCGGCCGGCTTTTTGTCGGTTGGGCGGCCCTTGCCGACACGGTCCCCCTTTATTCGCTCTACTCGCTTCTTTTCGCCGACCATGGCCTGTCGCAGGCGCAGATCTCCATCCTTTTCATGATCTGGTCGGCAACCGCGTTCTTCGCCGAGGTGCCCTCCGGCGCCCTGGCCGACCGCTTCGGCCGGCGCAACGCCCTCATTGCTTCGGGCCTGTTCCAGGCCGCCGGCTTCGGCCTGTGGATCGTGCTGCCCGGCTTTGCCGCCTTCGCCGCGGGGTTCATCCTCTGGGGCTTCGGCGGAGCCCTGGTCACCGGCGCGTTCGAGGCCCTGCTCTACGAAGGCCTGGTGGAGCGCGGTGCGGCGGAGCACTACGCCCGTATCAACGGTTGGATCAACTCGATAGGCCTGCTGTGCCAGATCCCTGCTGCCGGCGCGGCCGCGCTTTTGTTCTGGGCCGGAGGGTACGACCTGGTGGGGTGGGCCAGCATCGGGATCTGCCTGGCCGCGTCCCTGCTGGCGGCCCGGCTCCCGCTGCCGGCCGCACCGGCCGATCCGGTGGGCGATGCCGGACCGGGGTACTTCCAGGTGCTTCGAGTTGGCGTTCGGGAGGCCGTCACTTCACCCTGGGTGCGGGCCGCAGTGATCGCGGCAGCACTTGTCGGTGGGTTGGACGGCCTGGAGGAGTACTTCCCGTTGATGGCCAAGGACTGGGGCGTGCCGACGGCCGTCATCCCGATCGCCGTCCTGGTCCTGCCGCTGGCCGGCGCCGTAGGGGCCTCCCTGGGGGGCCGGGCCGGCAGGTTTTCGGGGCGCCAACTGGGTTCCA
This sequence comes from Actinomycetes bacterium, assembly GCA_029263035.1. Lineage (GTDB taxonomy): Bacteria > Actinomycetota > CADDZG01 > JAHWKV01 > JAHWKV01 > JAJCYE01. The sequence continues at coordinate 8,520 of JAJCYF010000184.1, forward strand.
TCCTGTTTGCTGCGCTCGTTCTGCTGGGCGGTATGGGTCTGGTGGCACTTCCCGCCGGACTGCTTGGGGTGGCAGCCTTCTACCTGCTTCACCAGATGATCCTGGTGGTGGTCGGTGCACGGCTCCAGGAGCGGATCGAGGGGCCGTCCAGGGCCACGGTGACCTCGGTCGCCAGCCTGGGAACCGAGTTGGTCGCGATCGCGCTGTTCACCGCCTGGGCGTTTGAGGGTCTCCTGCTGGTGGCCGGCATCTGGCTGATGGTCGCCGTCGCCCTTCCCTTATGGCTAAAGGAGCAGACCTAACCCGCGCTATCGGCTCGCCGGGGAGGTTGCCGCTCGGGAGGCGGGTTTGGCACGCGCACCGACCAGGCCTGGTGATGGCCCGGCCAGCCGAGGACCGGGTTCGATATCACCCCGGACATCAACCTTTGTTCCGGCTGGGTCAGCAAGGTGAAAGGGGCATCGTCCGCAAGCAGCCAGCAAGCCATCCGCCCCTCGATCCTCGCCGGGGAGTGGGTGTAGTGCCACTCGTCGCGGCTGGGAATGCCGGCCCGGCACCCCCCGGAGATCACCGGTAGGTTCAGCGGCCCGGTCACCTCGTCGAAGAAGGCGTCCATCTCGGCCACGGACGCAAACCGGCTGTAAAGGGCACGGGAAAGACCCTCGGAGCATTCCAGGGTCTCCAGCGGAAGGTCGCCCTGGTCGAGCGGGACGCAGCTGGATCGGATCGCCGGGGGCACCCGGTAGATCAAATCGCTTGCAGGGAACAGTTGCCGCTCCGGATCCGGTCTCGGTTGCGCTTCCGGCTCTGCGGGCGGCGCAGTCCGGGGCGCTCCGAGGTCGGCAGGGACCATTGCCAGCCCGGCCAGCAAACCGATGAGCAGCAGAATTCTTGCCGCGGAGCCCCAACGGGCGGCAGCGGGGCGTTGAACGCCAACATCCTGGGTTGAATCCATACGCTCTCCGTTTCCTGCCGCCGGCTAAGAGAGTGTGTTCTACCCACTATGGGCGATGTGGCGTCCGTTTGGGCGAAATCGCCGGGTCGCTGCCGGACCCGCGGGGTGGTAGCTTCTAGGGACGCGCACAGCCGCGCACCACAGGGGAGCCCCGTTTTCGGGGCTGAGAGGCCGGAAGGCGACCCTTGAACCTGATCCGGGTAATGCCGGCGGAGGGAGATACCAATGAGCACATCCGAGCTGATCCCAATCGAGGCAATGACCAAGCCGGCGCCGCCCGAGCCCAGCTTCCCCTCCAGCAGCAAGGTTTACGTAACGGGCAGCCGGCCCGACATCCGGGTCCCCTTCCGGCGAATAGTGCTCTCCCCCACCCCCGGCCCGGCCGGCGCGGAGGATAACGCACCCCATCAGGTCTACGACACCAGCGGTCCCTACACCGATCCGGCCATCGCTGTCGACGTGGAAAAGGGGCTGGCGCCGCTCCGGCGGACCTGGATCACCGGCCGCGAGGACGTGGAGCAGGTGACCGGCGCAGTGACCGATCCTGCATTCCGGCGGCGGGGCGGCGTCCTGCGGGCAAAAGCCGGAGCAACCGTCACGCAGATGCACTACGCCCGGCGGGGCGAGATCACCCCGGAGGTGGAGTTTGTCGCGATTCGAGAGGGGTTGAGCCCCGAGTTCGTGCGGGACGAGGTGGCGCGCGGCCGGGCGATCATCCCGTCCAACATCAACCACCCGGAGGCTGAGCCGATGGCCATCGGCCGCAATTTCCTCGTGAAGATCAACGCGAACATCGGTAACTCGGCGGTTACCTCCTCCATCGCCGAGGAGGTCGACAAGATGACCTGGTCCACCCTGTGGGGCGCCGACACGGTCATGGACCTGTCCACCGGGGCCGACATCCACAAAACCCGGGAGTGGATCATCCGCAACTCCCCGGTTCCCATCGGCACGGTGCCGATCTACCAGGCCCTGGAGAAGGTCAACGGCAAGATCGAGGACCTGAGCTGGGATGTCTTCCGGGAAACCCTGATTGAGCAGGCGGAGCAGGGGGTCGACTACTTCACAATCCACGCCGGCGTCCTGCTGCGCTACGTTCCGCTTACCGCCCGACGGGTTACCGGAATCGTCTCCCGGGGCGGGTCGATCCTGGCCGCCTGGTGCCTGGCCCACCACCGGGAAAACTTCCTCTACACCCACTTCGCCGACATCTGCGACATCATGGCGGCCTACGACGTTGCCTTCTCACTGGGCGACGGCTTGAGGCCCGGCTCCATTGCCGACGCCAACGACGCCGCCCAGTTCGCCGAGCTGGAAACCCTGGGTGAGCTCACGAAGGTCGCGTGGGAGCGCGACATCCAGGTCATGATCGAGGGACCGGGGCACGTCCCGATGCACAAGATCAAAGAGAACGTCGACCTTCAAATGAAGATCTGCGGCGAGGCCCCCTTCTATACGCTCGGCCCGCTCACCACCGACATCGCCCCCGGCTACGACCACATCACGTCGGCCATCGGGGCCGCCATGATCGGCTGGTACGGCACCGCGATGCTCTGCTACGTCACCCCCAAAGAGCATCTGGGACTGCCGGACCGCAAGGATGTGAAGGACGGAGTCATCGCCTACAAGATCGCCGCCCACGCTGCCGACCTGGCCAAGGGCCACCCGGGAGCGCAGGCGTGGGACGACGCCCTGTCCCGGGCCCGGTTCGAGTTCCGCTGGGAGGACCAGTTCAACCTGTCACTGGACCCGGTCACCGCCCGCAGCTACCACGATGCAACCCTGCCGAGCGAACCGGCGAAAAAGGCTCACTTCTGCTCCATGTGCGGTCCCCACTTCTGCAGCATGCGGATCACCCAGGACGTCAGGGATTACGCCAGAAAGCACGGGCTCGACAACGCCCTGGCGCTGGAGGAGGGCATGAAGGAGAAATCGGCGGAGTTCCAGGCCGGCCAGGGTCTGTACGTAAAGGAATGACCGGGCGCTAGCGGGCCTTCTGCAGGTGCGCCTCCAGGAACCACAGCTGCTTGTCCACCTCACGACTGACCTCGATCAGCAGGTCGTTGGTGTCCATGTCCTCGAGCTGCTCCGCCTTGTCCGCCGAGTCCCTCAGCTTTAGGGCCAGCATGGCGTAGCGATCGGCTAGAGCGTCGACGCTGTCCATGCTGCCGTAGGCGTCGCGGGGAAACTCCTTGAGCGAGCTGGAGGACGCAGCCATCCGTACGGTCCCCAGCGCCTCACCGCCGAGGGCCGTCGCCCGCTCGGCCACCATGTCGGCGAATGGAAGCAGGGCGGCTGCGAGCTCATCGTAGAGTTCGTGCAGCTGCCAGAAATCCGAGCCCTTGACGTTCCAGTGAGCTTGCTTGTCCTGCGTGTAGAGGTCGGTGATGTCGGCTAGCCGGGCGTTCAACAGGTCCACCAGCTTGGTGCGGTTCTCCTGCGGGATATCGATGCGAGTCTCGAACATTCTGGTCTCCACGAGCCTGCTCCTTTCAGGAACTCCCATGTTCTTGCTCTCGCTACCGTCCTTCCCGCTTAGCCCGGTCGTTACACCCGGCCGGATGGAGCATCGTCGCGCGGCGCGACCCCGGCGACGATCTGCCGGGCCAGATCGCGAACCTTGATATTGGTGGCCTGGGAAAGATTCTTTATCTTGTCGAAGGCTTCATCGGCGGTGAGGCCCTCGGTCGCCATGAGTATGCCCTTAGCCTGATCGATCACCGCCCGGGACTTGAGAGCCTCGCCGAGCTGGGCTGAAAGTGCGGCGGCGGCTTCGTACGACCTGACATTGGCCAGCAGAACGGCCGCCCGGTCGGCAAGCGCCTGGGCCGCGGCCGCCTGGCGGGACTCGAAAGCCGCTTCCCGGGAGGAGTAGAGGACCAGGCTGCCCAGGATCTCCCCGTCGACGCCGAGCGGGCAGGCGACAAGGCTCTGCACACCGCAGTACAACGCATGGTTGGTGAACTCAGGCCACCTGCTTTCGACCATCAGGGAGCGAATGACCTGGATCCTGCCCTGCCCGGCGGCGTCCGAGCCGGGATGGGGCAAGGGAGCATCGGTCAAACTCGAAATATCGATGGGGCCCGCCCCCGCAACCGCCCTGAGAGTGCCTTTGGCTTCCGGCATCTGCACCAGGACCGCATGAATGTCCTGCGATAGGCGCAGCCCCTGTTCTGCAACGAGGTCCATTGCCTGCGAAATGCTGGTCCCGGCCAGGACTACCCTGGCAAACGGGGCGGCCGCATCTTCGGCCATCGGACTTGAATCCCACGACGCCCCGGAGCGGGGATGCTGATCGTGAGTGTGGTCGTTCGCCCGGAGGCCGTTGCCGGAGAAACTCATGCCGACCGCTGGATCGGGGCCTGGACGTAGGCGCCGGCCGTCTCCGTATCGAACAGCGCATCCAGCCCGGTAACCTCCAGGACCCGCGCGACCGCCGGACTGGGGGACGACAGGATCAGTGAGCGGCCCCCAACCTCCAGCTGCCGCCGGGCGCCCAGAAGGGCCGCGAGTCCGCTGGAATCGATGAAATCCAGCCCCGCCAGGTTGAGATACAGGTCCCCGCCGGTTGACTCGATCTCCGCATTGAGGAAATCGGTGAGGATCCCCGCATTGGACATATCCATTTCGCCGCTGATGGTCACACCGTTGCCGTCGTTCAACTGGTCCTTCTGGATGTACAGGTCCAAATGTGCCCCCTTCGGAATTGGGTACCGGACCCTGACGCTACGGGGAACTGCGGCCCGTGTCGGTCCGCAATCGTACATTGGGGCCGATGTCAAGCTTTTTCTTGCAGTTGACTAACACGCCCGATGGGGCCAGTGTGGAGTTGAACATCCAAAATCTCTGTGGTTCCTGGACAGCCTCGCCCCCCGGCCTCCTGAGCTTATGAGCTTATCGAAGGGCCTCCAAATGACGGGCGTGGCTACGGCCGAACTCACCTACAGGAACAACCTTCTGCTCTCCAACCTTCCCGATGGGGCGAGAAAGCGGCTGCTCGACGGCGCCAGGACCGAACGTCTCCCGCTGGCCCAGGTTCTGTTCGAGCCCGCAGAACCGATTCAGTTCGTCTACTTTCCGCTCTCCGGAGTCATCTCACTGGTGACAATCCTGCTGGAGGGCGACCTCATTGAGATGGCCACCGTCGGCTGCGAGGGTGTGGTGGGCGCCCCCATGACCTACGATCCGGCCAAAGGCTCGAACGCCCGGGGGGTGTCCCAGATCGAAGGAGTCTCCATCCGAGTGACCGCCCAGGCGTTTCGCGATGAGCTGGCCCGCTCCGGCGAGCTGGCCGAGCTGGTCAACCAGTTCAGCTACGCCCTGTTCACCCTGGTCGGGCAGAACGCGGCTTGCAACCGGCTCCACACCATCGACAAACGCTGTGCCCGCTGGCTTCTGATGACCCGGGACCGGGTGGAGTACGACAAATTCCACCTCACCCAGGAGTTCCTCGCGCAGATGCTGGGAGCGCGGCGGGCGTCGGTGACCGAGGCCGCCGCGGCGCTGCAGGAGGCGGGCGCGATCTCCTACGGCCGCGGGGAGATCACCATCGAGGACCGGGCTTTGTTGGAGGAGATGTCCTGCGAGTGCTACGGGGTGGTGCGCCGGGCGTTCGCCGGGCTGTACGGAGACCCGTCCGCCTGAGCCGGTACCCGGCAGGAGGGATCGCAGCCCGGCAACGCCGGTAGACTGACCCGGTGAGCGCAGTGGATCCCTCATTCGGTGACCTTCCCTTCCACCGTCTGGGGGATGCGGCTCTGACCCGGGCCCGCGATCTGGGCGCCACCTACGCCGACTTCCGGTTCGAGCGAAACCGGGGCCAGGGCATCCACGCCCGGGACACCTCTGTGGAGAGCATGTCCACCACCGAGACGCTCGGCTACTCGGTCCGGGTGATCTCAAACGGAGCCTGGGGATTTGCCTCCAGCGTGACCCTCACCCCCGAAGCCGCCGCCGCGACCGCCTCCACCGCGATCGAGGTCGCCGCGGCTCTTGCCCCCCTGAACCGCCAGCCCGTGGAACTGGCCCCCGAGCCGGCCTACCGGGACACCTACGTCTCCAGCTTTGAGATCGATCCTTTCACGGTCCCCGACGACCAGAAGGTGGCGTTCTTCCTGGGGTCAACGAGAAGGTTCTGGCTTCCAGGAAGGTCGACCACGTGGACTTTTCAGCCCTGCTGGTGCTGGAGAACAAATATTTCGCCAACCTGGAGGGAACCGAGACCACCCAGCAGCGGGTCCGGGTTCACGGTGATTTCGATGCCACCAAGGTGGACCCGGCCACCGGCGCCTTTGAGACCATGCGAAGCTGCACCCTGCCCCAGGGCCGCGGGTGGGAGCACTTCAGCGAGCAGACCTACGGAGGGTGGGCGGAGCAGATCCCCGTGCTCCTGGAGGAGAAGATGACTGCTCCGTCGGTCGAGCCCGGCCGCTACGACCTGGTGATCCACCCGTCCAACCTGTGGCTTACCATCCACGAGTCGATCGGCCATGCCACCGAGCTGGACCGGGCGCTGGGCTACGAAGCGGCCTACGCCGGTACCTCGTTTGCGACTCTCGACAAGCTGAACAACCTTCAGTACGGGGCGCCCTTCATGCACGTCACCGGAGACCGGACCGTGGAGCACGGGCTGGCGACGGTCGGCTACGACGACGAGGGGGTAGCCGGGCAGAGCTGGGACCTGATCCGCGACGGAATCCTGGTCGGCTACCAGCTAAATCGCCAGATGGCGCTGAAAGAGGGATTCGGCCGGTCCAACGGCTGTGCGTTTGCCGACTCCGCCTCCCACGCTCCCCTGCAGCGCATGCCCAACGTCTCCCTGCAGCCGGGAACCGATGAGACCGACCTCGACGACCTCATCGGCGGCGTCGAGAACGGGATCTTCATCTACGGGGACAAGAGCTGGAGCATCGACATGCAGCGCTACAACTTCCAGTTCACGGGCCAGCAGTTCTGGAGAATCCGCAACGGCCGGCTGGACGGCCAGCTCAAGGACGTTGCGTACCAGGCGACCACCACCGATTTCTGGAACAGCATGGCCGGCGTCGGCGGGCCGTCGACCTACGTTCTGGGCGGAGCATTCAACTGCGGCAAGGGCCAGCCCGGCCAGGTGGCGCCGGTCAGTCACGGCGCTCCCGTAGCGCTGTTCTCCCAGGTAAACGTCCTGAACACCGCCCGGGAGGGGGCGCTTTAGTGACACTGCAGGAAACCCTGGAACGGGTGCTGGAACTGTCGAAGGCGGATGCATGTATCGCGATCGGCTGGCATCACTCTTCCGCAAACCTGCGGTGGGCCCTGAACACGACCACCACCAACGGCGTCACCGATTCGCAGGAGATCTTCATCATCTCGGTCATCGGCGGGCGCGTCGGGTCCGTCGGCCGCACCTACTTCCCCGCAGACAACCTGGAGGACCTGGTACGGGAGTCCGAGAAAGCGTGTGAGGGCAAGCCGCCGGCCGAGGACCTGATGCCCCTCGTCCCCGGAGACGGGGTTCCCCAGGACTGGGCCACCCCGCCCGAAACCACCGGGATCGGCGTGTTCGCCCGAGTGACGCCGGACCTGGCCGGGGCGTTTAGAAGGGCCGAGGAGGGCGGCTACCTGCTGTTCGGCTTTGCCGAGCACGAGCAGAGCACCGTGTACCTGGCGACCTCCACCGGCCTGCGCCGCCGGCACTCCGGGGCCGAGGGCAAGTTCCAGATCAACGCCAAGACCCCCGACTTCAGGGCCTCCACCTGGGCCGGCCTGGTGACCACCACGTTCCAGGACGTCGACGTTGCGGCCATGGAGCGCAAGCTGGCGGAGCGGCTGGAGTGGTCGGAAACCACGGTCCCCCTGCCGGCCGGGCGCTACGAGGTGCTCCTGGAACCGTCCTGCGTGGCCGACCTGGTCCTGGAGGCCTACTGGAGCAGCGCCGCCCGGGATGCCGACGAAGGCCGCAGTGTCTTCAGCCGGGCGGGCGGAGGCAACCGGGTGGGGGAATCGATCGCCCCGGAGGGCATCACGCTGTACTCGGACCCGGCCGAACCCGGCTTCGAGGTGTCACCGTTCGTGGCGGCCACCTCCTCCAGCAGCTACTCCTCGGTCTTCGACAACGGCCAGACCTCGGGCCGGATCGACTGGATCGACCGGGGCGTCCTCACCGGCCTGATCACCACCCGCCACTGGGCCAAAACCACGGGAACCGAGCCGAAGCCGTTCATCGAAAACCTGATCATGCCCGCCGAAGGACCTTCGCTGGAGGAGATGATCGCCGCCACCGAAAGGGGCCTGCTCGTGACCTGCCTGTGGTACATCCGGGAGGTCGATCCGCAGACGCTGCTGCTCACCGGGCTCACCCGGGACGGGGTGTTCCTGATCGAGGGCGGAAAGGTGGTGGGGGCGGTGAACAACTTCCGCTTCAACATGAGCCCCCTGGACATGCTCGCCCAGACCACCGAGGTCGGGCAGTCCCAATCCACCCTCGCGCGGGAGCTGGGCGACTACTTCACCTTCGCGCGGATGCCGCCGCTCAGGGTGCGGGACTTCAACATGAGCTCGGTGAGCGAATCGGTCTGACCTACCGGCGCGGCATTTTAATGGTGGCCAGATCGGCGGCGGCCACCGTGTTGGGGAAGATGGCCTGCGCCTCCTCCAGCAGCGGCCCGGTGTCCGGATACCTCTGCGAGTAGTGCGTCAGCACCAGTAGGCGGGCATTTGCCTTCTGGGCGATCGTCGCCGCATCGGCTGCTGTGAGATGCCCGTACCGGGCGGCCAGCTCCCGGCGTTCGCTCAGGTAGGTGCACTCGGCCACCACCATGTCGGCATTCCGGGCCAGGTCGACCGCGGCGCCGCAGATGCGGGTATCCATGATGAAGGCGAAGCTCTGCCCATGCCGGACCTCGCTCACCTCATCGACGGTGACGATCTTGCCGCCCGCGTTGATCGAGCCGGTCCTCTGCAGCTCTCCGATCGCCGGGCCCTCGATGCCGAGCGCGGCCAGGCGTTCGGGAACCAGGCGCCGGCCGTCCGCCTCCTCAATTCGCCAGCCCCAAACCGGGACGCTGTGCTCCAGCCGGCCTGCGGTCAAAGAGAACGGCGGACCCTGTTCAACCAGCCCCGGCACCTGCACCGGGCGGAGGTCAACCGGCGCCCGGGTGAAGTGGGCGGACGACCCGAGCAGCCGTTCCAGGTACCCGTGGCCGGAGGCGTGGTAATAGAGCCCCACCGGCCGGGTGGCTCCGTCGAGTGCGATCCGCTGCACCACGCCCGGCAGCCCCAGGCAATGGTCGCCGTGGAAGTGAGTCAGCAGGATGCGGGTGATGGAGGATGACTTCACCCCGGCCAGGAGCATCTGACGCTGGGTCCCCTCCCCCGGGTCGAACAGCAGAGCTTCGGAGTCCCACCGCAGCAGGTAGCCGTTGACGTTGCGCTCACGGGTGGGGACCTGCCCGGCCGTCCCGAAGACCACCAACTCCCGCATTGCTAGCGGGGCAGGTTGCTCTCTTCGTCCGGAAGGGGAGGATCCGGTACGGGTGCTCCAGGTGGACCGTCCCGCTTGTCCGCCCTCAGGGAGGTGACGATGGTGACCGTGAGCACCAGGGCAATCACCGCCAGGGAGATGGCGACGGGCATGTGGTAGATGCCGGAGATGAGCATCTTGATGCCGACGAACCCCAAAATCACACCCAGGCCGATGTTCAGGTAGCGGAAGCGATCCGCCATGCCGGCCAGCAGGAAGTACAGCGAACGCAGTCCCATGATGGCGAAGGCGTTGGAGGACATGACGATGAACGGCTCCCGGCTGACCGCCAGGATGGCGGGAACCGAGTCCACGGCAAAGAGCACGTCGGTGGCCTCCACCATCACCAGCACGGTGAACATCGGGGTGGCCATCTTCCGGCCGTTTTCGATCGTGAAGAACTTCTGGCCGTGGTACTCGTTGGTGGTGGGTATCACCTTTCGCACCAGCTTCAGGACCGGGTTGCGTTCCGGATGGACCTCCGAACCCGAGTGCCGGGCGATCTTGAACGCGGTGAAGACCAGGAAGGCGCCGAATACGTAAAGGATCCAGTCGAACCGTTCGATAAGGGCGACCCCGGCAAAGATGAAGATCGCCCGCAGCACAAGGGCGCCAAAGACACCGAAGAACAGCACCCTGAACTGGTACTTGGCGGGAACCGCGAAGAAGGAGAACAGCACCGCCCAGACGAAGACGTTGTCCACCGAAAGGCTCTTCTCGATGAGATAGCCGGCAATGTACTCACCGGCCGCCTGGCCCCCCTGCCACCAGAGCAACACGGCAGTGAAGCTGATGCCGATGCTGATCCAGACCACACTTTCGATGGCCGCTTCCCGGAACGTGATCACATGGGGCTTACGGTGCACCAGCAGCAGGTCGAGCAGAAGCAGGGTGGTCACCCCGACCGCAAAGGCGATCCAAACCGCGGCCGGCACCTCAAAGCTGGCGAAGTTGTCGCGGGTGCTGGACGCGGCGGCGAGCTGGAGGACGGGCGTCATAACATCGATCTTGCCATCAAATCGCTTCGTCCGTCGTGAGCTTCAGCCGAGGGGCGGAGAATTTGCCCTGTTCGCCCGGCGGATCGATCACGTCCACGAGCCTGATCGTCCCTTCACTGCGTACAGGCTTGCTAAGGTGGGCACGGAAGATAGCAATCCATGATGGGCGCTATTAGGTGTAGCCTTCTCGGCGATCGGGCGTGTAGAACCCGCGCCTGGATCAGAACGAAGAAGGAACTCGTTGAGCACTGAATCCACCGACGCCTCCACCGACCCCGGAATTGGAATGAGCCCGGCCCACGCCGGCGACTATTTCCCCCAGGACGAGGGATCGGTATACGAGCAGGCCATATGGCGGCTGGCGATCGACCTTTCGGCGGCCGCAACGCCGTACGAGGTCTCGGTCGCGCTGGCCGACTGCGCCGGTCCCGCGGCCGGCGCCTCCTTCGCCAACCTGGCATTGCTGGACAACGAGAACGACAACATCCGGGTGATTCACGGGTCGATCGTCGATCCAGCAATCGTTGCGGGGTGGGCGGACCGGTGGCTGGAGTTCCACATTACCGAGGACGTCCCCCTGTGCGAAGCCATGAGGACCGGCCAGATCGTCCTGCTCCACTCCACCGAGGAGACCGCCGAGCAGTATCCCCACATGCTGGCGGAGACCCTCATGGCATCGCTCGGCGCAACCGCATCGGTACCTCTCCGTACGCCCGAGGGGGTGACGCTCGGAGCCCTCGGCCTCGGCTGGAGCAAGGCCCAGGAGTTCGGACCGACCCAGGTTCGCCGGCTGGAGCTGATCGCCGAGCTGGGTGTCCAGGCTCTTCGCCGGGCGCTGTTCGAAAGGGATCGGGGCCGGCAAAGCGCTAGGGAGGCCGCCGAGGCCAACGTGCTGCAGGAGGCGTTCCTCCCCGCGGCGCTACCCCAAACCCCTCGCCTTGAGCTGGCGGCCACCTATCTGCCCGCAAGCGACGCCCCGATGGGCGGCGACTGGTACGACGCTTTCCCGGTCGACAACGGGCTGTTCCTGGTTGTCGGCGATGTCGGCGGCCACGGGCTTCAGTCGGCCGCCGTCATGGCCCAGCTGCGCAACGCCGTTCGGGCCTTCGCCGACGAGGACCCGGTCCCGGAAACCGTAACCGGCCGCCTCAACCGGATGTTGTGCCGCCTGGAACCCGACGAGACTGCAACTGCAATCCTGGCGGTGTGGGATGAAGAGACGGGGACGATAACCCGGACCAACGCCGGCCACCCCGCCCCCCTGCGTTGCCGCATTGGAGAACCGCCTTCCTGTTCCCCCAGGCCAGCGATGTCCTTCTGGGCGCCGACCCCGGCTGGCAGTACAAGTCGGAACCCAAGTTCCTTCGTCCGGGCACCACGCTGCTGCTGTACACGGACGGCCTGGTGGAGCTGCGCGGAAGAAGCCTGGAGGAGGGCATGGATGCGCTCCGCACGTTCGTGGAGTCTTTGGTCGACCTGTCACCGGAGATACTTTGCAAACAGATCCTGGATTGGCGGCTGGGAGTCGCCGGCCGGGAGGACGACATCTGCGTGCTCGCCGTCCGGGTGCACTGAAAGGAGCCTGTCCGGGTGAGCGCTCCGGAGCTGTCGGGGATCCTGGAAACGGTTCTGTACTACTCCGGCTCCGACGAGGAGGCGACCCGCCGTTTCTACTCCGAAATCATGGGGATGAAGCTCATCGGCCAGACCCCCGGCCGGCAGATCTTCCTCCGGGCGGGTACCAGCGTGTTCCTGTTGTTCAACGCCGAGGCAACGCAAAAACCGGGCTCTCTGCCTCCTCACGGCGCCACCGGGCCCGGGCACGTCTGCTTTCTGGTTCCCATGTCCGCCTACAGGTTGTGGCGGGAGCACCTGGCCGGAGCCGGGGTGGAGATCCTGGAGGAGGTCGACTGGCCGCCGGGACGGACCGAAAAACCCCCGCTGGGGTCGTCGTTCTACTTCCGGGATCCCTCGGAAAACCTTTTGGAGATCGCCAACGCCGATTTTTGGGGACGTTAGCGCTACCCGACCCCGAGTGCCGACCTGACGTAGTAGATGGCGAAGTAGATCAAAAATGCGGCGCTGGACAGGTACATCATCCAGTGCACGTCCCGGGCCTCCCCCCGGGCCAGCTTGATGATCGTGTAGGTGACGAAGCCGGCACCGACGCCGTTGGTGATGGAGAAGGTGAAGGGCATGACCACCATGGTGAGAAAGGCCGGGATGCCCACCTCGTAACGGTCGAAGGGAATATCCCGGATGATCTCCATCATCAAAAAGCCGACGATGATCAGCGCCGGCGCAGTGGCCTGGGGCGGGATGACGTCGGCGAGCGGCCACAAGAAGATCGAAAGAAGGAACAGGCCTCCCACCACGGTGGCGGTCAGGCCGGTCCGGCCCCCCTCCGAGATACCCGAGGCGCTCTCGATATAGGTGGTGTTCGACGAGGCGCTGAAGGCGCCGCCCACCGCGGCGGCGGCCGAGTCGACCAGCAGGACCTGGCGGGACCGGGGCAGCCGACCCTCGGCGTCGAGGTAGCCCGCCCTCGCCCCCAGGCCGACAACGGTGCCCATGGTGTCGAAGAAGTCGGAAAGCATGATCGTGAACACCGCCAGAATGGCGGCAATGGCCCCCAGCCGGCCGAAGTAGGCAAACGAGAAGTCGCCGATCAGGCTGAAGTTCTCGGCGGCCGGAAATGCGACGATCCGCTCCGGGAACCGGGCCGCGGCGGGAAGTGACTCGGGCCAGCCCTCGCCCCCCGCCACCAGCTCGTTCAGGCCGATGGCGAGGACCGTGGTTCCCAGGATTCCAATGAGCAGCGCTCCCCGGACCTTGCGGGCCACCAGGTACGAGGAGAGCAGCAGTCCTATCACGAACACCGCCACCGGGAGACCGCGCAGCTCGCCTCCCCTTCCCAGCTCCACCAGGAGCGTCGGGGTTTCCGGCTTGCCCACGAACCCGGAGTTTATGAATCCGATGAAGGCAATGAACAGCCCGATCCCAACGCCAATCGCCTGCTTGAGAGCCAGCGGGATGGCGTTCATCACCGCCTCCCGGAAGCCGGTCAGGACCAGGACCAGGATGATCAGGCCTTCGGTGACGATGACCCCCATCGCCTCCGGCCAGGTCAGCCCCGAGCCCGCGACGAGCTGGAAGGCCACCACGGCGTTCAGGCCCAGGCCGGCGGCAATGGCAAACGGATACCGTGCGATCAGGCCCATTGCCAGCGTGCTTACGGCTGCCGCCAGGGCGGTCGCGGTCAGGACCAGGGGGAAGGCCAGGCTCAGCCCGTCCCGGTCGGGAACCGCCCCAAGGATCGAGGGGTTTACGAACAGGATGTACGCCATGGTCATCCAGGTGGTGAACCCGGCTATGACCTCGGTTTTTATCGACGAGCCGGCGGCGGTGATCCCGAAGTACCGGTCGACGGGCGACCTGGGTGGGCCGGCATCTGCCGGCTCCTGAGATTCGGTTGCAGCTACCTCGTCACGTTGATCCATCTGCCGAACCCGTGCCGACCACCCGGATAGAACCTGATCCGGATTCTCAACCACCGGGCTCCGGTGTTCAAGAGCTTGCTTGAGTTAAACGCCCGGCAGCAGCTCCCGGTAGTTGTCCCGGGACACCGAACCCTGAGCCAGCGTGCCGTCACCCCGCGGGATGTCGATGGGCTGACCCTCCAATGTGAACGACACCCGTCCCACCCCCGGCCGGCCGGTGAGGGTCAGGACCACCTGGGCGATCGCCAGTCGCTGGGTGGGGCCGTCGAGCACGGTGAACTGCTGGGTCAGGTCGACGCTCGCCACTCCGCCGACCAGGTCGGTGGCGGCAACCGCATCCTCATCCACGAGCGCCGTGATCAGGCCCTGGCGTTGCTCGGCGCGGGTGGGGCCATTCAGCAGGATGTCCATCACGTCGGACAGGGCGGTCTCACCTTCGTCCAGCCGGCGCTCCACCGGCGCCAGCCTAAGGGCCGCCGGGTCCACCAGGTAGATCTGGATCACCGGGCCCTCGGCCGGCGGGGCCGTATCGGCCGGCTCGGGCGCCTGGGGGTCCAGCAGGCCGAAGGGCACTTCTTCCACCGGCTCCGCCTCATTGCCGGTTGGGACTCCGCACGCGGTCAGCAACAGCGCGAGCAGGATCAGCGTCAGGGTTCGCCTCAAGACGGGCCCTCCTCGGGCAACTCCACTACGAACCGGGAGCCGCCGCCTTCCCGGTCCTCCAGACGCACACATCCGCCGTGCAGGATTGCGTGTTCGTTGACCAGAGCGAGTCCCAGGCCGGCGCCGCTGTGGCCGCTGGTGGCCGCGGTCTCCCCCCGGGCAAACCTTTCGAATATAAAGTGCCGTTCGTGCTCGGCCACCCCCGGGCCATGGTCCTCCACGGCGAAGCTGACCTTCCCGTCATCTCCGCTGATGTGAACCCGCATCACCCCTCCTCCGTAGCGATCGGCATTGTCGATCAGGTTCTGCAGCATCTGCGCCAGCCTGCGCTTGTCCGCCTGGAACGTGGGTGGGACGTCCTGCTCCACGTCGACCGGCACCATCGCCTTTCCCATCCGCTCCAGCTGCCCGCGGGCAAGCTGAGCGGGGTCCACGGGCTCGATCTGCATCCCGGAGACGCCTGCCTCCACTCGGGAGAGTTCCAACAGGTCCTCCACCAGCCGGTGCAGGTCACCCACCCGCCGCTCCATGTCGTCGAGGGTATCGGTCGTCGTACCCTTTGCCGCCCGGCGACGGGCGACGTTGATGGCGGAGAAGAGGGCGGCAACCGGCGAGCGAAGCTCGTGGCTCACCTGGGAGGTAAATCGGGACTCCCGGTCGATTCGCTCCTGCACGGCATCGGCCATCCGGTTGAATGAACGGGCCAGGACCCGCAGATCCCGGTCGTCCGTGGTCTGAATTCGGGTGTCCAGGCTGCCCTCGGCGATGCTCTCCGCCGCCGAGGTGAACTGCCGAAGGGGCCTGAGGATCCTGCCGCTGGCCAGCCAGCCGATGGCCGCGCCGCACAGCGTGGCGACCAGCGCCGAAAGCGCCAGCCCCCGGGCCAATCCGTCCAGCGTCCGATCGATGTCGTCCATGGGCACCAGCTCGAAGTAGCGGGCGTTGAACGCCGGAATGGCTACGCCTATACCGATGAAGGGCTCCCCATCCACCGCCACCAGCTGCTTGGCCGCCCTTCCGGAGGCCACTACCTCATTCAACGAGTCGGGCAGGCTGTTGGGCCCGATGCCTATTGAACCGGAGAACCACTCCCCCCCCACCCGGGCCAGCACCACCGACTGGGCGCTGCCGCCCACTGCCGACAGTGCTTCGCTAAGCGGCGGCTCTCCGGCCATCAGGGTGTTGCGGACCAGCCGCGCGTTCAGGTACGCCTGGGCGAGGGCGTTCTCCTGCCTCTCATCCACCAGCTGTCCACGGGTAACCTGGTAGGAGAACGTGGCGAGGGCGGCCGAAAGCACCAGGGCGATAATGCCCCACGCCAGGGTGGCTCTAGCCCGCATCCCGAGCGAGCTGACCGGGCCTTTCAAACGTTTGCGACCTGGCACACGAAACTCTCCGTTCTGTACGACGGCTTTCGGTACTCCATTCTGCCAGCGGTGGCGCAAACTACCCTTCGAACGAATGGCTCAACTCTTCCTGAGGGGCGCCGAGAGGAACCCGGCCATTCCCTCCTCAAACGGTACCCGGGCGGTGAATCCCAACTCCCGGGCGGCCCGGGCGGGGCTGGCAAAAACGTGGCGGACGTCCGATGGCCGGTACCGCCCGGTAACCTGCGGCACCAGACCCGATCCGTCGCCCCGGCACAGGCACTCCGCCATCTCCAGCAGCGTTTTCGGCTGCCCGCTGGCGATGTTATAGGCGCCCTGCGCCTTCGGGCCGTCTATCGCAAGCAGGTTCGCCCGGACGATGTCGGCCGAGTGGACGAAATCACGGATCTGGGCGCCGTCCTCGAACACCTGCGGCGGCCGCCCCTGCTGCAACGAGCTTCGAAAGATGCTGGCCACGCCGGCGTAGGGGGTGTCGAAGGGCATCCGGGGCCCGTAGACGTTGTGGTACCGAAGGAAAACGCAGCGGGCCCCCGACTCCCGGGCATACACCTCGCACAGGTGCTCCTGGTGCAGCTTGGTGGCGGCGTAGACCCCCCGGGGCGAGACCGGCGCATCCTCCGGGATTGCCTCCGGCTTCAAATCGCCCCCGCAGTGCGGGCAGAACGGGTCGAAGCGGCCGGCGGACAAATCGTCGGCGCGGCGGGGAGCGGGAACCATCAAACCGTCGGCCGGGCACCGGTACCGCCCCTCGCCGTAGACCACCATGCTGCCGGCAAGCACCACCGGGCCGGCGAATTGCCGGTCCCATAGCGCTTTCAACAGCGTCGCGGTGCCCAGGTCGTTGATCGACACGTACTCGGAGACATCGCCGAAGTCGACCCCCAGGCCCACCATCGCGGCCTGGTGGCATACCGCGTCGACGCCTTCGACCGCCCCCTCGGCCGCGACCCGGTCGCGGACGTCGGCAAACAGGTAGTTCGCTCCCGGGTTGAGGTAGCCGGGCTTCGCGGGGTGAGCCAGGGGGTGGAGACAGTCCAGGACGGTCACCTCGTCGCCCCGGGAAACCAGTGCGTCGACGATGTGGGAGCCGATGAACCCGGCGCCGCCGGTGACCAGGACCTTCAAACCGGCTCCTGGGTGACCGGCAGCCGAACGGTGAACCGGCAGCCGGGCGCCAGATTGGCCACCTCGATCCGGCCGCGATGGGCTTCCACGATCCCCCGGGCGATCGCCAGGCCCAGGCCGGCCCCCTCGTCGCTTCCCGGGGTACGGGCGGCCTTGCCCCGGAACGCCAGGTCGAAGACCCGTTCGATGTCGGCCTCGGGGATACCTCCGCAGGAGTCGACGACCGTGACCACGGCGTGGCCGTCTTTCACTCCCGCCTCCAGGTGCACCGCCCCGCGGGTCGGGGTGTGGCGGATGGCGTTCTCCAGCAGGTTGTGCAGGACCCGGGTCAGCTCGGACACCGAAACCTCAACCTCCAGCTGCCCGGGTGCCACACTTCCGTTGAGCTCGACGCCTTTGATTTGAGCCAGGGCGGCCGCCCCGGCGAGGGCGTCCGACACCAGGTCGCCCAGCGACACCCGCGTGAACTGCAGGTTGAGGGCCCCGGCGTTGATCCGGCTGAGCTCAAACAGGTCGTCTACCAAAGATGCCAGCCGGTCGGTCTCCTGCCTGAGCGTGCGGTAGTAGTGGCTCACGGTCTCCGGGTCGGTCACGACGCCGTCCTCCAGCGCCTCGGCCATCGCCCGGATACCGGCCAGCGGCGTCCGCAGGTCGTGCGACACCCAGGCAACCAGCTCCCGCCGTGAGGAGTCCATCGTCCGCTCCCGAATGCGGGTCTCGTCGAGCCGGCTCTGCATCAGCGCCAGCTCCCGGCCCAGATCGGCCAGCTCCCGGCTGTCCGACTCGGAGCCGAACGTCGGACTTTCTCCGGCGGCGACCTCCCGGGCCGCCGACTGCAGCCGCCGGCTGGCCTCCCCCACCCGGCGGCCCAGCAGAAGGGCGATGACCAGCCCCACCGTGATCGCGGCGAACATCACCACCGCCAGCGCAGCCAGATCGTGGGCCGAGATGAACATCCTTTGCGCCGCCAGCAGGGAGCCGGCGCCAACCGCCCCCAGGGAGGCGAGGGCAACCAGGAACGACTGCGTGCCGATCGACCGCCGCCGGGTCCGCTTCAGGCCCCAGGCACCCAAGGCGCCCGAGATGAGGGCGCCGGCGAAGGCCATCGCCGCCAGCTGTACCGCGTCGGAGCCGGGAATTCCGGTTAGGCCGGCCACGACGGCGGTGGCCGCCGTACCGACAACCAGGGCAAGAAGGATCGGGCGGATCATGCGTCGAACCGGTAGCCGGTGCCCCACACGGTTGCCAGGTGCCGGGGGGTTACGGGATCGGCCTCCACCTTCTCCCGCAGGCGCCTGACGTGGACGGTCACCGTCGAGGTGTCCCCCACCCGGTAGCCCCACACCCGCTCCAGAAGAGCCTCCCGGCTGAACGCCCGGCCCTCGTTCTGCATCAGGAAGCTCAGCAGGTCGAACTCCACCACCGTAAGGGCCACCGGCCTGCCCGCCACCGAAACCTCCCGCGCCTTAAGGTCGACCCGGATGTCCCCGGCAGAGAGCACGTCGGACGGCCGGGGATCGGCGTTCGGGCCCACCCGCTTGAGGATCGACTTCACCCGCAGCGTCAGCTCACGCGGAGAGAACGGCTTGACCACGTAGTCGTCGGCGCCCACCTCCAGCCCCCGGATGCGGTCCGCCTCCTCCGCCTTTGCGGTCAGCATGATCACCGGGACCCGGCTGTGGAGGCGCAGCCGGCGGAAGACCTCGTGGCCGTCCATCGACGGCAGCATAAGGTCGAGGATCACCAGGTCCGGAAGCCGGCTCTCGGCGATTCGGAGTCCCTCCAGGCCGTCGTCCGCAGCCATCACCTCGTAACCCTCCCGGGCGAGATATCTGCCGACCACGTCCGCCACCGTCGGGTCGTCCTCCACCACCAGGATCCGGTACGGCGGGGACTCTACCAAGGGATCACCACCAGAACCTGCACCGCCAGCGCCCCAAGCGCCCCGGCGCCCAGCCACCACCGCCGGACGGCGGCGCCCGGGATGAAGGCCGCCGCGGCTACCAGCCAGGGGGTGAACAACAGCCAGATCCTCTCGACCTCGCCTTTGGACAGTCCGCTGAGGTCGGCGGCGGCCACCGCCAGGGCGGCGGCCAGGACCAGCCAGCCCAGCGAAGGCCTGGTGCGCAGCGAACTGCGGGCATCGGGGCTCAACATCCCGGCGAGGGTTGCCGGCCCGGCGGCGACCGCCAGGGCGGCCAGGTTGGCGACTACGAAATAACCGTAGGGCCGGAGCCCGCCCAGGCCGGCGTAGTACTGCTCGCGGGTGGCCGCCAGGCCGTCGAACCACCAGAACCCCGCCAGGGCGAAACCGGCGGTCACCAACGCTCCCCCGGCCGCCGCCCACAGCAGCGGCCGAACGCTGCGTCGCAGCACAAGCACCATTACCGGCAGCAGCACCAGACCGGCCGCTCCGTAGGTCAAGAACAGGGCCAGCCCGAGAAGGATCCCGCCGGCGCCCGCCTGCCACCACCGTTTCCCGGGAGCGGAGACGATCAGTGCCACCCCCCAGGCGGCCACGCCGGCATACAGGGCGTCGGCGGAAGTCGCGATCCAGACCGCGTAGGGCGCCAGCACCAGAAAGGGAATCACCGTCCGGGCCCGGTCCTCACCCGCGACGCTCCGGGCCGCCACCGCCACCGCAGGGGCAATGGCAGCACCGGCCGCAATGTAGAGTCCGGCGATCACCCCGGGGGCGGCCAGTCCCACTCGGTCCAGCGCGGCGAGCAGCACCACCAGCCCGGGCGGGTGACCCTGGACGTGAATAGGGTAGGAGGCGATGCGGTCGGTGAAGTTCGCCAGGAACTCAACGATGCCGCCGACCTGCGGGACCACGGCGGGAGCCTCGAGCGGGCTGAGTACCGGGCCGGCCAGGGCGCTCCAGCCCCCGGTGAACGCCAGGGCGACCGCCCAAACGGCCGCCCCCAACCAGGACGCCGCGAGCAGGCTGCGCCAGGACAGGCTGGTGGTCAGCCGCGAGGAGAACCCCACCACCAGAACGGCAACCACGATTGCCGGCAGCACCCTCCAGGTGAGTTGGGGGTCCAGGCGGCCGAACAGCGGAGGGAACTCCAGGCCCAGGCGCACGCCCCGGGCGGTCATTGCGTTGCCCCACCAATGCGTTCCCGCAAGCAGGACGGCATAGACGGCTGCCACCACGGCCGCGAGTGCTGCAGGGCGCGCCCGGAGTCCGGCCTCCGCCGGCGATTTCAATCGGTAGGACTGCCCGGTCGCCACGGCTCGATCGTACGCTCACCGGCCGCGGCCATCACCTCGAACACCCAGAGTTCACCACTTTGTA
>JAJCYF010000185.1 GCA_029263035.1 Actinomycetes bacterium
GCCGGGACACGCTTGCCGTGGCAGACGCCTTGAATCTGGTGGGTACCGAAGTCGTCCAGGCGGCGCTGACGGAGGGCAACGCCGGGCAGTCGCTCGACACGCTTGGCCCGGGCAAGATTGCGGCCATCGGTGCGGCGCCGGTGTTCAACCCGGAAAACTCCGAGCGCGTCGGAGTGCTCGTCACCGGCCGGCTAATCGATCAGGAGTACCTGCAAGCACAACGCTCGGAGGGGGAGGTCTTCTTGATCAACCGAAACCGGGTGCTCGCGGGCACCAGTCGCACCAGCGACGGCATCATCCCGGACGACCGGGGAAACGTCGAAACTCTGTTCGACAACGGCCGCCGCATTTCGATCCTTTCCCGGGTGGGCCAGGACGAGCGGTTCAACTCCTACGTCCCGCTGACCCGCGGCAACGAGGTGATCGGCGCGCTGGTCTTCAGCGCCCCTTCCGGAGTAATCGGCCTGGAGCAGCAGAATTTGGCTGCTCCCTTGTTCTTCATCGCTTTGTGGGCCACCGCCATGGGGGTCGGGTTGTCGTTGCTGTTCGGCACCCGTATCACCCAGCCGATCCGCGACCTCACCGAGGCTGCCGACCGGGTCAGGAAAGGGGACCTGACCGCGCGGGTTTCCCCAAAGACCTACGACGAGGTCGGTGTCCTGGGGGAGACCTTCGACCAGATGACCGTCTCACTTGCCAAGCTCACCCGCGATTTGAGGGACACGGCCGACGAGCAGGTGCAGCTCAGGCGCCGGCTCGAGACAATTCTCCAATCGATGACCGACGGCGTGGTGGCGGTAAACAACCACGGCGTGATTGTGGCATTCAACCGTGAGGCGGAGCGGATCCTTGAGGTCATGCAGTCGCAGGTGCTGGGCCGGAACGTAAGAAAGGTCCTTCAGCTGCGTGACGCCGCCGGCAAGCCGGTCTCGCCTGCCATCTACGACCTGCAGACCGGATCGGTCAGTGGCACGGTTGCCAACCTGTCCAGCAACGTCACGCGCCCGGTCGTGGTGACCTCGGCCCCCATTGCCGACGAGGCAGGGGAGGTACTGGGTGCCGTGGCGGTGCTTCGTGACCTGACCCGCGACGTCGAGATCGAGAAGATGAAGACCGAGTTTCTGGCCAACATCTCGCATGAGCTTCGTACCCCGATCACCCCCATCAAGGGCTACTCCGACCTCTTGCGCCGCCGCGAGGTGCCCCGTGAGCAGCAGGTGACGTTCCTGGAGGGCATTCTTGCCTCGGCCGAGAGGCTGGAGAGGATCGTCGAGATGCTGGTCGACTTCTCCGCCATGGAGGCAGGCCGGCTGGAGCCCAACAAGGTGGCCGTGGACTTCGATGAGGTCACCGCGGAGCTGGTGGAGAAGTGGGCTCAGAACGCGCCCAACCACCGGTTCGAGCGCACGGGGTTCTCCACCATCCCCCATGTTGAGGTGGACCGCCGGCTGGTGCCGCTGGCCATCGGTGAGCTTGTCGACAACGCAGTCAAGTTCAGCCCCAACGGCGGGAAGGTTGTCCTTGCGGCTGAACACAACAAGAACGGCAAGGGAAACGGCTACGTTCGCATCTCGGTCAAAGACGAGGGCATCGGTATCGATCGTGAGCAGTTGAGCAAGATCGGCCAGAACTTCGTCCAGGCCGACGGGTCCGAAACCCGAGCCTATGGGGGCCTGGGGCTCGGTCTCGCCTACGTCCGGCGCATCGCGGAAGGCCATGGAGGAACACTGGAGGTCCAAAGTGAGCCTGAGAAAGGCTCTTGCTTCACACTGGTGTTTCCAGCGGGTCAATTTCCGAAGGGAGCCGTGAGAGAAGTCTTTGCGCGCAAGTAGGTTCAAGGTCTCCCTGCTCGGTCTGCTGCTGCTTGCGGCCCTTGCCGGCTCGGCATGTTCCCGGAGCACCTCGGAAGCCTCCGAGACCGTAGGTTCGATCGCCCGCATCCAGGGTTCGGTGAACCTGGTCCGTGACGGCGCCACGCGTCCCGCGGTTGAAGACGAGGAACTGCTTGCCGGCGACGAGATCCGGGTGGACTCAACCGGAAGCGTCACCTTTCGCATGGGTGCTTCCACCGACCTCGAGCTGGTGGAGGGGGCAGCCCTGCTTCGCCGGTCCAACGCCATCCGGCTCAGCGACGCGACCCTGGTGGTGAGCTCGGATGAGCCTGTGGAGATGGACTTCGAGACCTTGCGGGTGGCGTTTCAAAGCGGCGCGGTAAGGGTCGAGCTGCCCGCTCCCGGACGGGTTGCCTCATATGAGGTGCAGGATCTGCAGGTAACCAGCGGAACCCAGGCAATCCCGCTTCCACAGCTGTGGCAGGCATCGGTGGCCGAGGACGCTACGCTCGGCCAGGCGCAGCCATTGCAGTTCTCCCGTGATGACGAGATCGACGCCGCCCACCTGGCCCACGCTCTGGAAGCCGACTCAAAGCTGGGCAACCTTCTTAGGGGAGTGGAACCTCAACTGGCGGCCAGAGATGGCTCCGCCCTTCGCCGCCGTCTGGGCGACGCGGGTATCGGCCCGGAGTCACTGGCCCGGTTCGAGCCGGCTACCAGCACGGACCAGCTGATGGGCCTTGCCTTTGCCCGCGAGTGGAAAAGGGATGTGCCCGACGAGACGGCGAAGGGTTTCGAGCAGGCGATGGCTCTGAAGGTGCTCGGCGCATCGTGGGGCCTGGTAGCGCAGAACTTCGATGTGGGCCCGGACGCCCTCGTGGCCGGGCTCCAGGCTGAGATCAACGCGGTGCTGTTCCCGGATGGCGTCGATGAGGGCGGCTCGCTGGTGCCGGCGCCGGCACCGTCCCCAACCCGGGCTCCGTCCCGCACCCCGGGGACCGGCGGGACCGGGCAGCCGGCGCCCGCTCCACCGCCGGCTCCCGCGCCGGGCACCCCCGCCCCCAGCCCCTCGGCGCCCGGGCTCCTTGAGCCGGTCATCGACCCGCTCCGGCCCCTTCTGCCCAATGAGCTGGAGGCGATTATCGACGAGCTCTACGGTCTGGTGCATGGACTGGTTCCGCTGGTCTAACCCCTCGTCGAGGATCCTTTCAACCGCTCAAGCCAACCGTTAGTCTTTCAAGATCCCCCACTACCTGTGAGCCCAGGAAAGACGGCATGGACCCCGAAGAGATAGAGAACCGCCAGTTCCTGGTGCAGCTTCGCGGATATGCGCGAGATGAGGTCGAGAGCTTTCGGGAGGAGGTTGCCCAGGAGATCAAGATCCTGCGCAAGCAGCTCACCAAGGCAACCTCGGATCTGTCGCACGCCAACAATGAGCTTGCCGCCGTGAAAGCCAAGCTGGCCGAAGAACGGTCTCGCCCGGCACCCGAGGTGAAGGCGGCCCCCGAGCCCCCCAGCACTCCGGAGCCACCCGCAGAGGACCGAACCGCAATGTTCCGGCTGGTTGGACAGGAGACCGAGCGCATCCTGCTCGCCGCCGAGGAGGCGGCGGAGCAGATCCACGAACGGGCGGAGAAGGAGGCGGCGGAGCTGCTGGCCGACACGCGGATGCGGGTGGAGCGCTCGCTCGCCGAGTTCGATGCCGCCCGAAGGGCAGCGGAGGAGGATTTTGCCGGGATCCGAGATTCCCGCAGCATGGTGGCGTCGCAGCTGGAGGACATCCGCAGGCGTCTGGAGGAAACCATCTCCCGGCTGAGGGTGCCGGTTCAGCTTCCGGGCTCAAAGCCGGCCTCACGGTTCAGATCGCAGTCCGAGCAGCAGGCCGCAGCGAACGGACCGTCATCGACGCCGGACCGCGGGCAGGCCGAGACCCACGCCGAGCAGCGGCTTCTGAGAGAGCTGGAGGCTGCCAAGGAGCTGCAGGCCCGCCAGACGGCCCACCGCCAGGAGGCGGACCGCCGGGCCGAGGAACTGAAGGCGGTTCAGGCGGAGGCCGAACAGAGGGCCCGGGTGGAAGCCCAACGGCTCGAAGCCGAGCGCGCGGCCGCTGAGGCCGCCGCACAGAAGGCCCGGCAGGCGGCGGAGCTGCAGGCGGCGGTTGCCGCGGCCCGGGAGGCGGACCGTTTGAAGGCGGGGCAGGCCAAGGCCGCCGAGGATTCGGCTGCGGCCAAGTCTCGAGCCGAGCAGGAGGCTTCCAGGCAAGCCGCGGAAAAGCAAAAGGCGGACAAGGCTGCGGCGGAAGAGGCCGCTGAGGCGAAAGCCCGCTCTGAGGCGGAGCGGGCGGCCAGGGCAGACGCAGCTGCAAAGGAGCTTAGAAAGCGCGAGGCGGAGAAGGCCGGTGCGGCAGGGATAGCGAAGAGCCGGGCGGCGAAGGAGCGTACGGCCGCCGGCCAGCCGCCGGCGCCCTCCACTCAGGCCGGGTCCGGGGCCTCTTCGCTGGACGAGCTTCTGGCGGAGATCCGGCGAAAAAGAGAGGAGGAGGAGCGGCAGGAAGGGGCGTCGCCCGATCAGACGGCGTCCCCGGCCTCTGCGCCCGCCGCCGGCGAGGTGCCCGAGCAGCTTGCCCGCCGGCGCGACTCACTTGGAGACCTCCCCGCGCAGACCGCCCGCCGCCTCAAGAGGCTGCTCCAGGAGGAGCACAACGATCTGCTCGACCGGTTGAGAACCCAGCGGGGCAAGGGCGGGCTGGAGGACAATATTGCACCCCAGGCCGAGCAGCTGGACCGGTTCGTCGCCGGGCTCAGCGACACGCTTGGCCGCGCGTTCTCCGAGGGTCGCAAAGCCGCAGGGGCGCCCGATGCCGACCCTGCGGATGCGGTTACCAAGCTGGTCACCCGGCAGGTCCTCAAACCGCTTCGGGGCGAGATCTCCAAGGCTATCGAGGCCGGGTTGGAGGCCGAGGACTCCGCATCGAACCTGTCGGAGCGGGCAAACGACGTGTTCCGGGTTTGGAAGGGCGTGCGCACCCAGTTGCTGGGCGAGGGAATCTCGTATGCCGCCTACCACCAGGGCATGATCGATGGCTGGAGCTCACGCGAGGGCGCGGTTAAGCACTGGGTCCTGTCCAGCGAGGAGGCGGAATGCCCCAACGATATTTGCCGGCGAAACGCCGACGCCGGGGCGGTCTCACTGAACGCGGCCTTTCCCAGCGGGCATCAGGCGCCGCCGGCCCACGGTGGATGCACCTGCACGCTCAAGGGTTCTTAGATTCCGCCTTCCCGGTACCGATTCGAGCTCTGTGTCCTTTAGCGACTAAGCTGGGACGGCAATGGTGATCAGGATGCCCGCCTCCAACAACGCCCGGAGGGTACGCGTAGGCTTCCTGGTCGTCTTCTTCTTTCTCATCATCTCGATTTCCACCGCAGTCGGGCTGTACACGGACCTGCTCTGGTTCAACGAGGTCGGGTTCCAGGAGGTCTTCTGGACGGTCCTGGCTTCGAGAGCGATCCTCGTCGGCTCCTTCGGGCTTCTGTTCTTTGTCCTGTGTCTGGTAAACCTCCTGGTGGTCGGCCGGGCGGCTCCGGCCTACCGGATCCCGGCTGCGGGCGACGAGGAAGACCCGTTCGAGCGGTTCCGGGAAGCCTTTATCCCGTTCTCCAAGTGGATCCCCATCGGCATCAGTGCGTTCCTGGGTCTTCTATTCGCGTTGCGCCTTGCGCCCGTGTGGGACCGGTTCGTCCTGGCGATGAACGCGGTGCCGTTCGACGTGGTCGATCCGATCTTCAACAAGGACATCGGGTTCTACATGTTCCGGCTGCCGGTGTATCAGCTGGCCTACGGCTGGCTGTTCTCCGCCCTGGTGGTGGTGATCCTGCTGGTCACCTCGGCTTACTACCTGACCGGCGCGATCCGTCCCCAGGCGGCAGTCGACCGGGTGAGCCCGCAGGTCAAGGTCCACCTGTCCGTCCTCATCGGCCTGACCGCTTTGCTGCGCGCGTGGGGCTACCGCCTCAACCAGTTCGAGCTGCTGTATTCGGAGCGCGGCAGCGTAGGGGGAGCGTCGTACACCGACGTGAACGCCGAGCTCCCGGCTCTCAAATTGCTGGTGGCCATCTCGATCATCAGCGCCGTCCTGTTTTTGGTCAACATCCGGTTCCGCGGATGGACGCTGCCGCTGATCGGCGTCGGATTGTGGCTGCTCACCTCGGTGCTGGCCGCCGGGCTGTTCCCGTTTGTGATCCAGAGGTTCCGGGTGGAGCCG
>JAJCYF010000186.1 GCA_029263035.1 Actinomycetes bacterium
CTCCCGGTACCTGTTCGAGCAGTTTCTCAACATGATGGAAGGGAGGTGACACATGGGTAGAGGCGACCGTCCCAAGGTCAGGTGGAAGAAGAAGCGCCAGGACAAAAAGAAGATCCGCGACAAGGCCAAGTCCGTAGCAAAGGGACTGGAAAGAAAGAAGGCTTAGCAGTGCCGAAGCGTACCGATATCAAGTCGATTCTCATCGTGGGATCCGGTCCGATTGTCATCGGACAGGCCTGCGAGTTCGACTATTCCGGTACCCAGGCCTGCAAGGTGCTGCGGGAGGAGGGAATCAGGGTGATCCTGCTCAACTCCAACCCCGCGACGATCATGACCGACCCCGAGCTGACCGATCGGACCTACATCGAGCCGATCACCGTCGAGGTGTTGGAAAAGATCATTGCCAAGGAACGGCCCGATGCGGTGCTGCCGACCCTCGGCGGGCAGACGGCGCTGAACGTGTGCGTCGGCGCCTACGAGGCCGGCATCTTCGAGCAGTACGGGGTGGAGCTGATCGGCGCCAGCGTCGACTCCATCCGGATGGCCGAGGACCGCATGCTGTTCCGGGAGGCCATGCTGTCGATCGGCATGGACCTCCCGCGTTCGGTTCACGCCTACTCCATGGAGGAGGCCATTGCGGCCACCGAGGAGATAGGCCTGCCGGTGGTGGTCCGCGCCTCGTTCACCCTGGGCGGCGGCGGGTCGGGCATCGCCCAGACGATGGACGAGATGAAAGCGATCGCCGCCGAGGGCCTCAAGCTCTCACGCATCGGCGAGGTCCTGGTTGAGGAGTCCATCCAGGGGTGGAAGGAGTTCGAGCTGGAGGTCATGCGGGACCACAAGGACAACTTCGTGGTGGTCTGCTCGATCGAGAATATCGACCCGATGGGGGTCCACACCGGGGACTCGATCACCGTCGCCCCGGCCCAGACGCTGACCGACCGCGAGTACCAGCAGATGAGGGATGCGGCCAAGGCGATCATGGCCAAGATCGGCGTCTCCACCGGCGGCTCCAACGTCCAGTTCGCCGTGGACCCTGCCACCGGACGCCAGGTGGTCATCGAGATGAACCCAAGGGTCTCCCGCTCCTCGGCACTGGCGTCGAAGGCCACCGGCTTCCCGATCGCCAAGATCGCCGCCAAGCTGGCGATCGGCTACACGCTGGACGAGATCCCCAACGACATCACTTTAAAGACCCCCGCCTCCTTCGAGCCGGCCATCGACTACGTGGTGGTGAAAAACCCGCGCTGGAACTTCGAGAAGTTCCCCGGGTCCGACCCCGCGCTCGGCACGATGATGAAGTCGGTCGGAGAGTCCATGGCCATCGGCCGAACCTTTCCCGAGGCGATGCAGAAGGCCATCCGGTCGCTGGAAACCGGCCGGCACGGGCTGGGCGCCGACGGGGACGACACGACCTACGACAAGGACGACCTGCTGAAGCGGATGGCGGTTGCCACCGAGGACCGGCTGATTCTGGTCGAAAAGGGCATCCGGCAGGGGATCTCGCTGGACGAGATCCACGCCGCCACCAAGATCGACCCGTGGTTCCTGGCAGAGTTCCACGGGATCTTCCAGGTGGGCCGTTCGATAGCCGACGCATGGCAGCTGGACGCACCGCTGCTGCGCCGGGCCAAGCGCCACGGGTACTCGGACCGGCAGATCGCCCAGCTGCGGGAGAGCGACGAGGCCTCCGTCCGGGCCGTCCGCAAGAAGCTCGGAGTCCTGCCGACCTACAAGGTGGTCGACACCTGCGCCGCCGAGTTCGAGGCGTTCACCCCCTACTTCTACTCGACCTACGAGGACGAGGACGAGGGCTTTACGTCGGACAAGCCCCGCATCGTGATCCTCGGCTCCGGGCCGAACCGCATCGGCCAGGGGATCGAGTTCGACTACTGCTGCGTCCACGCCGCCCTGGCGGTCCGGGAGGCCGGCTACGACGCGATCATGGTCAACTGCAACCCCGAGACGGTCTCCACCGACTACGACATCTCCACCCGCCTGTACTTCGAGCCGCTCACGTTCGAGGACGTCATGAACGTCATGGACCGGGAGGAGGCGGACGGTGTGATCGTCGCCCTCGGCGGGCAGACGCCGCTGAAACTCGCCAAGTCCCTGGAGGCGGCCGGAGCGAAGGTCCTGGGCACCTCTCCCGACTCCATCGACGCGGCCGAGGACCGGGGCCGCTTCACCGACCTGCTCGCGGAGCTGGACATCGCCCAGCCGAACGGAGGCATCGCCGTCTCCCGGGATCAGGCGCTGGCCGTGGCCGCCCGGGTGGGCTACCCGGTGCTCGTCCGTCCGTCCTACGTGCTGGGCGGCCGGGCGATGGAAATCGTCTACAACGACGAGATGCTGGCCGACTACCTGGTACGGGCGGTCAAGGTTTCTCCCGACCACCCGGTGCTGATCGACCGCTTCCTCGAGGGTGCGATCGAGGTGGATGTCGATGCGATATGTGACGGCACCGACATCTACATCGGCGGGGTGATGGAGCATATTGAGGAGGCCGGTGCCCACTCCGGAGACTCCGCCTGCGTGCTCCCGCCGTTCTCAATCGGCCCCAACAAGCTGCGCCTGATGGCCGAGGCCACCGAGAAGCTGTCCCGGGCGCTGGGTGTCGTGGGGCTGATCAACGTGCAGTTCGCGGTGAAGGACGAGGAGGTCTACTGCATTGAGGTCAACCCCCGGGCCTCCCGGACCGTGCCGTTCGTGGGGAAGGTGACCGGCGTCCCGCTGGCCCGGGTCGCCGTGCGGGTGATGCTGGGGGAGAAGCTGGCCGCCATCGGCGGGCTCCCTCCCAAGCCGGAGTCCGGCCCCTGGTGGCCGCTGGACAGGCTGCGCCACAACGGCGTCAAGGAGGCGGTGCTGCCCTTCGCCCGGTTCCCTGGGGTCGACACCCTGCTCGGCCCGGAGATGCGCTCCACCGGAGAGGTGATGGGCATCGACTACGACCTGGGCGCCGCCTTCGCCAAGGCCCAATCGGGAGCCGGTTCTGCGCTGCCGGACAAGGGTTCGGTCTTCATCTCGGTTGCCGACCGGGACAAGCGGGCGGTGGTTTTCGCCGCCAAGCGCCTGGCCGAGCTCGGCTTCGAGCTGCTGGCCACCGAGGGGACCTGCGGGCTGCTCAACCGGGCGGGGATCGCCTGCACCCGGGTGCACAAACACTCCGAGGGGTCGCCGAACATCGTGGACCAGATCATGGCCAGCGAGGTGGATCTGGTGATCAACACCCCGTTCGGCAAGGGAGCCCGCTCCGACGGGTACTACATCCGCACCGCGGCGGCGGCGCGGGGGATCCCGTGCATCACCACCCTGGCCGGCCTTCAGGCGGCGGTCCAGGGAATCGAATCACTGCGGGAGGGCTTCGAGGTGACCGCAATTCAGGACTTCCTGGCCGATCCCGCTATGGTATTCAGTAGAGCCAGTAGAGCATTGCCTGCCTTCGGCAGTTCTACTGATACCGACACCGGAGGTGTCGAGTGAGCACCGATTTTCGACCGGTCTCTTATTGGATGGAGATGGTGAACTTGTCTCAACTCGAAAAATCGGTCCTCACGGGTGCTGGGGGCCTGTCTACTACGCAGCCGTTTTACGGATCAGCTCATGGGTCCCGCCAGGGACTGAGCGAAGCTCATGGGTTGGGCGGAGCCCAACTGTGATTCAACAGCAAGCTCAGATCCTGTCGTACAAGAAGCTGCGGGACGACTATTTCCTGCTCACTATCGTGGCCCCCGAGATCGCCGAGACCGCCAAGCCCGGCCAGTTCGTGAACATCCGGCCCCCGGCGGATCGCCAGTTCATCCTGCGCCGCCCGTTCTCTATCTACAAGGTCAACCGCCGGGGCGAGTGGGCTGCCACCATCGAGGTGGTCTTCGACATCCGCGGAGGCGGTACGGCGGCCCTGGCCTCGCTCAGGGCCCACGACATGATCGACATCGTCGGCCCCATCGGCCGGCCGTTCGCCATCCCGAAGAACCGCAACTCCTGTCTGCTGGTGGGAGGAGGCATCGGGGCGGTCCCCCTGTTCTACCTGGCCGAGGAGCTAAAGGGCGCAGGCAAGCGGGTGGACGTGCTCTGGGGGGCCCAGACCGCCAGCAAGCTTTTGAACCCCATCGATGCCAAGCGCTTCGGTGCCCAGGCAGTCTTCACCACCGAGGACGGCAGTGAGGGGGTCAAAGGACGGGTGACCGACGTGATGGACGACCTGCTGGAGAAGTGCGGCACAGAGGTGATCTACGCCTGCGGTCCCAACGGGATGCTGGAGGCGGTCACCCGGATCGGCCAGAAGCACCGGATCCCGGTCCAGGTGGCCATGGAGGCGCTGATGGGGTGCGGCTACGGCATCTGCATGACCTGCGTTCAACCGGTATGGAACAAAAGCCACGACCAGATCGTCCACGTGCGCACCTGCGTCGACGGTCCGGTGTTCAACGGCGCACGAATCGCCTGGGATGCCTTTGCCTCGGACCCGGGCGTCCGCGTGGCCCCGGCCGGCAACTGACCCAATGGCCAAATCGCCCGATCTTTCCATCGACCTCGCGGGGATCCGCCTGCGCTCCCCGGTGGTCACCGCGTCGGGCTGCTTTGCCTCGGGCAAGGAAGCCTCCGAGTTCGTCGACCTGAAGAAGATCGGCGCAGTGGTGGTCAAGTCGATGACCATGGAGCCGTGGCCCGGCAAGCCCACGCCCCGCATGGCCGAGACCCCATCGGGGATGCTGAACGCCATTGGCCTGCAGAACTACGGGGTGGAGCACTTTCTCACCGTCGACCTGCCGTGGCTGAACCGGGTGGGCGTGCCGGTGATCGCGAGCATCGCCGGCAATACGGTCCAGGAGTACATCTACGTGGCGGAGATGCTTCGAGGCGCACCGGGTGTAGTTGCGGTCGAGGTCAACATCTCCTGCCCCAACCTGGAAGACCGCAACAACATGTTTGCCCACGACGCCAAGGCCACCTCGTCGGTGATAGCCGCGGTTCGACGAGCCCTCGAGGTGCCGTTGTTCGCCAAGCTCTCGCCCAACGTCACCAGCCTGCCCGAGATCGCCGGCGCAGCCCTGGACAATGGCGCTCAGGGCATAAGCCTGATCAACACGGTGATGGGGATGGCCATCGACATCCAAACCGGCCAGCCGAAGCTGGCGGGGGTGGTGGGAGGTTTGTCCGGTCCGGCCATCCGGCCAATTGCCGTGCGCAGTGTGTTCGATGTCTTCCGCGCCTTTCCCCACGTGCCGATCATCGGGATGGGCGGGATCATGAATAGCAACGACGCCCTGGAGTTCATCCTGGCCGGGGCGACCGCGGTGGCTATCGGGACCGCCAACTTCATCGACCCCAACACCACCACCAAGGTGAACGACGGAATCCTGCAGTACATGAAGGAAAAGGGCGTAAACAACCTTGCTTCGATGCGGGGGCGGGTGAAGGTAGAGGGTTGACCGGGTTGATCGTTGCGCTGGACAGCCCGGACCTGAGTGAGGCGGAGGGACTGGCCCGGCGGCTGTCCGGCAAGGTTGCCGCGTTCAAAGTGGGCCTCACACTGTTCACCCGTCACGGCCCGGAGGCGGTGATGCGCATCGGAGAGCACGGCCCGGTGTTTTGCGATCTCAAGCTCCACGACATTCCCCACCAGGTGGGCCTGGCAGGCGCCCAGCTGACCGGCCTGGGGGTCTGGATGTTCACCATTCACGCCTCGGGTGGTTCGGCCATGGTCGAGGCCGCGGCGAAGGCTGCCCTGGCCGGCGAGACGGTCCCCCTGGTCGCCGCGGTGACCGTCCTCACCAGCCTGGACGGAGACGATCTGGCCCGGATGGGCATCTCGGCCCAACCTCACGAGCAGGTGCTGAGGCTGGCGAAATCCGCCGTAGCCGCCGGAGCCACCGCGCTGGTCTGCTCGGCCAACGAGGTCGCCATGCTGCGCCGCGAACTGGGCGACGAGGTGGTTCTGGTGACCCCCGGCATCCGGCCGGACGGGTCCGCCGCAGGCGACCAGGCACGTGTGATGACGCCCGCCGGCGCCGCGGCTGCAGGATCCAGCTACATCGTGGTGGGCAGACCGATCACGGATGCGCCCGATCCGGTAAAGGCGGCAGAGGGGATCCTGGCGGAACTTCAGGGACTCTCCTGAGCCCGCCTGCAGGAAGGGCTACTCCTTGACGGTGATGGTTACCGGCCGGGTCAGGGTCTTTCCGGACGGCGCGGTGCCGGTCACGTCGAAGACGTAGTCCACGCCCTGTTCAAGCCGTTCGGCGGTGAGGTTGCGGACTGCGGTGCTCAACTCGAAGTTCAGGTCGAACTGATTTTTCGATTGCAGCTGGTCCAGTAGGAATGACACCGTGCTCGGCCTGGCCAGGTCCTCATCCTGGAAGAACTCGAAGGTAACCGGCTCATCGAACCCGTTGAGCGGGCTCAAAAAGCAGTTGATCTTCACAATGGGCCCGTCGTCGGCGACGGACCACAACAACTTGTTGCCGTCGCTCAGCGATCCGCAGGTGAAAGAAAACGTCGGTTCGGCGGGCGGCGGGGTAGAGGTGGGGGCCTGGGGTGTAGTCCGGGGAGCGCCCGGGGCGGGAGGCGGAGCCGGTGGGGGAGACTGGGCGACCGCGATTGAGGGCGGAGCAACGCCCCAGGGATAAAGAATCCGGCTGACCCGGCTCCCGCTGCGGCCGACAACCTCAAAGTTGTAGCTTCCCGGAGGCACGTTGCCGGCGGAAAGCTCAATCCGGAAGGGGGTGGAACCGTTTGCCCTGGGCACCACGGACGCGGGGACGAAGATGCAGGTCAGGTTAGCCGGCAGGTCGGCGCAGGAAAGGTTCACCCGTTCGGAGAAACCCCCGAACGACTCAACGTGGCACGTGTTCTGGGTGCGGCGAGGGTTTCCGGTCAGGCAGGAGATCCTGAAGTCCGAGTTGTTCTCCAGCACCGGCAGGCGGTTCTCGGTTGAGGTCTGGGGACCTGTGGTTCCGGGGGCTTCCGGGCCGGTGGCGTCCTCCTCAACGGGTAGGTCCTCGCCGACGTCGCCGGACTGGGAGGTTTCGGCCGCCGGGGCCTGAGAACCCTCGTCCTGGGAAAGTCCCGCCTGGACCACGACCGCGCCGAGGCCCAGTGAAAGGATCGTCACCAGGCTGCCTAATACCAGCATGAGCCGGAAGTTGGACCATGCTTTGAAGGCGGAGAGGAGCGTGCCCAGTTTCACCATCTTAGGTTACCGCGAGACGCTTAGGATTATGTGGCTTGGCCGCCACGCTAGGTGAAATTATAGGCCTTTCAGGCGTGGTAAGCCAGGGGAAAGTTTCCCGACCTATAATCCGACGGTGCTTCGGCACTTTTGTCCATCCCGGGCGGTAGTCTTGAGTCCTTAGTGCTTCCGCCGTGATTGAAGGAGTTACTTCAATAGCAGATTCACGCCTCTACATAATTTCGGGCCCTTCGGGCGCGGGCAAGGGAACCATCGTCCAGCGACTTTTGGAGGAGCGCCCAAACGCCAAACTCTCCGTCTCCTGTACCACCCGGCCTGCGCGGCCCATGGAAAAGGAGGGCGTCCACTACTTTTTCATCCCTGAGCGCGAGTTCATCGAGCGCCGGGATCGCGGGGAGTTCCTGGAGTGGGCCCAGGTCCACGGCAACCTGTACGGGACGCCGCGCAAGATCGTCGACGGACTCCTGGCCGAGGGCAAGGACGTCATCCTGGAAATCGACGTCCAGGGGGCCGCGGAGGTCAAGAGCGTCATGCCGGACGCGCGGTTGATCTTCATCGAGGCTCCGTCCATGCAGATCCTGGAGCAGAGGCTGCGTAAGCGGAGCACCGAGCGGGAGGATGTTCAGGCCCGCCGGATCTCCGACGCGTACGACGAGCTGCGCAAGAAGGGCTCGTTCGACGGGGTGGTAGTCAACGTCGAGGTAGAACAAGCCGTCAAAGAAGTGTTAGCTTTGATGGACAGCCGTTAGTCTTTCTGGCCCTCTTTTCCCAAGTTAGGAACCCCTTTGATATATCCCCGAATCGAAAAGCTCGCGGACAAGGTGGACAGCCGCTACACGCTGGTTATCCTCGCCGCCAAGCGAGCACGGCAGATCAACTCCTACTACTACCAGCTGGGTGAAGGCATCCGGGACTTCGTGCCGCCGCAGGTTTCCGGCCTGGGCGACAACGCCAAGGCGCTCTCGGTAGCTCTGGAAGAGATCGCCCAGGACAAGTTCGGCTGGGAGCGCCCGCCGGAGGTTGAGTCCCGCATCAAGTAGAAAGGGGACGCTCCGCCGAGCCAATGAGGCATTCGAACGCCCAGCCATCCCCGATTACTGCGTTCCTCGTCGGACGGTTACGGCGAGCGGTAGCCATCCTCCTCGCGCCTTGTACTCGGGGCGTCTGGACGTCCTCGGTGCTCGCATGTGGCTCAGCGGAGCGACCCTCCTGATGGACCTCAAAAATCTAGCCGGCAGCAAGATTGCCCTCGGAGTATGCGGGGGCATCGCCGCGTACAAGGTTGCCGGGCTCGCCCGGGAGCTGACCCAGGCGGGGGCCGACGTTCACGTGGTCATGACCCCTTCGGCGATGAACTTCGTAGGCCCCATCACGTTCTCTACCCTGACCGGGAACCCGGTTCGCTCCGAGCTTTTCCCGGCAACCGCCCCGACCGAGATCCCCCATACCGACCTCGGACGGACCTCGGACCTGGTGATCATCGCCCCGGCGACCGCCAAGACCATCGCCAAGTCGGCCCAGGGAATCTCGGATGACCTGATCTCGGCCCTGCTTCTCTCCGCTGCCTGCCCCGTAGTCATGGCACCCGCCATGCACACGGAGATGTGGCAGAACGAGGCGACTCGCCAGAACGTCACGACGCTGGCCGCCCGGGGGATCCGCATGGTCGGGCCGGCCGTGGGAGCCCTTGCCGGGCCCGACGTGGGTGTCGGCCGAATGGCGGATGCCTCCGAAATCCTGCAGGCCGCCGACGAGGAGCTCGCCCGCCGGGTGGAGCTGACCGGCATCCCGGTGGTAATCACTGCAGGAGGCACCCGGGAGCCCATTGATGCCATGCGGTTCATCGGCAATGCGTCGTCGGGGATGATGGGCTACGAGCTGGCGTTCGAGGCGGTCCGGCGCAACGCACAGGTGACTTTGATCACCGGTCCGACACATCTGACCCCGCCTGATGCCTCCACCGTGGTCCGGGTGACGACCGCGGCCGAGATGCGGGATGCGGTCCTCAAAGCCGCAGCCACAGCTTCGGTTCTCATAATGGCGGCCGCGGTGTCGGACTGGCGGCCGGCGTCGGTAGCCGCTACCAAGCTCAAGAAGTCGGAGGGGCCGCCCGATCTGGCACTGGAGCCGACGCCCGACATCCTCGCCCAGGTGGGACAGACCCGCCGTACCGGCGGACTGCCGGAGCTGCGGGTGCTGGTCGGCTACTGTGCCGAAACTGAAAATCTCCACGAGGCCGCAGCGCAAAAGCTCAAGGCGAAGTCGCTGGATCTGGCGGTAGCCAACCTGGTGGGGACGGTGGACTCCGGCGTGGGCCTGGCGACTCTGCGGGCGCTGATGCTCGATAGCCGGGGCAAGCTGGACGATCTGGGCCTGGTCACCAAAAGGGTGCTGGCCCGCCGGGTCATCGATGCCTCGGCGCAGTTGCTAGCTTCGCAGAAGTGACCTCCGGGGTCCGCGCCCTGCAGTCGCCGGGCGTCGCGACCCGTTGCACGGACCCCGATTCAGCGGTAGCGTAAGGCGTCCCTTTGCTTTGTTAGCGGCTCGCGCCCGGGGTTGGGGGCGCCGGTTCGTCTCTGATTATTTGTATTCGCCCAAAAAAGGAGCCTCGATGGCACGCAGCTACCTGTTTACGTCCGAGTCCGTAACGGAGGGCCACCCAGACAAGCTGGCCGACCGCATCTCGGACGCAATTCTGGACGCAATCATGGCCGAGGACCCCCAAGGACGGGTGGCGTGCGAGACCCTCGTGACCACCGGCCAGGTAATCGTCGCCGGTGAGATCACCACCGACACCTACATCGAGGCCCGCGACATCGTCCGCAGCACCGTGAACGAGGTGGGCTACACCGACGCCAAGTACGGTCTGGACGGTTCCACCTGCGGCGTCCTGCTGGCCATCCAGGGACAGTCGCCCGACATCGCGCTCGGGGTTGATACCGCCTACGAAGCCAAGGGCGGGGCGGAGGACGACCTGGACACCCTGGGTGCCGGAGACCAGGGCATGATGTTCGGCTTTGCCGCCAGGGAGCGGCCCGACCTGGACACCGAACTTATGCCGACACCCATCTGGCTGGCCCACCGGCTGGCCCACCGTCTGGCACAGGAGCGTAAGAGCGGGCGAATGCCCTACCTCCGGCCGGACGGCAAGACCCAGGTTTCCATCAAGTACGAGGACGGGGTGCCCGTAGGGATCGAGAACATCCTGATCTCCGCCCAGCACGAGCCGGAGGTGGACATCGAGACCCTCCTCAAGCCGGACCTCCTGGAGTACGTGGTCAAGCCGATCATCCCGGATTCGTTGTGGTCCGAGGACATCGAGTTCCTGGTCAACCCCACCGGCCGGTTTGAGATCGGCGGCCCCATGGGCGACACCGGTCTGACCGGCCGCAAGATCATCGTCGACACCTACGGCGGCTTCTGCAGCCACGGCGGCGGCGCATTCAGCGGCAAGGACCCGACCAAGGTAGATCGGACGGCCGCTTACTTTGCCCGCTACGTCGCCAAGAACCTGGTGGCCTCCGAGGTCATGGACGCCTGCGAGATCCGGGTCGCCTACGCCATCGGCGTTGCGCATCCGGTTTCGATCAGCCTGGACGACCGCGGGACCTCAAAGGTCGACCCCGACAAGCTGGAGAAGCTGGTAGGGGAGTTCTTCGACTTCCGTCCGGCCGCTATCATCCGGGACCTGGACCTGCGCAAGCCGATCTTCAAGGAAAGCAGCTCCTACGGGCACTTCGGCCGCACGGAAAAGCACTTTTCCTGGGAGCGGACCGACCGCGCGGAGGAGTTCGCAAAAGCCGCAGCCGGCCTGTAAAGGGCACCGGCAGGCCCGGCCGGCGCCATGCTGGTTGGAGTAATCGTTGACCTGTCGGTCTGGGGTCTCAACAAGCAACTGACCTATTCCGTACCGCCGGATCTGGTGGAGCGCGTCCGGGTCGGGTCGATCGTCAGAGTCCCCCTGCGGAACCGCCGGATCCGGGGGTGGGTGGTTTCCGTCGATCCCGCAGCGGAGCCGGCCGAAGGCATCTCACCGATAGCTGCAGTCAGCGGGCGGGGACCGGTGTTCGACGAAGCTCTGCTCCAGATGTCCAGGGTCCTGGCCCGGCGCTACGTCTGCCCGCTCAGCTCGTTCCTTTCGCTGTTCACCCCGATGCGGCTGGGCCGGCGCGGGGTATTGTGGCCCCAGGGTCCGGCATCAGCCGGCGAAGACCCGGGCGGGCGGGTGCTTTGGCGCCTGAAGCCGGGTGAGGACCCGCTGCCGCGCTACGCGGGGCTGGTCGCGGCGGAGCTGTCCGCCGGCCGGGGGGTGATCCTGGCGGTCCCGGAGGTGCGTGAGGGCTCCCGCATTCTCGGTGAGCTGGCACAGCGGTTCCCCGCCGATGCCGCCGTGGTTCACAGCGGTATCGACCCGGCCGACCGGTCGAAGGCCCTCTGGGAGGTGGCCGCAGGCAAGCGCCGGCTGGTGCTCGGCGGCCGGGCCGCTCTGTTCGCCCCCGCCCTTGACCTGGGAACGGTGGTCCTGCACCAGGAGCACGACCCGTCGTTCAAGGAGCAGCAGTCGCCCTACTACGACGCCCGGGTTGTCGCCGAGGCCCGGGCCGCCGTAACCGGGGCCGGGCTGGTAGCAGCCAGCGCCACCCCGTCGCTGAACCCGTCGTTCTGGCCCGACGTTGACTCAGGCCTGCCGGTTGCGGCGTGGCAGGTGGAAGGGACCGACCGGCGTGACGAGCGGGCCGGCTGGCCCGCGACCGAGGTGGTGCAGCCGCCCAACCGGGGGCTGCCCCAGCGGGCGATCGCCTGCATCCTGGACGCCCGCAAGAGGGGAGAGCGGTCGATCATCCTGCTGCCCCGGGTTCAGGCCACCGCCTCCGGGCCCGGACCCGAGGAGCTGATTGCGTTTCTTGCCCGGGTGGTCCCCGGCGCCCGGGTCGCCCGCGCCGACCGCCCGGGCCTGGGGAACGATCCCGGGGCCCTGCGGGAGGCCCTGACCGCCGACGTGGTGATCGCCACCGAGGCCGGCCTCGCCGATGTGCCCCGGCCGGCGGTTTCCGTTGCCATCGCGCTAGGGGTGGACGGCTACTTCTCCAAGCCCAAGGGCCGCGCGGCCGAGGATGCGATGGCCGCCCTGTGGTCTCTGGCCGGCCTGGTCGCCGGGCGCCGGCCGAAGGGACGCCTGATCCTGGAGGTACACACCGGGGACCACCACGGCATCGAGGCTCTGGTCCGCGGCGACTACCGGTTCTTCGTTCGCAAGGAGCTCGAGGTCCGGCAGGAATCCGATGCCCCTCCCTACCGGTCGATGATCCGGCTGCAGACCGCCGGCGCGCCCCCGGAGTTCGTCGAGCAGCTTCGCTCGCTGCCGGCCACCAGGGTGCTCGGACCGGTGGCCGGGGGCAATCTGGGGTACGAGATCCTGCTCAAGACCTCGGCCCTGGAGACTATCCTCGATCCTTTGGGTACGATTGTTTCCACAGCACCTCAACGGGTTCTTGTTGAGGTGGACCTCAAGGACTGGTGACCATGTCGATACTCCCGATTCGGCTTTACGGCGACCCTGTGCTGCGCACCCGGGCGGCGGAACTGGACGAGGTGGACCGGCGCGCCCGCCGCCTGATGAACAACATGACCGACACCATGAAGGAAGCCCCCGGCATCGGGCTGGCGGCACCCCAGGTCGGAATCCTGAAGCGAATTATCGTCTGGGAGAACGACCAGGACCGGGGCGCCCTGGCGAACCCGGTCATCCTGGAGCGGGAAGGCTCGGTGGAGGGTGAGGAGGGATGTCTTTCGATGCCCGGCATCACCTACCCGGTCGTCCGCTCGGAGTGGGTCCTGGTACAGGGGGTCGACGACTCCGGCGATACCGTCAAGTTCGAGACCCGGGATCTGACCGCCCGCATCATCCAGCATGAGATTGACCACCTCGACGGAATCCTGTTCATCGACCACCTGCCGCCGGAGCTGCGAAGCGAGGCTCTGGGTGTGCTGAGGGAGCTTGCAGAGACCTGGGAACAGCAGGAGGTCGCACGGTAGCCAGGCGGGTCGCCCTTTTCGGTACCCCCGGCATAGCCGTACCCGCGCTGCAGGCCCTTATCGACTCCGAGCACGAGGTCGCCGGGGTCGTTACCGCCCCCGACCGCCCGAGGGGCCGGGGCATGAACCTGCAGCCGTCCGAGGTCAAGGCTCTCGCCCTGGAACACGACCTGGAGGTCCTGCAGCCGCCGACCCTGCGCAAGGACGAGGCGCAGGCCGGCCTGCGGGAACTCAATGCAGAAGTCTTTGTGGTGGTCGCCTACGGGCTGATCCTGCCCGCGCCGGTGCTTGAGATCCCGCCGCTGGGGTGCGTCAACGTCCACTTCTCCCTGCTGCCCCGCTGGCGGGGGGCCGCTCCCGTGCAGTGGGCGGTGCTGGAGGGGGATCCGAAGTCCGGGGTGGCCATCATGCAGATGGACCCCGGCCTGGACACCGGTCCGGTTCTTGAGATGGTAGAGGAGCCGGTGCTGCCCGACGACACCTCCGGCTCCCTGGCCGGCCGCCTGGCGATTCTCGGGGCCGGCCTGCTGCCGGGAATAGTGGCCCGGCTGGACGAGATCTACCCGGTCCCCCAGCCGGAGGAGGGCGTCACCTACGCCTCCAAGCTGACCCCCGAAGATGCCCGCATCGACTGGTCGATGCCGGCGGAGGCGGTCCGCAACCGGATCCGGGCGTTCAACCCCCGCCCCGGCGCCTGGAGCCTATTGAACGGCAGGCGGCTGAAGGTGTGGCAGGCAACAGTATTGGAGGGATCTGCGGATGGCCCCGCCGGAACCCTGAGCGAGCGGGATGGGGAACTCATGGCCGCCACCGGATCCCAGTCGCTGAAGCTGGAGGTGGTGCAGCCCGAGGGCAAAGGCCGGATGAGCGGGCCCGAGTTCGTGCGGGGCTACGGCCGGGACCTTCCGGCGTCGTTCGGCTAGGGCTGCTGGGGGATAGGTACCCCGGCCTCCAGGAGGACATCGCGGTCCGGCAGGCGGTAGTAGACCTGCCAGTGGTAGTAGCCGTTGAACGCCTTCTCGTCCTCGAGCATCTGCTCGGCGTAGAGGGTGATCGCATCGACGTAGCGCTGGCTGCGGTTGTAGGCGAACAGGGCCTTGCCCATGTTGCCCGGCGCTCCGGAGGCCTTCAGGTATCGACCGGCGCCGAAGATTGCGTCCCGGGTGTTGTTGATGTCGCCCTCGCCGTAGGCGGCCCAGGTGGCGGGCATGAACTGCATCGGCCCCTGGGCGCCGGCTGAGCTGTTGCCCCGGATCCGGCCCATTCGGGTCTCGATCAGGTGAATTGAAGCCAGGTAGGCCCAGGGAATACCGAACTCCGCCTCCGCCTCGCCGTAGTAGCGGCGCAGCTCGTCGGCCGGAGCCGGCTCCACGATCGTCCAGTCGGGCAGCTTGGTCCCCGGCTTGGTGAGTTGTCGAAGCTCCTCGCCGGCCCGGATGTTGGCCTCCAGGTTGTCCCGCAGGTCGGCCGGTGCGGCCGCCAGGACCGCCTGCTTGAACGCCGGGTCCGCCACTGCCGCCCGGTAGGCGGCCTGCTGGATCCTGCCGAGGCGGGGCAGCAGGG
This sequence comes from Actinomycetes bacterium, assembly GCA_029263035.1. GTDB lineage: Bacteria > Actinomycetota > CADDZG01 > JAHWKV01 > JAHWKV01 > JAJCYE01. The sequence continues at coordinate 14,795 of JAJCYF010000186.1, forward strand.
CGGGATCGGTCTGCGGTGATCGGATGGCCTGCTCGGCTGCTATCAGCTCGGTGGCCACCGCCTCTGCGGTGTCCAGAGCCGGTGTGGTCGTCGGGATCGGCGAAGGTGAAGGAGACGGGGTGGGGGAGGGCGAGGCCGAAACCGAGGGGGTGGGGGATGGGTCGTCCTCGGCGGATGGTGAGTCGCCGCAGGCGCCGAGCACCATCATCAGGGCAAGCGGCAGGGCGACAAGACGTCGCCCGAAAAGTATTTGGAAAAAGTCCTTAAGATTTCTTAAAACGTGCCGATAAGGACCCGGTCGTCTGTGTCTTGAAGTTTCTCCGGCGTCCTTCCTCCCACTCACACCGTACCCGCCGCCGCCCCATCGGTCATCCGCTACGCTTGGTAGAAGGTTTATCCGCCCGTAGATTGAGGGGTGCCCGATGGCGAACTGGAACTGTGAAGACTGCGGCGTGATGATGGACGCAGACGACGAGGGCGAGCCGGAGCCCTGTCCCCGCTGCGGCAAGGACATGGTGAACTTCGCCGGAGCAGCACTCAAGAACCTGTGCGGAGGAGGAGTCTCGGGGATGACCGAGGGCAGCGCCCAGCCGGCCTCCCAGGGCTCCCGGCTTCCGAGCCTTTCCCAGACCCCGGTCCCTGATGCCTGAGATGGATCCCAAGGTCCGGTCGTTCCTGGAGAAGACGGGCTCGGCGGCGATGGTGACCCTGAAGAAGGACGGCACTCCTCACGCAGTGCGGGTGGGGTTGGCACTGGTCGACGGCAAGCTGCGGAGCTCGGGCACCCGGGACCGGGTGAGAACCAAACACCTGCGCCGCGACCCGCGGGCAACGCTGTTCGTCTTCGACTCCAAGAATCCGGCCAACAGCTACAACTACCTGGGACTGGAGACGACGGTGACCATCCTCGAAGGCCCGGAAATCCCCGAGTTGAGCATTCGAATGTTCCGGGCGATGCAGGGGATCGATGTCGAGAACCCTGGCGGCCGCAAGCTCAGCTGGTTCGGCCGGGAGTTGGACGACGAGGCTTTCGCCGCCAAGATGGTCGAAGAGGGCCGGCTGATCTACGAGTTCGAAGTGAACAAATCCTACGGGACGTTGTAGAACCTAGCCCGTAGTTAGCCCGAACGGGCTGCCCTCGGAGTCCCGGCAGATAGCCCACTTTTCGCCGGGATGGATGACGGTGCCGCCGAGCTCGGGCACCCGGGCCAGAGCCGCCGGAAGGTCGGGAACGGCGAAGTAAGGAATGGAGACGGTGTCTCCCGGACCCCGGCCCCGCTCGTGCAGGCCGAACTCAGCCCCACCCTCGTGGGTCTGCCAGCCCTCGCCTTCGCCGGCCTTGCGGTCCTCCAGCTTGATATCCAGAACTCCGGTCCAAAAGCGCTTTGCACGCCCGGCGTCGTCGGCGGGGAATTCGATGAGTGATACGGGTGAGGTCATGAAGCCAGGATAGCCGCGATGTAGACACACGCCCGTAGGCACCGCTTGCGCGCATGGTTCATACTCTTTTCGAACAATAAAAAGACCCGTCTTCGGGGCACGGTGAAATTCCGGACCGGCGGTAAAGCCCGTGACCCTCTTCGCAAGAGGAGGTGGACCTGGTTGATTTCCAGGGCCGACAGTCAAAGTCTGGATGGGAGAAGACGGCCTGGTAAGGCGCGCGGCCACTCGCATGCGTCTTATTCGTGCCTCCCTTCCGCGCCCGGAGCGAGTCCCGTCACGAGGACTGGCAGTGCCCGAGACCGACGATGTATGGATGCGGAGAGCCTTGCGTCTTGCCGCCCGGGGACGGGGCAAGACCAGCCCAAACCCCATGGTCGGCTGCGTCCTGGTCAAAGACGGGGCCCTGGTGGGCTCCGGCTGGCACCGCCGGGCCGGCGAGCCCCACGCCGAGGTCCTCGCTCTGCGCAGCGCCGGCGATGCCGCCCGCGGCTCAACGGCCTATGTGACGCTGGAACCCTGCGCCCACCACGGACGCACCCCTCCGTGCGCCACCGCACTGATCGAAGCGGGCGTAAGCCGGGTCGTCGCCGCCATGGAGGACCCCGATCCCCGGACCGCCGGGAGGGGAATGGCTGCGCTGGAAGCTGCCGGCATATCGACCCGTGTGGGCGTGCTGGAGCCGGAGGCCCGCAGGCTCAACGAGCAGTACATTTTGCACCGGACCACCGGGCGGCCCTTCGTCACCTACAAGGCCGGGATGTCGCTGGACGGCAGAACCGCAGCCGCCGACGGCTCCTCGCAGTGGATCACCTCGCCTGAGGCGCGCCGGGACGCCCACCGGCTGCGGGCGCAGTCCGACGCGATCTGCGCCGGAGTGGGGACGGTCCTGGCCGACGACCCGAGGCTGACGGTGCGCGGAGTCGCAGGCTCCAGGCCGCCGCTGCGGGTGGTGGTCGATTCAACGGCCCGGACGCCGGTTGCCGCACAGGTCCTCTCCGACGGGGCCCCCACGGCAATCTTCACGGCTGCCGGCGACTCGGAGCCGGCGGTGGCGGCGCTGAAGGAGGCCGGGATTGAGGTGGTCTGCATGCCCGGGGAGCCCGGCACGGTGGACCTGAAGGAGATGTTGCGGATCCTGGGCGACCGGGGCCTCGTCTCGCTGCTCCTGGAGGGGGGCGCCACGCTGGCCGGCTCGTTTGCCCGAAATGGCCTGATCGACCGTTACGTCTTCTACCTCGCTCCCAAGCTGCTGGGCGCCTCCGGGGCCGGGGCGTTGAACGGGTGGACGGCGGAGTCGTTGGCCGGCGCCGCCGGCCTGGTCATCTCAGAGGTCAAGCGCATCGGGCCCGACCTCAGGGTCACCGCCTACCCGGTTCGGGAGGCAAGCTGATGTTCACCGGCATCGTGGAGACGGTGGGAACCGCGGCGACGGTCTCGGATTCACGTATCCGGGTTATTTCCGAACTGAAGGACCTCGTGGTGGGGGAGTCGATCTCGGTCAACGGCGTCTGCCTGACAGTTACCGAGCCGGAGGCCGGGGCCTTCACCGCCGACATCTCCGAGGAGACCGCGCGCCGCACCAGCCTGGGAGCGCTGATGCCGGGAACCAAGGTCAATCTCGAACGGGCGATGCGTGCCGACGGCCGCTTCGGGGGCCACATCGTCCAGGGCCACGTCGACGGGGTCGGCAATGTCGCCGAGCTCGAGCAGCTGGAGGGATCGGCCGAGATGTGGTTCCGGGTTCCCGGCGAGCTCGAGCGATATCTGGTCTCCAAAGGTTCGGTCACGGTGGAGGGTGTGAGCCTGACCGTTGCGAGCCTGGAATCCGGCAGGTTCTCGGTCGCCCTCATACCCCACACCCTGGTCAATACCAACTTCGGCGCCAAGTTGCCCGGAGATCCTGTGAACATAGAAGTAGATGTCCTGGCGAAATACGTCGAGCGGTTGCTCGGCTATGCGCCCGAGGAAGAGCAGCGGAGGTAACAAAGTGGAATTCGCAACGGTAGAAGAGGCTCTTGCCGAGCTCAAAGAGGGCCGGATGATCATCGTCGTCGACGACGAGGAGCGGGAGAACGAGGGAGACTTCGTCATGCCCGGGGAGCGGATCAGCCCGGACGACCTCAACTTCATGGCCACCGAAGGCCGGGGGCTCATCTGTACCTCGGTCACGGCGGAGCGCCTGGAGGAGCTGCACATCCCGATGATGGTGTCCGACAACACCGCGCCCCACGGGACCGCGTTCACCGTGTCCGTGGACCTCAAGATCCCCGGCCACACCGGTTCCAGCGCCTACGACCGGGCGGTCACCATCCGGTCGATCGCCGACCCGGCGACCGTTCCCAACGACCTGGCCCGCCCCGGCCACGTGTTCCCCCTGCGGGCGTCGTCGGGCGGAGTGCTAAAGCGCGCCGGGCACACCGAGGCGGCCTCCGACCTGGCCCGCCTGGCCGGCTTCGCCCCGGTCGGCGTGCTGGCCGAGATCATGGACCCGGACGGCACGATGGCCCGCCTCCCGCACCTTCAGCAGCTGGCGGCAAAGTTCAACCTGAAGATCCTGACCATCAAGGACCTCATCGCCTACCGTAGCCAGCGCGAGAAATTGGTCGAGAGCATGGGGATCGCCAAGATGCCCACCGCATACGGCGAGTTCGAGTGCCACGCCTACCAGTCGACCATCGACCACCAGGAGTACGTAGCGTTCGTCAAAGGCGACATCGCGGGCAAGAAGGACGTGCTGGTGCGGGTCCACTCGCAGTGCCTGACCGGCGACGTCTTCCTGTCGGCCCGCTGCGACTGCGGCCCGCAGCTTCGCCAAGCCATGGAGAAGATCCAGGAAGCCGGCGAGGGCGTGGTCCTGTACATCATGGCCCACGAGGGCCGGGGAATCGGCCTCACCCACAAGATTCGCGCCTACAAGCTGCAGGACCAGGGCCGGGACACGGTCGACGCCAACAAGGAGCTGGGCTTTCCGCCCGACCTTCGTGACTACGGCATCGGCGCCCAGGTGCTGTCCGACCTCGGCATCACGAGCATGCGCCTGATGACCAACAGCCCGCAGAAGTTCGCCGGGATCGAGGGGTACGGTCTGTCGATTACCGACCGGGTCCCGCTGGAGACCAGCCCCACCGAGCAGAACATCGCCTACCTGAGGACGAAGCGGGACCGGCTCGGTCACCTGCTGGAGGGACTGGGGGTCAAGGACCCATCCGGAGAGAGCTCGGTTTGAGAACCATCCAGGGCTCCGCCGACGGCAGGGGCCTCAAGATAGGCGTGGTGATCAGCCGGTTTAACGAAAAGATCACCGACCGGCTGCTGGAAGGGGCGCTGCGGGCGCTGGACGACTGCGGCGTGGAGTCCGACGACATCACGGTCGTATCTGTGCCCGGGGCGATCGAGATTCCCGGCGTGGCCAAGAAGCTGGTCAGCCAGGTCGACGCAATCGTGACGTTGGGGGCCGTCGTCAGGGGCGAGACCGAACACTTCACCTACGTCTGCAAAGCGGCCCAGGAGGGCATGATCCAGGTCGCCCTGGAGTCCGGCGTGCCGATGACCTTCGGCGTGCTGACCACCGAGAACTCGGCGCAGGCGCTGGATCGCACCGGCGGCGCCCACGGCCACAAGGGTTACGAGGTGGCCAAGGACGCCGTCGAGCTGGCGAACACCTACAAGCTGATCGGGAGCCCTCAGCTAGGGGACTGAGAGCGCTTACGCCGCCTGCGTCTTCACCGGCAGGTCCCTTGCCACCAGCCAGGTGATGACCCACCCGACTACTGAGCATCCGCCTCCCACGGCAATCGCACGACCGACGGTTCCGCTCTGGGGGACGGCGGGGAGGACCTCCACCAGGGGGAGCGCCGAAATCGTGGCGTTGCCGCCCAACGACCCCTCGACCAGGGCCACCATCACCAGGGCTACCGGGATCATCAGAAATCCGAGGGCCGGGTTGCGGTAGAAGCTCGCCCCGAGGAAGGTTCCGGCAACCATCCACGCCGCGTACGCCAGCCAGAACTCCACAAAGACCAGGCCGAACTCGGTCGGCGACTCGAACAGGTGGCTGGAAGACAGCGTCTGCGGCCAGTCCGCCAACCGGTAGACGACGTATTCGATGGCGAACCCGGCGGTCATCAACGCAGCCAGAATCGTTGTGACTATCGCAATCGCCGGCGGTGCCTGCCTCAGGAACTCGGTGCGGGTCCGTCCGTGCGCGAGGTAGACGGGCAGGTAAAGCGCGGTCATGTGGATGCCGATGGCTCCCGCATACCATCGGGGGATCTGGCTGGCCGTCTCCCAACCGCTGATGCTGATCTCCCCGAACCAGGCCACGATCCCGACGACCAGTCCCACAATGACCACGAACGGGACCCACAGAAACGCAATTCCCGCGCCGTCCATCTTGATCCGGTGGCGGGTGATGCTGATCGGTTGGGGGCTGGTCATACCGGGAGCCTTTCTGTGTCGGTCAGGTGGACGAACAGGTCCTGCAGGGTGATCGGGCCTATCTCGAGACCCGCCGCCCTGGCCTGCCGGAGGCGGTCATCGCCGAGCTCGCCGTAGGTGGTCACAGACCTGGTGGAGCCGAGCTGCCGGGAGGACAGGACCGACAAACCTTCCGCAAACCGGTCCACCGCGTCTGCCGGGCCAGTTACGGATGCCCCCCGGGAACGCAGGTCCTCGACCTTGTCCTGAAGCAGCAGCCGGCCCCGGTCGATGATCACAACCTCCTCGAACAGCCTGGAAACCTCCTCGATCAGGTGGGTCGACAACACGACCGTGCGGGGATGGGCCAGGTAGTCCGCCAGCAGCTCTTCATAGAAGACGTAGCGAGACGGTGCATCCATGCCCAGGTAGGACTCGTCGAAGATGGTCACCGGGCACCTGCCGGCCAGGCCCAGGATCACGCCGACAGCGGATCGCTGGCCCTGAGAGAGTTTGCCGATATGCGCCTTGGGGTCGAGCCCGAACCGGTCGATCAGCTTGGCGGCGTATTCGGGGTCCCAATCCGGCCGGTGGTCGGAAGCGAACTCGAGGGCATCCGAAATCTTGTCCGAGGGCCAGTCACCGGCGACGGTGTCGCCGGGGCCCCGGATGAAGCAGACCTTGCGGGTGGCCCGGGGATTCTCCCAGACCGGCTCCCCGTCGATTCGCACCTCTCCCGAGGTCGCCTTGCGGAAGGCGGAAACCACCGAGAGGAGGCTGGTCTTGCCTGAGCCGTTCCGTCCCAGCAGGCCGTGAATTTTGCCCGCCTCCAGGTTGAACGACAGGCCGTCCACCGCAGTCACCGGCCCGTACCGCAACGTTAGATCCCTGACCTCGATGCTGGCGCTCAACGGTTGTCCTCCTTGGTGGTTTCGGGGCTGCCGTTGTCGCGGGCAGCCAACTCTGAAATTCGGGCGATGACGTCTGAGATGGGGATGCCGATGTTGCGGGCCCCGGTTACCACCGGGTCGACCACGTCGGTGAAAAAGCGCTTCCGGAACTCGGCCTGCAGAAGGTCCCGGGCGTTGGGGCTGACGAACATCCCGACGCCCCGGCGTTTGTAGATCACCTTTTCGTCGACCAGCTGCTGGAAGGCCTTGGCCGCGGTGGCGGGATTGATCCGGTAGAACTCGGCGTACTGGGTGGTCGACATCACCTGGTCTTCAGGCTTGAGCGCACCGGTGAGGATCTGGGTCCGGATCTGGTCGGCTATCTGCCGGTAGATGGGGCTTCGATCGTCGAACATTGCACCTTCCGGTTCATTGGTTCATTACTTATGTAATAAACCATAGAGCCTAGAGGGGTATCGGTCAAGCAGGGAATCAGGAATGGGCAGACGGGGGGTTCAGTCCGGCGGGGGCGGGTTGAGGCTTTGGAGCTCAGGCCCGGGCTAGGGAATCCACAGGTAGGAGGCGCCGGGCTTGCGGGAAATCCCGAGCTCCTCTTTGATCTCCTCGGCGGGGCTGGTGAAGCCCAGGAAGGGCAGTGTGTCGAACAACCCGGGGATGGGTTGATAGACCACCAGCGATGCGTCCTCGTCGTCCGCCAGCCGCTTCGCCCGGTCGAACGCGGTCTCGCGGTCTCCCAGGCGGTCGACCAGATCCAGCTCTTCGGCCTGCAGCCCGGAGTAGATGCGCCCGTCGGCCAGTTCCCTGACCTGGGCCTCGGGAAGGTCGCGGCCCTCGGCGACGATTTCGACGAAGCCGTTGTACGCCTCGTCGATCAGTGCCTGGAATAACGCACGTTCTTCCTCGGTCATGTCCCGAAACGGCGAGCCCAGATCCTTGAGAGCACCGCTTTTGACGACAGTCATGCCGATGCCCAGCTTGCCGGCGGCCTCGGTGAAGTTCGGGATGGTGGCGATGACGCCGATGCTGCCGGTCCAGGTGAACCGGTGGGCGATGATCTCGGTGGCTCCGGCGGAAATGTAGTAGCCGCCCGACGCCGCCGTCTCGCCCATGAGGGCCACCACCGGAAGATCCTCGGCGATCTCGGTGACCTTGTTGTAGATCGCGTCGCTGGCCAGCACGCCTCCGCCCGGGGAGTCGACGTTCAGGATGATCCCGACGACATCCGGGTCCTCCTCCGCCTGCTCGAGCTGGTTGATGATGTTGTGGTCGCTGGCGCCCATGGCGCCGCCCTCGGGATCCGAGAAGATCTCACCGATGACGTTGACCATGGCGATCTTGTTGGTGGAGTCGCCCTCTTCGAGCAGGACCTCCTCAAACTCGCCGCCGCCGGCCGCGTAGCCGCCGGAGAATCCCTCCGAGAACGCACTGATGGCCAGGGCGGTGACCCAGAGGCCCCCGACCACCACCAGAATGCCGATTACGAGCCAGGTTCGTTTGGCCTTGGTTGACGCCATGAATCCACTGTACACGGTAGGATCTGGCCTCATGCTCCGATTGGTCATTCCCAAGGGGAGCCTCGAAAACCAGACCCTGGCCCTGTTCGAGGCTGCCGACATCCGCCTGTTGCGAGGCTCCGACCGTGACTACCACGGCACGGTGGACGACCCGCGGCTGGACCGTTTCTCTCTGATGCGGCCGCAGGAGATCCCCCGGTACATAGAGGAGGGGTTCTTCGACGTGGGTCTGACCGGCCTGGACTGGGTCCGGGAAACCGGCTCCGACGTCCAGATCATCGCCGAGCTCGCCTACAGCAAGGGCAATGTGGGCAAGCGGGGGATAGTCAAGATCGTTCTCGCGGTCTCAGACAGCACCGACATCACCAGCGTGGAGCAGATGCCCCCCGGGAGCCGGATCTCAACCGAGTACCCGAACCTGACCCGCAAGCTGTTCGAGGACCTGGGAATCCCGGTGAAGATATTCATGTCCTACGGCGCCACCGAAGCCAAGGTCCCCGAGATTGTCGATGCAATCGTCGACGTCACGGAGACCGGCAGCACCCTGCGCAAGAACCGGCTGAGGATCATCCACACCATGCTTCACTCGCCGACCCTGCTGATCGCCAACAAGCAGTCCTGGGCGGACCCGGAAAAGCGCCAGGCGCTCGAGGAGCTGAAGATCCTGATCTTCGGTGCTGTGGATGCCCGGGGCAAGGTACTGGTGAAGCTGAACGTAGGCAAGGACGACCTGGAGCGGGTACTCGAGGTCATCCCGGCTCTGGGCTCTCCGACCGTCTCCCAGCTGGCCCACGGAGAGGGCTACGCGGTCGAAAGCGTGGTGCAGAAGACGGACATCAACGTCCTGATCCCAACCCTGAAGTCCCGCGGGGCAACCGGCATACTCGAGCTGCCGATCACCAAGATCGTCGACTAGCCCTGGCGACCGCGCCTGTCTTGGTGATTGCACGCAGGCCGACTCCGTTCAGCTTCGCAAGAGCGTCGAGGTCATAGGATGGATTGATGGGGGAATGGGTTGGTGACCTGCTGTTTAGTCCCGAGGTCATTGCCAAGCTGGCGACAAAGCACAACTTGTCACCGGAGCAGGTAAAGCAGGCAATTACCTGCGACGCCCAGGATCGAGACTACTGGGAGGATCATCCCGTCTACGGACGCAGACTGATAGTGCTGGGCACTGATGCGGACGGGACACAGATAATCGCGTACCTCAGACCCATAGATGCGAACGACGGCTTGTGGAGATGTCTAACGGCGATCAGAATGGGATGAATATGGATCAGGAAGAGATTGAAGCTCTCGAACTAACCAAAGAGGATCTCCTGGCGAAAATGAAGGCTGGTCGACGCGATAACCTGCCTCGTAAGGTCGCCGGTGCAAGCCAGTACGTCGCCGGGTCCGCGGTGATCGTGGGCACAGTTGCTCACTTGAGGTTGGAGTCTGCCTTTCTTTCTTTGCCCAGCGCGATCGCACCTAAGGATGTCAATCTCTCATAGGTTCCGATGAGGAAATGACTCCGGCTCTAGTCTCCTGAGCGAAGGCCTTTCTCCATCATGTCCTTCAATTCTGGTGGACCAGCTAAGCCGATTTGAGAGAAGGCGCAGTTAGAGAACGTACAGTCGACTATCGCTATAGCGCCTACAACGAGAGGTCTATCAGCTCTGATGTCCCAAAAGATCGCGTCGAGATCCCCTTCCCAACCGCATTCGATGATGCTCGTGCGGCCCTGAGGAATCAATATTGCGGGGCCGAGGATCTTGCAGTTGGAGAACTCATAACCGTCCAGGACGAAGGTATTCACCGTCAGGTCAGCCAAGCGAACGACGTCGTTCCGAAATCGCTTCTCACCGGTCAGTGGTGGCTGTTTCGACATGCAACTCCGCTTCTGCTCGACCGTTCTCGTGTTTCCACTCTACCGGGGGTGGCGCCCGAGACAAGGCTCTTAAAGTTGCCGGCGGAATTACTAAAGTTGCGGGCGGGGCCTTCGACTAGCTGTCCCGCACCACCAGGGTGCCGGCAACCTTGTCGGCCAGGGACTGATTCTTGTCGTCCCACAGCGGCCAGAGCCCGTTCAGTAGGAACAGCAGCCCTCCTGCCAGGGGAATGACCTGCGCCGCCGGGTTGATTACGGCCCTTTTGACGGCATCCAGCCAGGTCGGTCTCCCGCCGTCGGTGCGGACCAGCTTGATTCCCACCGCCATCTTCCCCAGGCTCTGCGACAACGTTGCGTGGCAGACCACGTAGTAGACGGCGGCGAGTGCGGAGAACACCAGTGTCAGTTTGAGGTTCATGGCGATCAGGTCCGAGAAGTACCCCTGCATGGCGGCCTGGTCCACCTGCCCGGTCACCGGGTCCACGGCTGCGCCGCCCCGGGCCGACTCCATGATCGGCATAATCTGCTCCCACAGGTAGATCCCCATAGGAACGCTCAGCAGGATGCTGTCGATGAGATAGGCCCCGAAGCGGGACCCCCAACCGGCCAGCTCGACCGGTTGCGTCTTGACCGCCACCGGCTCGGCCGCCAGAGTTTCGCGGTATGCGCTCCAATCCTCGTACATCTTGAAATCTTCGATGGACAAAATGCCCCCTCCTTATGTGCTGCGCCCTTGGATTGGCCGCTACATGCTCTATCGGCAGCGGCCAAGCTGAATTAAGGGGCAATAAGGTAGAAGTTGGGGCCGAACGGGCGCCGGCGGCCGGGACGACCGGCAGGTACGTGGTAGTGTAGAAAACCTTGAACGAGGTCTTCCGCGCGCTTGGCAACCTGCCTTTCGGCGAATGTGATTCTCGTGAGGAGGTTGATCTGCAGCGTAAGACGAGGAGTGGTAGCCGATAGCTCCTGAACCACGGCTGAACGACCGTATTCGCGTTCCCGAGGTACGGGTTGTAGGCCCCGGCGGAGAACAGTTGGGCATTATGACCACCGCTCAGGCGTTGAGTCGGGCACAACAGCTCGACTTCGATCTGGTCGAGGTTGCGCCGCAGGCAGATCCCCCGGTCTGCAAGATCATGGACTACGGCAAGTACAAGTACGAGCAGGACGTCAAAGCCAAAGAAGCACGGAAGCGCCAGCAGCAGGTCACTGTCAAGGAGATGAAGTTCAAGCCCAAGATCTCCACGCATGACTACGACACCAAGAAGAACCACATCGAGAAGTTCCTGAACGCCGGCTCCAAAGTGAAGATCACCGTCTGGTTCCGGGGCAGGGAGATGCAGCACACCGAGCTCGGTGCAAGGTTGCTCACCAACCTGTCGAAGCAGCTGGAGGAGATTGCGGTTGTCGAGATGCATCCCAAGCTCGACGGCAAGAACATGGTGATGGTTCTCGCCCCGGTCAAAAAGACGGGTGCGAAATCGGAGAAGGAACCGAAGAGCCAGCACGCCTGACCCTAGAGAAGTTAAGAGGTTTTGAAATGCCAAAGCAGAAGACTCACCGTGGCGCCGCGAAGAGATTCCGCGTCACCGGATCGGGCAAAATTGTGCGCGAGCAGGCTCACATCAAGCACTACCTCGAGCACAAGCCGGGCTCGTTGAGAAGGCGCCTTCAGCACCCCTCCCTGGTCTCCAAAGCGGACACCAAAAGGGTGAAGCGGATGTTGGGGATATAGGACCGTGGCCAGAGTAAAACGATCAGTTCACAGCCGTAAGCACCGGCGCGCGACGTTAAAGGCCGCCAAGGGCTATCGCGGCGCACGCAGCCGCCACTACAAGGTCGCCAACGAGCAGCTTTTGCACTCGATGACCTACGCCTACCGGGACCGCAAGGACCGCAAAGGGCAGTTCCGCCGGCTGTGGATCGCCCGCATCAACGCAGCGGCCCGCAGTAACGGAATCTCCTACAGTCGGTTTATCGAGGGGCTCTCCAAAGCAGGGGTCGAGGTCGACCGCAAGGTCCTGGCCGAGATTGCAGTCAGCGACGCGGCAACCTTTGCCGCCCTCGCCGGCACCGCCAAAGCTGCGCTGGGAGACTAGTAGCCCGCCGTAAGGCGCTAGTCGAAAGGTTCCAGGTCAGCCTTGATCACCAGCCTGCGCAACCCCCACATCCAGGCCGCTCGCAAGCTCGTCAAGCGAGCGGTTAGGGACGGCCGCAGGGAGTTCCTGGTGGAGGGTCCCAACGGCGTCGGTCAGGCCCTGGAGTCGGGGGCCCCGATCACCATCGTGTTCACGGTCGGGCCCGGCGACACGTTCCCCGAGCACAGCCTGCGGGCCAGGGCCCACGGGGTTCCGGTTCTGGCGGTATCGGAAGACGTGATGCGGGCAATATCATCAACCACCTCCCCGGCGGGCATCGTCGCCGTCAGTCGCTTTGTCGACCGTGATCCTGTTGTCCTGCTGAAGGAATCGCCCGGCCTGGCCGTTGTCCTCGCAGGCGTGCGGGACCCCGGAAACGCCGGCACCATCATCCGCAGCTGTGCTGCCGCCGGTGCCGATGCCGTTTTCCTCGGGGAGGCCACCGTGGACATCTACAATCCAAAGTTCGTCAGGGCGACCGCAGGGGCGATGTTCAATCTCCCGTTTGCCCGGAATGTTGAGATACGCTGGCTTTTGGATGAGTTGGGTAGTCTCGGCCTGCAGCGTGTGGCCGCCGACCCGGTTGGCGAGGCGGTGTACGACCAGGTGGACTTCAGGCGGCGCACCGCCTTCGTTTTGGGAAATGAGGCTTGGGGCGTCACTGAGGAGCTCGCCTCCGCAGTCGACGCGAGGGTGAGTATCCCGATGAGCAAGAGCGTGGAGTCGTTGAACGTAGGCATGGCTGCTACGGTGCTTCTCTTCGAGGCGGCCCGGCAACGGAGGGTTCGCTGATGGGCGGGTCCGATCTTGCCGGGGTCATAGCCAATATCCGCGAGGCGATTGTCGTGGTGGATTCCTCGGGCGCCGTCATTGAGTGGCTCGGAGGTGCCCAGCGCATGTTCGGGTGGTCGGCCGGGGAGATGGCGGGCCGCAATTTGGACGAGGTGCTGCAGCCCAAGGACGTGAACGGCAACCGCACCTGCATCGGACGCATAGCGAAGGACAAAGAGTTGGTCATTACCAAGGGAACACCCGAACGAGAGGTGCTCACGGTTACCAGGACGGGCGCGCCGTTGTGGATCGGGGTGACCTCCAGTTTCGAGCGAGCCCCGGGCCAGGGGGTGGTGCGGACGACCGCGGTGATGCGCGATATCGGGCGCCGCAAACGGGTGGACATGGCCAAGTCGGAGGTCATCTCGGCGGTGGCCCACGAGCTTCGGTCGCCGCTCACGTCGGTCAAGGGCTTCACCTCGACGCTCCTGCGCCGGTGGGATCGCTTCGACGACGACCACAAAAAACACCTGCTGGCCACCATCAATGCCGATGCCGACCGGGTGACCCGCCTGATCGGAGAGCTGTTGGACCTCAGCCGCCTGGAAGCCGGCCGGCTTCCTCTGTCCCGGCAGATGATCAGTCTGGGCGACATCACATCCCGGGTGGTGGAGCGGATCAGGCCGAGGGCGGAAAAACACGAGATCGGGTTCGAGTTTCCTGACGGGTTCCCCCAGGTCTTCGCCGACTCGGACAAAATCGAGCAGGTGCTGACCAACCTTTTGGAGAACGCGGTCAAGTACACCACCGGGGGCCGGGTTACGGTTGCCGGCTCGCTGCAGGATGCGATGGTGCTGGTGTCGGTGACCGACGAGGGCAGGGGCATTGCGGTTGAGCACCAGTTCAAGGTATTCAACAAGTTCTTCCGGGAGCGGGCCCAGGCCCAGAACCCGGGCACCGGCCTGGGGCTGTACATCTCCAAGGGCCTCGTGGAGGCACACGGCGGCCGGATCTGGGTGGAGAACGGCGCCGACAAGGGTGCCATCTTCTGCTTCACCCTGCCCCGAAGTGCCGACGGGGAGACGCCTTGAGCGCGGTCGACGAGCTTCAGAGCATCGAGAGAACCGCCCTGGACGAGCTGGGCGGAGCCGATTCGTCCGAGCGGGTCCAGGAGCTGCAGATCACCTATCTTGGGCGTAAGGGCCCCCTGGCGCGGGTCGGAAAGTCTCTGGGCGGGCTCCCGGTGGAGGAGCGCAAGCTGGTCGGGCAGACGGCCAACCGGGTCCGGGGCCTCATCGAAGCCGCCATCGCCGAAAAGCTCGCCGAGCTGGACAAGCTGGAGCGCGCCGGCCGGCTGGAGGCCGAACGCCTGGACATCACCCTGCCCGGCCGTATGCCCCCCACCGGGAGGCTTCACCCGCTGACCGAGGTGTTAGAGGAGATCGTCGACATCTTCGTCGGCCTGGGCTTCTCGGTGGCCGAGGGCCCCCTGGTGGAGACCGACTACTACAGCTTCCAGGCGCTCAACATTCCTCAGGATCACGCCGCACGCAGCATGCAGGACACGTTCTACGTCGACACCGGCGCCCCGCAGCCCTACGTCCTGCGCCCCCACACCTCGCCCATGCAGGTGCGGCTGATGGAGTCCGCCCCGCCGCCCCACTACGTGGTGGTGCCGGGTGTGGTGGCCCGCCGGGACGAGATCGACGCCAACCACCTGGCCCAGTTCATGCAGATCGAAGGGCTGGCGGTCGACGAGAACATCAGCTTCGCCGACCTGAAGGGCGTCCTGGAGGTGTTCGCCCGGCAGATGTTCGGGTCCAACCTGACCGTGCGCATGCACCCCAGCTACTTCCCGTTCACCGAGCCGTCGGCCGAGGTCTACGTCTCCTGTTTCGCTTGCGACGGCAGCGGCTGCGCCACCTGCCGCGGGGAGGGCTGGATCGAGATCATGGGGGCCGGAATGGTCCACCCCAACGTCTTCCGTTCCGTCGGCTACCCGGCATCGACCACCGGCTTCGCCTTCGGCATGGGAGTCGAGCGGATCGCCAAGCTCAAATATTCGGTCAACGACCTGCGCACGTTCTACGAGAACGACCTGCGCTTCCTGGGCTCCCGATGAAGGTCCCCCTGAACTGGCTGGCCGAGTTCGTTGAGATCAACGCGGCGCCCGAGGAGATCGCAGCCAATCTGACGTCGGCCGGCATGAAGGTCGAGAAGATCTATCGCACCGGCGAGGGCGTCGAGGGCATCATCGTCGGCGAGGTGGATGCAGTTGGGGAGCACCCGAACGCCGACAAGCTTTCCGTCGTCCGGGTCCGCACCGGCTGCGATTACATCAGCGTGGTGTGCGGCGCCAGCAACTTCAAGGTGGGGGACCGGGTCCCCGTGGCACAGCCGGGCTCCAAGGTGCCCAAGGTAGGAGAGATCGGCCGGCGCAAGTTCCGCGGGGTCCCCTCCGAGGGGATGCTCTGCAGCGCCTCCGAGCTGGGCCTGGGCGACGACCATTCCGGCATCCTGGTGCTGGATCCCAAAACCATCGTCGGCACCGATCTGAAGCAGGCGCTCGGTCTGGGCGAGGCGGTCCTGGAGCTGGAGATCAACCCGAACCGGCCCGACGCCATGGGGTTGATCGGGATCGCCCGGGAGGTGGCAGCGTGCACCGGCGCCGGTCTCAAGGACTTCAGCGCAACGATCGACTTCAAGGTCTCCGAGGCCCGGGCCTCGGACTTCGTCCGGGTTGAGATTCAGGACGAAGCTGGATGCCCTCGCTACATGGCCCGGGTCATTGAGGGCGCCGGCTCAGGGCCTTCCCCCGCCTGGGCGCAGCAGCGGCTGATCCTGAGCGGGGTGCGTCCGATCTCGGCGATCGTCGACGCCACCAACTACGCCATGCTGGTGACCGGCCAGCCCCAGCACGCCTTCGACATGGACAGGGTCGGCGGCGGCAAAATCGTCGTCCGGCGGGCGGCCCCCGGCGAGACCCTGATCTCCATCGACGGCATCGATCGCAAGCTGGACCCCGAGGACCTGGTTATCGCCGATGAGTCCAGGCCGGTGGCCCTGGCCGGTGTGATGGGCGGGCAGGACAGCGAGGTCACCGATTCGACCAACCGGGTGATCCTGGAGACCGCCAACTTTGAGACCCGCTCCATCTTCCGGACCTCCCGCCGCCACGCCCTGCGCTCCGAAGCGTCGGCCCGGTTCGAGAGGGGAGTCGACCCCAACGGTGTCGACCTGGCCTCGCGGCTGGCTACCGCGCTCATCGTCGACTGGGCCGGCGGGAATGCGGCCGCCGGGTCGGTCGACGTCTACCCCAACCCCGTCGAGCGCGAGACCATCACCATGCGCCCCGACCGGGCGCGGGCGTTGCTGGGCGCGGATTTCAGCACCGAGCAGATGACCGACGCCCTCGGGCGCCTGGGGCTGAAGCCGGAGAACGATGACGGGGCCATCCGCACGACGGTCCCCACCTTCCGGGTGGACCTGAAGGTGGAGGAGGACCTGATCGAGGAGGTCGCCCGGGTGATCGGTTACGACAAGATCCCCACCACGCTGCCCTCCGGGTCCAACCGGGCCGGCCGGCTTCCCGACACCGAGAAGGCTCTTCGCAAGCTGCGCCGGGCGCTGATCGGCGCCGGTTTGTACGAAGCGAAGACCTCGAGCCTGGTGAGCCCGGCGGATCTGGAGAAGATCGGTCTGGGCTCGAATGCCGCCACCCCGCTGGCCAACCCGATCAGCCGCGACGAGTCGCTGCTCAGGCCCTCACTTTTGCCCGGCCTGCTGCGCTCTGCCGCCCTCAACTTCTCCCGCCGCCCCGGCGCGGTGAGGCTGTTCGAGGTCGGACGCACGTTTCACCCGAACGGCACCGAGCCGCCCGTGGAAAAACTCAGGCTGGCGATTGCACTGGGGGGCGTGAGCCCGCAGGAGTGGCACTCTCCGGAACGGGAGATGGACTTCTTCGACCTCAAGGGCATGGTGGAGGTCGTGCTGCAGACCCTGAGTGTGAGGGATGCGGAGTTCGAGGAGCGCCAGGAGGTCTTGTTTCACCCGACCCGTGCAGCGGGCCTGTTTGCCGGCGACGGCACCCGGCTGGGGGTTTTCGGAGAGCTGGCGCCGGAGTCGGCGGACCGGGCCGGTGTACCCGCCCGCTTCAGCGTGGGTGAGTTCGACCTGGATGCCCTTATTGCGCTGGTCGGGGCACCGCTGCCCCCGCCGGAGCCCAGCCGCTTCCCGGCCGTCCTGCTGGACCTGGCGGTGGTCGTCGCCGAGAAGGTGGATACCCGCAGCCTGCTGAACACCGCCCGGAGCGCGGGCGGGCCGCTGCTGGAGAGCGTCCGCCTGATCGACGTCTACCGGGGGGAGCAGGTGGGGGCCGGCAACAAGAGCATGGCGATCTCCATGACCTTCCGCAGTCCGGAGAGGACCCTGGCCGACGGTGAGGCGCTCCAGGCCCGCAACGCCATCGCGAAAGCGATCGAGCAGAACCATGGAGGCAAGGTCCGGGCTTAAGGAGCCAGCCGCTCCACGATCCAGGTCCCGCCCTCCAACCGGAACCGCAACCGGTCGTGCATGCGGTTGATACCGGCCTGCCAGAACTCGACGGCCGTCGGGGCCACCCGGAAGCCGCCCCAGTGCGGGGGCCGGGGCACCGGGTCCTCGCCGTACTCTTCGAGGAGCCTCGCCCGGCGGCCTTCCAGCTCGTCCCGGGACCCGATCACCCGGGACTGCGGGCTTGCCAGCGCACTGAGCTGTGACGGCCGGGGGCGGGTGGCCCAATAGGTGTCGGACTGCGCGGAGCTCAGGCGTTCGGCACTTCCGTCGACCACTACCTGCCGGCCGAGGTCGTACCAGGGCATGAGCAGGCTGACCGCCGGATTGGCCGCGAGCTCCCGGCCCTTCCGGGAGTCGTAGTTGGTGTGGAAGTCAAAGCCGGCTTGAGACACCCCGCGCAGCAGGACCGACCTGGAGCCGGGCCTGCCATCCGGCGACGCGGTCGAGACGACCATGCCGTAGGGCTCTGCTATTCCGGCATTGAGTGCCTCATCCATCCACCGCTCGAACTGCTCGAGCCAGCTGGAGGCGAGAGTGCTCTCCGAAAGCACCGGCGGTGTGGCTACTTGCGTCCGCTCGGCTTGGCCGGAGGCTTTTTGGCCGGAGGCTTGCGGGCAGCCGGCTTTGGCTTGCCGGCCGTCTTGCCCGAAGCCTTCGGTCCCGGCCTCTTGCGCGAGTACCGGGATCGAAGTTCGACCGGCTCATCCTTCAGTGCCGCCGCCTTCTCCGCCCGCTTGCGGCCCGCCCGCAGGTTGATCGCTTCGACGAACAGCGAGAAGCCCATGGCGAAGTAGATGTAGCCCTTCGGGATGTGCCGGTGCAGACCCTCCAGGATCAGGCTCAGCCCGATGAGGAGCAGGAAGCTCAAGGCCAGGATCTTGACCGTGGGGTGCCGGTCGACGAACGCACTGACTGCTTCAGCGGCTATGAGCATCACCCCTATGGCGACGACGACCGCGGCAATCATCACGCTGATCTCGTCCACCATTCCGACGGCGGTGATGACCGAGTCCAGCGAGAAGACGATGTCCAGAAGGCCGATCTGGATGATCACGCTGACGAAGGACGCTGCCGCCTTGGCCGAAGCGTGTCCTTCGTGGCCTTCGAGCTTGTCGTGGATCTCGAAGGTGCTCTTGGCGATCAGAAACAGTCCGCCGACTATCAGGATCAGATCCCGGCCGGAGACCTCCTGGGAAAAGACCGTGAATAACGGGTCTACCAACCCGATGATCACGGAGAGGGTGAGTAGAAGGGCGACCCGCATCAGCAGCGCCAGCCCGAGGCCGATCTGCCGGGCCTTCTTTTGCTGCTCGGCCGGAAGCTTCCCGGCAAGGATGGACAGAAAAACAATGTTGTCGATGCCCAGGACGATCTCCAGGGCAAGCAACGTCAAGAAGCCGACGATGACGTCCGCCGTCAAGAAATCCATTCTTCTTACTCACCTTTCGCCGGAAAACCTGCCGCAACTCTATCCGTCTTGGGTCCGGCGGAAACAGCCGGCACCTCAGGCATAGAATTGCGCGCAGATGAATCTCCCGGAACCCGCCGACCCGCTTTTCGAGATTGCTCCCGAAGAGTTCACGGCCGAACGGGATCGCATCGCCAAACGGCTCAAGGAACAGGGTGACGACGGGGCGGCGGCGGCGATAAAGGCGCTGAAGCGCCCCAGCGTCACGGCCTACGCCCTCAACCTCGTAGCCCGGCGGGACTCCGACCTGATCGGGTCCCTGCTGGAGGCCGAAGAGCGGCTGAGGACGGCGAAGTCCCGGGCCGACATGGATGGAGCCAAGGCCGACCGCCAGAAGGCCATCTCGGCGATATCCGGCAAGGCGATCTCCGTTCTGACCGGGCAGGGGCGGTCCGTCACCCCCCAGGTAAAGGAGCGGCTTACCGAGACCCTGCTGGCGGTGGCGACCGACGATCAAACCCGTGAACTGCTTGAGCACGGACGGCTGCTGAAGGAGGCGAAGGCGGGCGGCTTCGGCGGGCCGGTGGCGGTTTTCGAGGCGGTTGAGCCCGACGACGAGCTCCGCAAGCTCAACCAGCGGATATCCCGGCTGAGGGCGGAGGGGGAGGCCAAGCTGATGGAAGCCAAGAAGGCCGGGACGGACTCCGACCGGGCCCGGCACGAGGCCGACGAGCTGGCGGAAGCGTCGGCCGCGGCCGCAGAGCGTGCCGGCAAGCTGGCCAACCTCGCCCGCAAGGCGGAGGAGGTCGGCCGGTCAAAGCTGGCGGAAGCTGAGGAGCTGGAGAGCCGTCCCCGTTAGGGGCTGTGCTCGAAGGCCACGACCCCGCTGGTGCTGCCGACGATCTCAACCAGCTCGTCCGCCGGTGCCGGCGGTACCTCCGCAGCGACCATGTGGATGACGGTCCTTTCGATGGTTTCGTAGGTGCCCGGAGGCAAAAGTCCTTCAGATCCGGTGGTCAGGTTGAGCGTCCGGCCGCCCGGGGCGGCGGCGTAGCTGGTCACGACGTCGACGCTGAAAACTGCCAGCGCCCCGCCGTCTGTGGTTTCGAACGCTTCGACCTCCCGCTCGCCGGGCGTGACCCCGATCGAGGTTGTGATCTGGGCCTGGGCGTCCTCGTCCACCGAAGCCTTGTAGGACTGGGAGAGCTCGCTGGTGAACCGGCCGGGGGCGAAGATCGTCGACTCCGTGCCCTCGGCGTAGCCCGACAGGTAGTTGCTGAACTCCTCAGGCACGCGGGCCGGGTCCAGCTTGAGGTCGCCTTCCCGCTCATCGGTCACCTGCTCGGCGAACCCGTCGGCGTCCAGCCGGATGTCCGGCGCCGGGTACTCCGGGGGCACCGTGACGTACATGGCAAGCTTCCACGGCTCGTCCGCCGCCGCCTTTTCATACAGGCGCAAGCGGCTGATGGGACCGGCGTCGGGGTTGTCCACCGGGACCAATCTGACGTAGGCCATAAACCGGGCCGGGTAGGTGGTCTGCCTCGGCACGTACGCTGTGACCTGCTCGATGTCCCGGTCGACGCCGGACGCGGTGGTGCGACCCAGGGCTCTGAAGCGCTTGTAGAAAGCATCGTCAATGTCGCGCGCCGGGGAGGTCTCGATCGAGTTCTGAAGGTTTTCATCCATGGTGGCGTTGGCTGTTTCGGAGCCGGTGTTCAGCTCCTCCACTATTGCCCGGGCGTCACCCGGCAGCAGGACGGGATCCTGCGAAACCTCCACCGACCCGGTGGTCTCATCCTCCTGCTCCGGGGAGTCCTGCGCGCAGGCACCCAAGGCAATCAGAAAGGTCATAAGCAGGACTATCAGCCGGGTGGTTCGCAAAGATGCCATTGATCCTCCTCTGCAATCTCCCTCACGATACTTCACGGTGCCCGCTGGGAACCAGCATCGTTAGGTCGTGCCCGGCAGCGATCAGTCCGGCAGCAAGTCCTGAAGTTCCTCGGCCTGCCGCAGCAGCGGCGCCGCCGCCTGCGCCTCCGTCTCGGGCACCTCGTCGTTTTGAATCTCGCTGATGAGGTCCGCCGCCCGGTCGTATTCAAGGTGGCGTACCAGTAGCTCTGCGAGGTAGATCCGGGCCTCCAGGGTCTCCAGCCACGAGGCCCGGGGTTCGTTCCGGCGGAGCGCTCGCTCGAGTATTTCGATTGCTTTCTGAACGTCTCCCTTGGAGTCGGCGAACACCACGGCGTTGTCCAGGTCCACCGAGATCCGGCTTCTCGCAGGCTGGTGGTCACTGTTTTCCGGCGCACCGCCCGGCCCGGTTGTCACCCGGATCCAGTTGCCCGCAGGGTCGATCAGGCTGAATCCGCTGAGATCCCCGGCGTTCTTACGGCGCCGCGGCCGGGTGATACGGGGGAAACCGCTGAGCGGCAGCTTGCCGAACTGGGTTCTCAACCCGGCGGCGAAGGCCTCGTAGAGCGGCTGGGTGTCCTGCACCACAATCAGGCAGGATCCGTAGGAGTCCTCGGGCCGGAAGCCGTCCATGCCGAAGTAGTGCAGGTCGATGCCCTCCCGCTTCAGCGCCACGTATGGGTTCGGCCTGAGCTGCCGGTAGGTGACCTCAAAGCCCAGTGGAAGGAAGAAGTCCCTGATCTCGTCGACGGAGGCACAGGGCAGCAGGGGAACCATCCATTCGTTGACCACGGATTCATCCTAGGGTGTTCCGGACGCGGGAGAATGAAAGGCATGACCACCGCAAAGCGCGCCGAGCAATTCAGGGACCAATCCACCGCGTCTTTGGTCGACCTGTTCCGCCGCATGCTGCCTGGGGACGGCGTGGACGAGGATGAAGCGGCCGCTCAGGCCCGCGCTCGTGGTGAAGCGTCCCACCTGGATGTGCTGGCCGCCCTGCACGACCGCGCGACGAGGGAGGTATTTGATGCGGCGGCCCTCCTCTGCAGGCAATCGCTGCCCGGCGACCGCATCATCGGCCTGCGAATTCTGGGCGAGCTGGGTCAGGCCGGGCAGCGGCCGCTCTTCGACGAAACCTGGGATCTGCTGAACGGGATGGTGGAAGCCGAAAAGGATTCCGCCGTCCTTTACTGGGTCCTGGCGTGTCTCAGGTTCACCGACGATCCCCGGATTCTCGACACCCTGGTGAGGTTTTCCACGCACCCCGATGCCGACATCCGCAGGGGCATCGCCTTCAGCGTTGCGGGCTGCGGCCCTGAAGACCCGCGGGTGATCGGGGTGCAGCTGCGGCTGGCGGAAGATCCCGCACCGGACGTAAGGGCACTTGCCGTCTACGACCTGGTGAACGAGATCACGGCGGATACCCCACAGATCCGAGGGGTGCTCACCCGGCTGCTGAACGACCCCGACCCGGCGATTCGCCTCGACGCCAAAGCAGCTCTGCGAGTGCGGGACTACCGTTAATACACGTTTGCCTGAGCGTGGATCCGTGGTAATCTCGAATCATTATTCAAAATGCTGAATACAATTCAATTCATTATGCATTCGCAAACTAAAGAGGGAGCAGTTGAGTGACGATTTCGGCTGCGGTGCTGGTGGCGTCGGGTTTTGCGGGGGCGGAGCTGCTCCGGATTCTCGAATCCCACCCGGATATCCAGGTTACTGCCGCCGCGGCTTCCAGTCAGGTCGGAAAGCCCGTGGCGGCCGCCTATCCTTCGCTGGAGTCGGTGGCCCACCTGTCGTTCGTCTCGGTCGCCGAGGCGCTCGC